>CALKVG010000277.1 GCA_937998045.1 uncultured Myxococcales bacterium
CCTGCGGGGGACGCTCGTCGTCGGGAACTTCGGCGACGGGACGATCGCGGCATTCGATCCGATGGCGCGGACTCTGCTGAGCAAGCTCGGGACGAGCGCCTCGGCGCCCCTGAACATCGACGGCTTGTGGGCGCTCGCGTTCTGGGCGCCACCCGGTTCCGACGGCGGGGCCGCCCCGGTCCTTTACTTCACGGCGGGTCCAAACGCCGAGGCCGACGGTCTTTTCGGGTATCTCGCTTCCTCGCCTTGAGGTTCTTTGATCGCGCCTCGAGGGCCGATCGGTGCTAGGCCGGGCGCTATGAGCGATGACCTTCAGAGTGAGACGGTGCGGGCGGGGACCGGCGCCGAGGCCAAGACCGGCAACCGCGTCACCGTGCATTACGTGGGGACGCTGACGGACGGAAAGAAGTTCGACAGCTCGCGGGACCGCGGGCAGGGGTTTCGATTTACCCTGGGCAAGGGCGAGGTCATCAAGGGGTGGGATCAGGGCGTCGCCGGGATGAAGATCGGAGAGGTGCGGAAGCTCACGATCCCTCCGCACCTCGCCTACGGAGCGCGCGGGTTTCCCCCGGTGATCCCTCCGAATGCGACGCTCGTCTTCGAGGTGGAGCTCCTCGAGGTCGGCTAGGCGGGGTCCGCCTCCGGACTCATCGCGACGGCGAGTTGTCGACCGCGTTCTTCAGTGCGTCCCACTCTTTGTCGAGGTTCGCCTTCGCGTCGTCCCACGCCGAGGGCGGCGTTACGCTCAGCGACTGCATGTGACGCGCATAGGCGTCGCGCTGCGCGCGAATCTGCGGCAAGCGGGCGTCCAGATCCGCCTTCTTCTTGCCCTTTGCAGTCTTCGCGTCGGCGTCCATATTCGCGATCCTCTCGTCGAGGTCGGCCAGGTCGGTGCGCTTGTCGTGCAGGTAGTCCTCGCGGGTCTTGTCGAAGTCGGCGCGCGCCGCCGCGATCTGCTTCTCCGCTTTCGACTGCGCGTTCTCGATCTGGACTTCGGTCTGATTGTTCGTCTGCGCGGTCTGATCGCTCGCGCGGTTCTCCTTCTGCTGCTCGGCGACACCGGGCTTGTCGCACGCCGCGGCGAGCGCGCACAGAAGGGTGATGCGGGTGAACGATGCAACGGAACGAGCCATGCGATTACCTCCGACGTGTCTTGCGCGGCCGCGCGGATCCGCCCTCGCGCACGCGCGCTCGGGACGGTGCTGCCCGCGACGGCCTCCTGCAAGGTCGACTGCTATTGGCGTTCGGACGGGCCAGCTTTGCAGGACCCGATCCAACGAAAAAATGCGGGTGTTCCGACGAGATACGAGAAGCCTGCCCGGGTGAGGGCTGGGGGGCACCGTGGCGCGGAGCCACAGAGTGTGGCGGAACAAGCGACCGGTTGCTCGTGCGGAGGGGCTGCGGCATCTTCGCCGTCATGCCGCTCGTGACCGTGTACACCTCCGCGCTGCTTCCCGCCGAGGAGACCTCCCAGGCTCTCCTCCGCAAGCTGTCCTCCGCCGTCGTCGAGATTCTCGGGAAGCCCGAGCGGTACGTCATGACGAGCCTCGTGCCGCGCTCGCAGATGATGTTCGCCGGCACGTTCGCACCCGCGTGCCTCGTCGACGTCCAGAGCATCGGGGCGCTGGCAGGCGACCGGCCGAAGCAGCTGACCGAGGCCGCTTGCAGGTTCGTTCAGGAGGAGCTCGGCGTCCCCAAGGATCGCATCTTCGTCGTCTTCACGGATGTGCCTGCGCGTCTCTGGGGCTTCGACGGCTCGACGCTCGGGTGACCTCGTCACGCGGGGGCGTCTCGTCGTGCTCATCGCTGGGGATGCGACGCTCGCATGCTCATGCGAACGCGTGCAACCGACGCATGGCCTGTCCGGTTCCCAGCTCGCATGCAGCGGCCCGCGGCAGAGACAAATGGACATCGACGCCGCCAATTGCTGGGGGCGCGGGCAACACGAGCGAAAACCAAGGGATCGGTACGTTCGGCATGTCGAACCACGATGGTTTGCCGGCGCCGAAGTCGACCTCGTAGATACCGAACTTGCTCCAGTTGTTGATCCAGAGATCGCTCTCGAAGACGTCCATTCGCGGCCAGACCCCGCGAAGGTCGTCCTTTCGGGCCCTGGACTCGAGGTACGCGATCACCCCCCCGATTCGCTCGTCGTCCAGACGCCGGATCGAACCGCGCACGGCCGCCGCTCGCCGCGACAGACCCGCGCTCCCGTCCTCGGCCAATGTGGCAGGGATGGCGAGCGTCGCGTTGCCGAAGTACGTCTTTGCGAGCGCGCGCGACCCGCATTGCCTCAGGTTGACGATGCTCGTGAGGACGCTCGCCGTCCCGCGATCGAAGCGGCGCAACGCGCCGAGCTCACTCCACAGGTGGGCCGCGAGGGCGTCGTTGGTGGAGATCCATTCCCCAGTTTCGAGCGTCCGCTGGGCTTCGCCTCTCATCCCGGCGAGCTCACTCTGCGTGAAGTGCACGGTCCGCGTTTCGCAGTCCAGACCCCCGCGTGCGAAGCGGGCGGTCGTGCGGAGCGCGTCGATTCGGTTGAAGTGCAGGAAGTGTTCGCGCAGGGCGGAGTGTTCCCGGCTATTGGCAGGCCACGGGAGGCCCCGCTCGCCGGGGGGAGTTCGCGTCGCGCCGCGGTGTGCGCCCGCCCAGTCGTCCATCAGGGCGCAGAAGCTGTGCATGTCGACGAGCGCGTGGGAGATGCTCACCGCGAGCGCGCTGCCGTCGGCGTAGCGCGAAAGGCGCGCGCGAAAGAGCGGCTGTCCGGCCAGGGCCACCCGCCAGAAGGGGATGGAGTTGCGGGTCGCTCCGAACGGCTGCTTGGTTCCGTCGGATGACGCGCGGCGGGGCATCGGGCGATCGTCGTCCTCCACCACGAACGAGACCGCGCCGCCGTCGTAGCGCACGTCGTGCTCGCCGGCGGCCGTGCGGACCAGGCGACCCGCAAGGAACGGGAACCCCGACAGGAGCTCGCCCAGGGAGTGGCAGAGATCATCGGGGTCGAGCCGCCCATCGAAGTAGTAGACGTACGAAAGGGCGACGTGCCTGGGCACCAGGTCGAATACGGAGAGCCGCAGGCTCCCGCGGCAGGGGCGAGAGGGGGCGACGGCCCGGCGCGAGACGCGAGGCATCACTCGGCGAACCTTCCTCCTAGGACCGTCCTTGCGACGATGGCGCGCCCTTTTACCGCAGGTATGCCGGGCACGCCTGCGCCGGAACTTCGCCGTTGACCTGGATCAAGCGAGCGGGCGCCGCCCGCGGCGGTTGCCGATATTTTGCTCGTGATGGCCATCGCGCCTCAAGCTGTCGCCGTGGACAAGCGTGCCCTCGTTCAGCAGCTGGCCTCGAGAATCCAACAGTCTGCCGCGATCGCTCAGCGTGCCGTCGTGGACGCCACCGAGGGCGCGCGGGAGAGCGCCACGCCCGCCGAGAAGCGCGAAGACGGGCGTGTCGCGCTGGAATTCCAGAGCCTCGCCAAGGGTCAGGCACAGCGCGTCGAACGAGCGAACGCCGCGCTGGCCGCGCTCGAGACCTTCCAGCCGAAACCGCTCGCGTCCAGGGCGCGCATCTCGGTCGGCGCGGTCGTCGAGGTCGAGGACGGCGTCGCCGGTCGCACATTCTTCCTGGCCCCGGTGGGCGCGGGGGTCGAGCTGACGGGCCCAGACGGGGACGGTTTCCTCTCGGTGGTCACGCCGTCGTCGCCGATCGGTCGCGCCGTCCTCGGTCGCTGCGTGGGCGACACGGTGCAAGTCGACATCCCTGGTGACGTCAAGGAGTGGACGATCACCTTCGTGTGCTGACGCGATGCGTGGCGAGGGTCGGGGACGCGCTGGCGAGCTCCCGCCGCAAAACCCACCGGAACGCGCCCGAACCTTGATAGCCTCGCGGCATGGCGCAGCCCGCTGCCGCTCGCGACGGCACGCTCTCCCGCGTCGCGCTCCGGTTCACCGATTGGACGGAGCGCTGGGTGCCCGACGCATTCGTCTTCGCGCTCGTGGCGACGCTCGTCGTCTTCGTGCTGGCGATCGCAGCGGCCGGGGCGCCGGCGATCGACGTCGCCAAGTACTGGGGAGGTAGCTTCTGGAGCCTGGCGCGGTTCACGCTCCAGATGGCGCTCATCATCATCAGCGGCTACGTCCTCGCGTCGTCGCCGCCCATCTCGCGCGTCGTCGCGTACATCGCGCGGCTCCCGCGATCGGCGCGCGGCGCCACGACGATGGTCGCGCTCTTCGCGATGGTCACGTCGTGGATCAACTGGGGCTTCAGCCTGATCTTCAGCGCGATGCTCGCCAAGGAGACGGCGCGCCACCGCCCCGAAGCCGACTATCGCGCGCTCGCCGCGTCGGGATTTCTCGGGCTCGGAAGCATCTGGGCGCAGGGACTCTCCGGGTCGGCGGCGCTGCAAATGGCCACGGCGGGAGGAACCATCCCCGACAAGGTGCGCGATATCGTCGCGCGCGGGGGCGCGGTCCCGGGCGGCATCCTTCCTCTGCGCAACACGATCTTCCTCTGGCAGAGCTTCGCCTCGGTCGCCGTCGAGATCGCCGTCGTCCTGCTCGTGGTCTGGCTCTATACGCCCTCGCCGGCGTCCGCGAAGAGCGCGCGCGACCTCGGCGTCGACCTCGGTCCGGCGGCGCCCGCTCCCGCGCTCGAGCCAGGGGCCGGCGCAGACCCGGGGCGCTCCGCGGTCAGGCCGGGAGAGTGGCTCGAGCACAGCCCCGTGCTCACGCTCCTCGTCGTCGCGCTCGGGTGCGTCTACCTCGGCTCGTACGTCCACGCGGCGCGCTCGACGCTGGACGCGATCAACCTCGACTCGATCAACATCACGTTCTTGATGCTCGGCTTCTTGCTGCACTGGACGCCCGCGCGCCTGATGCGCGCGGTTCGCGACGCGACGCCGGCGACCTGGGGCGTCATCTTGCAGTTTCCGTTCTACGCAGGCATCGAGGGAATCATCACCCACACGCGCCTCAACGAGCAGATCGCGCGGATCTTCGTCAGCTTGTCCACGAAGACGACGTTCCCCGCGCTGGTCTCGTTGTACTCGACGGTGCTCGGCGTCTTCGTTCCCTCGGGTGGATCGAAGTGGGTCATCGAGGCGCCGTACGTCATGGCCGCGGCGCACGAGCAGCAGGTCCACCTCGGATGGGTGGTATGCGTGTACGACCTCGGCGAAGCGCTGGCCAACCTGGTGCAGCCGTTCTGGATGCTGCCGACCCTTGCGCTCCTGGGCCTCAAGGCGCGTGACGTCATGGGTTTCACGTTCCTCGTGTTCCTCGCCTTGCTCCCCGTGGTCCTCGTGCTGGTGACCGTCCTCGGACGCACGCTGGTGTATCCGCTCTGACGAGGGTACCCGCCCGATATCGCCGACCGAATGCGCGACGCGATGCGACGGGTGGGCGGGGGCAGCTGAGACGAGGCGCTACTGACCTCCTCTGCTTTCCCCTTTGCGGCGCCGGACAACGAACAGCCAAATCGCGGCACCGGAGAGTACCCCGGCGGCCGCACCGCCCGACCCGCCTTCGAAGGTCGCGACGGCACACGCACACCCGGTAGTCGAAGCGCTATTTCCAGCTGCGGGCGTCCCGCCGGCTCCGCTCGACGACCCGCCCACCCCGCCGGACGATCCGGTCGCGCCGCTCGACGACGTGCTCGCGTCGTCCCTCGGGAAGCCGCCCGCGTCGTGACCCGTCGTACCGCCGCTGCTCGACCCGCTTCCGCCCCCGCTCACGTCGTCCGCTGCGTCCATGTCGACGACTCCGCCGTCCTGGTCCGGCGGAGGGGGTGCACCTCCCTTGAGGGCGACGTAGACGGTGTCCGAGATGGTCTCGAGCCCACCGAGGTCCGTGACATGAGTACTGTCCTTGTAGAGCTCCGGGTGATTCAAGAATCGCGAATAGAGATCGACGATGGGAAGGTTGTATTTTGCGGCGATAGCCTTGATCGCCGGCAAGATCACGGTCGTCGTCGGGCCCGTCGCCATCGCGGACGTCGGCACCGGCGTGGAGACATAAACCTCCGGCTTGTTCGAGAGGCTCAGGTAGGTCGTAACCAGGCGCTCGTAATCGTTCTGAAACTGCATCGGGTCCAGCACGCCGCCGTAGACGCTGGTCGCGATCTCGTTGTCGTGCTTGCCCCAGGAGCCAATCACGACGACATCCGGAGAAAAGGGGACGCTCTGCACGTACGACGGCGAAATGCCGAACTGATACCCAGGAGTGACCGGCATTCCGTTGGCGTCCAGCGGGCTGACGCCCATTTCGCCAGACAGATAGGGATGCGTCTCACCCTGCTTGGGATATCCGTACAAGACCGTGGCGCAGCAATCGCCGAAGTTCTGGACGTTGTACTGGCTGCCCAATTGGACTTGCAGCATCGCCGGGTATTCCACGGAACGCGACAGCTGGTCGCTGTGCGTCGTCTGCTCGCCCACGCAGGCAATCTTCGTCGCGCCGGCGGCCGGCATCACCGCAGAGGTCGGGGGCGTCCAGAGCGTATTCCCGTTGCCATTGAAGTCGCATGCTCCCTGCACGCACATCCCGCTGAGGCAGCTGTGGTCGCATGTCGACCCCGTCCCTCCCTCGACACCTGCTCCGGCGCCTGCCTCCGCGCCCGCAGCACGTGCCGGTTTCTCGGCGCTCACGACGGCTACCGAGGAGGAGGCTGCGAGAGCCAGCGCCCACACGAACGAATGGAGAGCGGCGGCGTGACAGTGCATGGTGCGCGGGCAAACCGAGCAACGCACATGCCGCCGCGCTTTTCGGCGATCTTGCGTAGCGGGAGCGGGGGTTGGGTGCGATCCCACTGATCGCGATGCGGCCTCGAAGGCCCGCCTCGAAATCGGGTCGGCGCGCGTTGGCCCGCAACGGAGCACCTTGCCGTCCGGATCGCGCAGTTCGGCGAGGGACGGGCACGCGAAAAACTCGCGAAGACAGGCAATCGAGTGAACGAGTGTAGGCGCAGAGCGGCACGGCGGGTTCTCGGGCGCGCGTTCGCTTCGTACCGGTTCGCGGCTCGAAACGAGCGGACGGTGGGCGGCGGCGGGGGTATGCTCGAAGAAGGGATGTCGAGAAGAGTTGCCGGCGCGGGTGCGGCTGCTGCCCTACTGCTGTGCGTTCACGTGGCCGCGTCGCAGGAGCTGCCGCGCAAAGATCCGGAGCGCTCCGGCGGGAGCCAGCCCGACGGGTCCGCCACCGAACAGCTGGAGGCCATGAAGGCGCTCCAGTTGGAGGTCAAAGCGCTGGAGCAAGAGATCGTGCGCCTTCGCGCCCAGGTTGCGAAGGTCGACGGTCAACTGGAGCGTCTGCACATGGTGCCGTCGAGCGGTTCGCCGGCCTCGGAGGCGCAGCAAGGCTCGACGTACGTCGCCGGGGGCGACGTGCAGTCAATCTGCCTGCCGCCGTTCGTCGTGGCCGACGACGGCATCAAGCGGTTCCGCGTCGAATGCCTGGCGAGCCCTTCCTGCGATCCCCCCTATTTCGTCGACGATACCGGCATCAAACGCTTTCGCAACGAGTGCATGCGGCCCGTGCTGGTGCCGGCGACCGATGCCTGCAATCCGCCCTACTACCTATTGGAAGACGGAACGAAGCTCTTCAAGCTGCAGTGCCTGTGAAGCGACCCGCTGCGGCGGTGCTAGCCCTCTGTCGCCTGCCGAGCGCCGCCCTAGGTGAGCGGTGAGCAACGAAGTTCTGTGGCGTGTCGTGGATAGCCACATCGACTCCCCATGAAAGCCCGAGGAAACACGAGAGCTCGTCCGCGCCGAGGCGGTTCGCTCGCGGGATGCGCTGCGAAGGTTGCCCGGCTCAGGAAAGAGTGGGGCTTGCGGCTCCACGAGCGGCCACCACGTTATCCACGCTGTCATGGATACGCGTGCGTCGCTCATCGAAGGTTACAGCCGCTCTGCGCCGACCTACGACCAGACGGCGGGCATGATCTACCTCGGGGTCCTGAGGAAGTTCATGCCGCGCGTGCGGGTCGGCCCGTCGCCGGCCGTCCTGGACCTCGGTTGCGGTACGGGCATCAACCTCCTGGAGGTCGCTCGCGCGCTCGGGCCCTGCCGCCGCCTCGCGGGGATCGACCTGGCACCGGGCATGATCGTAGAGGCGCGCCGCAAGGCGGCTGCTGCCGGCGTGCCTGCGACGTTCGAGGTCGGCGACGCGGAGCACCTCGCGCTCGAAGACGCCTCGTTCGACCTCATCATCTGCAACGGCGTATACCACTGGTTCCCCGATCGCTCGCAGGCCATCGCGGAGATGAGCCGTGTGCTCCGCCCGTATGGGCAGGTACTCATCATCTGCGTCGCCGATCCCGGCTTCCACGAGTGGGTCCGGGTCGTCGACCGCGTGCGCAGCCGCCTGCTCAATGAGCAGCGCCCATGGCTTCCCGCTCTGCCGACCCCCGCCGAGTTGATGGGCCATCTGCGCGCCGCCAACCTGGTTGTCGAGCACCTGGAGTACGAGGTCGACCCCGTCTTTGTCTCCGATCCTGAGGCGTTCTTGCGCACGATGGCGGTGATCGCCCCGACCTGGTTGGCCGGAGTGCCCCCGGACGGCGCCGACGCGGTGATGACCGCGGTGAGCGAAGGTCTCTCCGGCAGCGGCGGCGGTCCCTTCACGATCACCGGCGCCGGGTTGATCTGCGTCTCCCGCAAGTTGGAGGCCCAGTGACGTCGCGCTCTCCGAGGACCGTCCGCCGGCCCCCCTGGACGCGGGCTAAGCTGATCGCCTCCTCCCTTGAGCAACCGATCGTTTCCCACACACCCGTTTGACGCGACCCAAGAGCAGGAGCTTCGGCTACGGCAGAGCGCGAAGTGGCGGCGGTACGGGAGCGACGTGCTTCCGGCCTGGGTCGCGGAGATGGACTACCCGCTGGCCGAGCCGATCCGGAAGGCGCTTCGGCACGCGCTCGACGAACACGACACCGGCTATGCCTTCCCCGCGCAAATCGGGGAAGCGTTCGCGCGGTGGGCGGCGCGCCGGTGGGGCTGGGAGTTGTTCCCCGAGGACGTGCACGTCGTCGCGGACGTCGTCATCGGGATAGGAGAGGTCCTGCGCGTGTCAACTTCGCCGGGCGACCGGGTTTTGATCGAGCCTCCCGTATATCCGCCGTTCGCGGAGACGATTCGCGAGACGGGTCGCGCGATCTCCGTCGCGCCGCTCGCGTTTCGCGGCGACCGGTGGGAGCCCGACCTCGACGCG
This sequence comes from uncultured Myxococcales bacterium, assembly GCA_937998045.1. GTDB lineage: Bacteria > Myxococcota_A > Polyangia > Polyangiales > Polyangiaceae > Palsa-1150. The sequence goes on from CALKVG010000277.1 coordinate 9,201, forward strand.
ATCGCGCGAGCATACGCGGCGGGGGTTCGCGCCCACCTCCTTTGCTCGCCGCAGAACCCGACGGGAATGGCCTACTCGAAAGAGGCGCTCTCGGTCATCGCGCAGCTGGCGTCGCGCTACGGTGTGCTCGTAATCAGCGACGAGATTCACGCCCCGCTCACCTTGCCCGGCGCCGATCATCATCCGTACCCCACGGTCTCCGAGGAGGCGAGGCGGACGTCGGTCGTTCTCACGTCGGCGTCCAAGGCGTGGAACATCGCAGGGCTCAAGGCCGCTTTGATCATTGCGAGCTCGGACGAGGGGCGCGCGATCCTGGCCCGCACCCCGCCCGCCGCGCCGTACCACGCCGGGCACTTCGGCGTCCTCGCGGCGCGAGCCGCGTTCGAGCACGGTGACGCGTGGCTCGCGAGCACGCGGGAGATCCTCGATCGCAATCGCGCGCTCCTCGCCGACCTCTTGGCCGCGAGACTTCCCGGCGTTCGTTACGTGCCGCCTCGCGCGGGGTACCTCGCCTGGCTCGACTGCCGCGCGCTCGGGTTGGGCGACGATCCGGCGGACGTGTTCCTCGCGCGCGGCCGCGTCGCGTTGTCCCCCGGTCCTTCTTTCGGCCAAGAGGGCGAGGGGTTCGCGCGCCTCAACATCGGCACTACGCGTACGCTTCTCGAGGAGGCGGTGCGGCGCATGGCGCTCGCCGTGCAGGAGGAGCGCCCACGCAGCCGGCCGGCCTAGTTCCCGCTGAGTTCTTGCGCGGCTCGCCGGCGGCGGAAAGCTCCCTCGAGGGAGCGCGTCTCTCCGGCGTCGTGATCCCTCGCGCCGGGGCAGCTATGGTTCCTGCGTTGAACCCGACTTCGAACCCCCCGGTGCCCGATCCTCGACCGCCTGTCGACGTCTCCCGACGAGCCGCCCCGCCGCGGCTCGACGAGGGCTGGAGGGCGTGGGTCACCTTCGGCCTCATCGCGGCGAATCTCGCCATGTTCGCCTTCGAGGTCGTGAGCGGGGCGAGCCTCGCCGGACCCGACCCGGCCGCGATGGTCGCGCTCGGCGGCAACTTCGGCCCGCTCACCTGTCATGGGCAGGCATGGCGCCTCCTGACAGCGATGTTCCTCCACTACGGCGTCATCCACATCGGGATGAACATGGTGTGCCTCTATCAGATCCGCATCGTGGAGCGCATCCTCAGCCGGGCGGAGTTTCTCGCCCTTTACTGCGCCGCGGGTCTGGTAGGCGGGCTCGCCAGCGTGGCCAGCCACCCGCTCGCCGTCTCTGCCGGCGCATCGGGCGCCGTCTTCGGCATGTTCGGCGCGTTCACGGCGGTGATGATCGTGCGCCGCAAGAGGATGGATCCGGCGGTGTGGCGGAATACGATGAAGAGTCTGGGGACGTTCTTCGCCCTCAACCTGGCCCTGGGCTTGTCCCAGCGAGGCATCGACCTCACCGCGCACGTGGGCGGTCTTGCCACCGGATTCGTCGGCGCCTTCGCTCTGGCCAGGTCGGCCCGTCCGACGTCGAGACCCCTCCTTCGCGCGCTCGTGGTCGCTGCCGCCGGCTCCGCGGTCGCCTTCGGGGGCGTCCACGCGCTGGCGCGATGAGCGCGCGCCGCGGGCCGCCGTCGAGTGTTGGTGGCCGGCTCGCTTCCCTCAGGGGCAGGGGCGCGGCTGCAGAACGAGCGGCGGCAGCGGCGCCTGCTGGAAGTCGAACGCGTTCATCAGGTCGTTGGCCTGCGCGTCCTGGGCTGCCGGATCCAGATCGTGAAGCGTCTGCCGTGAGCCGAAGACGCGCTCGATGAACCGCGCGATCGACGCTTGCTCGGCGACTTCCTTGAAAATGAAGCCGGGCTTGGCGTACGGCGAGATGATGAGCAGCGGTAACCGGAAGCCGAGTCCGTACGGCTGACTCGCGCTTCCGCCGTACTGGCGCGGCGGTGGGACGTGATCGTACCAGCCGCCGAAATCATCCATCGTGAAGAGGATGGCCGTGCTCGACCAGTACTCGCTCTGCATGATCTGATTGATGTAGTTGACGGTCCACCCCTCGCCCGCGCAGACGCCGCCGAGCGGAATGGGGACACCAGGGACTTCGAGGTTCGGGTGCTCGCTGTACTGGTCCTGGTCGATTAGCCACGTGAGGCTGGGCAGCTGATGGTTCTGGATGTCGTGCGTGAATTCGGTATCGACCACGACCTTCGACCACTTCGAAGGATCGTTCCGGATCCCGCTCACCGCGTCGAACATCGACCAGATTTCGCTGAAGAATCCGTCCCAGTTGCTCCCGTAGAACTTCCAATCGAAGGCGCCGGGCAGGATGTCGGGGATGGCGGGGATGTCGAAACAGGGAAAGACGCTCGCTGGCGTCGTCCCGCCCGCGAGGATGGGGACGGTGTCACCCTGCCACTCGTCGCACCCCCAGTAAGGATGGGGCGGATAGACGGTGACACCCACGACCTTGCTGGGAAGATCCGTGGGTGGGTCGTCGACGGCCCATCCGGCCTGGGCTGCGAGCGCAAAGGCGTGACCGGGAAAACTAGGTCCGAACACGTTGGCGAAGAAGTGGTCACCGAGCACGAAGTGGCGCGCGTACGACCAGTAGTTCGGGATGTCGCTCTCCGTGTATTGCGCGTACGCAAGGTTATCGCCGGTATCGCTGCCGCCGGGCGAGCTCCACCCCTTCAAGGCGCCACCGTTCCAATCCGTCACCGCGCACGAGTGCGAGTGGCAGAGGTCATGCGTCGGCTCATCCGGGGCGTGCGCACAAGCCACGGTTCCAGCGGGGGTCCAGCACGTGTTCATCCCGCTCGAGTCGAGCGTGCCCTCTGCGCCCGGATAGGACCCAAAGTAATTGTCGAACGTGTGGTTCTCCTTGACGATGACGACCACGTGCTGGATTGGAGTCGGGGTGCTCCCAGACTCCGGCGCGCCCGCATCGCCGTCGGGTGCGCCGACCTGCCCGTCGCTGCCGCCTGCATCGAGCGGGCCTTCGCCGCCCTCGGGCGACGTCGCGTCGATGCCGCCATCGGGCCCCGGATCGGGCTGCGTCTCACCGCTCCCGCCGTCCCGCGCCGACGAGTCGCCGTCGCTCCGGTCGCCGGACGTTCCGCAGGCCGCACCGCATACCAGGGCGCCGGCCCCCGAGACAGCCACCCACCACCGCAATGTCATCGTGTAGACCTTCCCACATCGCACCACGGCCTCGTGCGTACGGTCGGGTTGCCATAGCAAATTGGCGCGCCGTGTCGAGGCAATGACGTCCGCCGCCTGACGGGGAGACCAGGGTGTGGAAAAACAGCACCAGCGGATGACCAAGGTGAGACGGGCAAGGTAACCCGACCGGGATAGGGTCGGCGCGTACTTGCACGGAGGTCATTCAATGAAGAACGTTCGTCCCGTCTTGGGCTTGTCCGTTGTCGGCGCGGTCGCGTTGGCCGTAGCGTGCGGAGGCTCGACGAACTCGGGTTCGTCGAGCGACGGTGGGACCGGGAGCAGCAGCGGGAGCAGCTCCGGAAGCAGCTCGGGAAGCGGCAGCGGAAGCAGCAGTGGCGGCGGGAACGATGGCGGAGTGATGGTGCCCGCGTGCATCACGACGCCCTGTACCGGGGGCCTGACTTGCTGCATCACGCAGACGGGCAGCGGTGCTGTCGGCAGCTGCCAGTCGTCGTGCGCCGACGGAGGCATCTCCGTGCAGTGCACGAGCGCGGCGGGTTGCTCCTCGGGCGAGGCATGCTGCTTCGCGATTGCTGGGGGCCGGCCGTCCTCCACGTGCCAGTCGAGCTGCGCCGCGGGCTCCTATCAGCTCTGCGACACGAGCCACCCCTGTCCAGCGGGCGACACCTGCGTGAGCTTCGGCGGAAACGGCGTCTGCATGGCCGGGGGGCCGGGAGACGGCGGCATCATCGTCTTCGATGGCGCGGCACCCCCTTCGGACGCGGGCATGGCCCCTTCGGACGCGGGGATGTCCCCTTCGGATGCGGGCATGGCGACGGACTAACGTCCCTTCACGGCGAAGCACAAAAAGCGGCTGAAGCCGCTCCGCACCGGCTGGCCGGCGGAGGCTCGTCCATGAGCGGGCGCCCGTTCGTAGTAGAGGATTGCATGCACTCGGGCGTCGGGGCTTCGTCGGTCGGCGCGCGGCTTTGGGGCGGCTGGGTGGTGGCCCTCGGCGTCGCGTGCGCGCCCGCATGCATGGGTGCCGTATCGCTCGAGGGGCGTCCTTGCCCTTGCGCGGACGGTTATTCCTGCTGCCTCGCGACGAACCAGTGCGTGGCGACGTCCCAGCTGGGGGCGTGCTCGGCGGAGTCCTCGACCGGCGAAGGCAGTCCGGACGTGGGCGCGTTCGCTCCGGACGAATCCGCGCCTGTCGATGCCGAAGCCGGAGTTGCCGACGGCGACGCCGGCGTTGCCGACGCAGGATGGGCGGACGCCGACGCCGACGTGAGCTCACTGGAGGCCGCTGCTGCCGCGGACTCGCCCTCGAGCGAGGCGGACTCTCCCGAGGCGGGAGGGTCGGACGGTCCCGCAGAAGATGGCGGCTGCGAGGACTCCGGGAGCCACCACGTCGGAGCGTGGCAACCGATGGCCCTCGGGCCGCTCGCGCCTCGAACCAATCCGCTCATGGTCTGGGCGGGTGACGGCCAGGGGAACGGAAAGGTCTTCATCTGGGGGGGAAGGAACCCAGGCAACGGCATGCAGCTCGCCGACGGCGCTGTTTACGACCCCCGCGTCGACACGTGGACGACCGTCGCCTCCGCAGGAGCTCCCGCATCCGTCGTCGGGCAAGTTGCGGTGTGGACAGGCACTCGAGTGCTCGTCTGGGGAGGGGCGTCATCGCTGCAGACGCCGGTGCAGTCGTACGATCCCATCGCGAACTCCTGGGCCGCCGGCGCAACGCCGTCCTTGCAGTTCACGAGCGCGATGTTCGCCACGTGGACGGGCAGGAAGATGCTCGTGCTCGAATTCGGGCAAGGAGCTTTGTACGACCCCTCGACGGACACCTGGACGATCATGAACCAGATGGGTGCTCCTTGCGACAACCAGGAGGGCACCTCGGTGTGGACGGGGACACAGTGGATTGTCTGGGGTGGCGAGGCGTGCAACGACCCGAAATCTTACCTGAACACGGGCGCTGCCTACGACCCGACCACCGATACCTGGACGGCTCTCCCCGTGGACGGGGCTCCCTCGCCACGTCAAGGGCACGGCGCCGTGTGGACGGGGAGCGAGATGCTCATCTGGGGAGGAATCGACGAGAGTTCGTCGCTGCTCTCGGACGGAGGCGCGTACGACCCGATATCCCGTACGTGGCGGCCCATCGTGGAGCCGGCAGGGCTGGCCCAGGTGCTCGCGTTCGTGGCGGTGGGCTTCCCGAATCAGATGCTTCTGTGGGGGGGCCTTTCGGACGGGACCGGTGTGCTGACGCCGCAAGGCGCGCAGTACGACTTGTGCTCGAAACAGTGGTGGCAACTGCCGACGACCGGGCAGCCCCCTCCCCGGCAGTCCACGTCCGCGGTATGGACGGGGTTGGAGATGATCGTATGGGGCGGCGTCGAGCCCACCTCGCAAGCCGGGGGAACCGGGGGCCGATTCAAGCCGTGAAACATCAATACTCGCGGCCTTCCGATCGATAGATAGGCGGGGTGTCGGCCTCGTCGATAGCCGCATTTGATGAAGTCAACATTCATAATTGACCTATTTTTGCATTGCCGGCATAGCGCGCCTGCATAAGACTCGCTCGCGGCGTTCGTCGCATCGCGCCTCTCGCGCGAGTACCGAGAGGCTTGCGACTGACGTTTCGTCAGCGAGGAGTGAAGGGGAATGCGCCACTTAACGTTGCCGGGGCCTACGACCGTTGCAGCGAGCTTGTTGCTCATGGTCGCCACAGGCTCGGGGTGCTCGGGCACGGCCGGCAGTCCCGTCAGCGGCAGCGGCGACGACGCGGGCAGCACGAGCAGTGGCGGTAGCTCGAGCAGCGGCGCAAGCACGAGCAGCGGCGCAAGCACGAGCAGCGGCAGCGGCGCCGGTGGATTTGGCAGCAGCAGCGGCAACGGCAGCACGGGGAGCACCAGCAGCACCAGCAGCGGTAGTCCGAGCAGCGGCGGCTCCAACGGCGGCTCCAGCGGCGGCAGCGCGAGCAGCAGCGGCACGACGAGCGGCAGCACGGGGAGCACCACCAGCAGCAGCGGTGGAAGCAGCGGCGCGGGGGATATGCCGGACGCCTCGGGACCGCCGAGCATTTGCGATGGAAGCGGTTCGCGCGCGCTCACGAGCGCCGAGAGCTTCATCGACGATTTCGAGGAGTGCTCGATATCGCCGGGATGGTCGTCCTTCAACGACGTCATGCCCACGCACGACGTGTTCAGGATCCAACAGGCGCCGGGGGGCGCTGCCGCCACGGCGCACTGCGGACACTACGCCGGGACCGGAGCCGTGGTCACGAGCGCCGGCGGCTTTGGCGTCGGGACGGTGTACAACGTGGCGATAGACCCAGCCGCCAAGATCTATTGCATCGACGTCTCGCAGTTCGACGGCGTCTCGTTCTGGGCCAAGGCCGCGGTTGCCGGTAGCAAAGTCTCGCTCAACTTCGTGGTGCCCGCGACGAACGCGCAGTCTACCGACGCAATGGGACGCCCGAACGGAGGCGACTGCGTGACGAATTGCTACAACCACCCGCGGACGACGATCACCCTCACCGCGGACTGGGCTCCGTATTCGGTCAAGTTCACGGACGCTGCCGGCGGCAGCGCTCCCGTCGGGAACCGGATCCAGGAGCTCGCGTGGCTCAGCCCGGATTCGGACTGGGACTTCTCGCTCGACGAGATTTCGTTCTACAAGGGCACCCCGGCCGCCGGCGCCGTGGGTCCGGGCCCGAAAGCCTGCTCAGGCGACGGCGGCCCCTGACCGCCCATCCGCGTGAAGGTCAGCGAACGGGCTGTTCGTTGTTGCGCTTCGCCGCGGCGTCGCCCAGCGCCGTGAGCCAGCGCGGCAGCCGCGGCGAGCGCGCCTCGTAGCCGCGCGACAAGGTCGGGTCCCCGCCTCGTGGCAACAGACGGTTCACCACGCGCATCGCCCGAACGACGAGGCCTGGGGCGATCCCCTGCGCGATGCGCGCCAGCTTCGCGGCCGCGGTGATCGTGACCACGGTCTCGCCGCGTTCGATGGCGCGCACGATCCGGCGCGCCGCGCGCTCGGCATTCGTGGAGAGCAGCGGAATCGCGTCGCAAACCGCGAACCATCCGTATTCGGCGGCGCGGTTTCCTTTGAAGAGCGCGTTGTCGGGCGAGCCGGTGCGCATGAGGCCAGGGCACACGGTGGTGACCAGGATCCCGTCCTTCGCGAGCTCGGCGCTGAGGCCGAGCGAGAGGCCGGTGAGCGCGAATTTGCTGACGACGTACGGGAGCAGATGCGGGGGCGCGACGATCCCGCCGATGGAGGCCACGTTGACGATGCGCCCTCCGCCCGCGGCGCGCATTGGCCCGTGGAGCACCTGCCCGAGGTGGAGTGGTCCCCAGAAATGGGTCGCCATCGCGCGCTCGAAGTCGGAGAAGCGCATCGCCTCGAACGGTCCGACCTCGATGTCGCCGGCATTGTTGACGAGCACGTCGACGCCTCCGAAGAGGTCGAGCACGGCGTCGGCAACCTCGCGCATCCGGCCGGGGTCGGTCACGTCACCGTGCATAACGAGAACGTCGTTCGCTCCCCGCGCCATGAGGTCGGCGCGAGCACGGCCCAGCTCCGCCCCATCGCGCGCGATCAGCACGATCCGCGTCCCTCGACGCGCGAGCTCGCGCGCGAGCACGAGCCCCAGGCCGCGCGAACCTCCTGTCACCATCACGACCTTGTTCGCGAGGTCGAAGCGACGCTTGCGTCGGCTGAGTCCCACAGCGCACAACGCAGCCACACCTCCGAGCGCGACCGTCCAGCGCGAAAGCCGCATCTGTGGTCTTGCAAGGCATCCTCTGCGCCAGGTCACGCGTTTCCGGGCCAGCGCTGCAGCGGGAACGCGACCACATCCCGCGAACCTCGACCTCACGCCACGGTGCTCGGCTCGCAGCGGACCGGGAAATTCACGGAGCGAGCGATGAAGCAGAGCGCGTGCGCGCGATGATGAATCGCATCGAGCGAGCCATCGCGCGCCCCATCGGTAACCGTGACGCGCGGCCGGAGGACGACCTCCGAGAACCGACCCCCGCCGTCGCTCTCCTCGAGCATCGTGCCCGAGGCGTCGTCTTCGTAGGCGGTCACGACGATCCCGGCGTCGGCGCACAGATGCAGAAACCAGAGCATGTGGCAGGCAGAGAGCGAGGCGACGAGCAGCTCCTCGGGGTTGCAACGCCCCTTGTCGCCGTGAAACGCGGCGTCGGAGGAGCCGTGGACGCTCTCCTTTCCCTCGAAGCGGAGCTCGTGATCGCGGGAATACGCCCGGCGGGCGCTCGTCCCGGATCCCAGGTTGCCCGTCCAGACGACTCGCGCGTCGTATGCGTGGATCTTCTCCGCCATGAGACCGCATCTCCTCGCTTGTGTGTGAGAGTCTCGCATACGACCGACGGCTGCGACGGGTTTCCGGGGCCCTCGAGCGGACGGTCCCGTCTGTGCCACGATGGGCCGTCCCCGGCGCCGAATGCATGTGCGCATCGGCGTAGAAGGCGCGGTCGGTCGAGAAAGCGCACGTTAATGGGCGCCGCAGCCGTGGCCCACTGGATGCACTGCGACCGCGCCCGAGGGGCCTCGCTCGACGTCCCTCACTTTGGAGGCGTCATGAAACGAGCTGCTCTGGGGATGGCGATAGGGGTCGCGGTCGTCTCGTTGGGGTTCATCAACGAGCGGAAAGCAGCGGCCTGCGGCGGGTGCTTCCGGCCACCGACGGCTACCTACTCGGACGTCACCGACGAGCGCATGCTCCTCTCGGTGTCGCCAGTGCAGACGACGCTTTACGACCAGATCCAGTACGTGGGAAACCCGCAGTCGTTCGCGTGGGTTCTGCCCATTCACGGGACGGTCGACGTCGGGCTCAGCGCGGACGTGCTCTTCGACGCGGTCGACACGCTCACGCAGACGCAGATTCAGGCGCCGCCGCTCAACTGCCCGGTACCGTCCGCATGCCAGGGCCAGACTTTCAACGGCGGAGCCTCCGCTGCCGCGCTAGACGCCGCCGCCGGGGTGCCGGGCGTGATGGTCATCAAGGCGCAGAATGTCGGTCCCTACGCGACGGTACAGCTGTCCACGAACGGGGACCCGGCGCCGCTCAACTCATGGCTGGCGCAGAACGGCTTCGACATCCCCGCGGACGTCGTACCGACGCTCGATGCGTACGTCGCCGAGGGCTTCAACTTCCTGGCCCTGAAGCTGCTGCCGGACCAGGGGGTGCAGTCGATGCGCCCGGTTCGAGTGACCTCCAGCGGCGCGTCGCTCTCGCTGCCGCTGCGCATGGCCGCCATCGGGACCGGCGCGACCGTGGGGATCACCATCTGGGTCGTCGGCGATGGGCGCTACGAGCCGCAGAACTTCCCCTTTTTCCACATCGAAGACTCGCAGCTCGTATGGGACTGGAACACCGCGTCCAGCAACTACACGACGCTACGCCAGCAGAACGAGCAGGCGCTCGGAGGCAAAGGCTGGGAGATCGAGAGCTCGATCGCGCTCGGGGAAGACCTCGTGTCGAACGTCATCCTGAACGGGGGCTCTTATTACGCCTACGGAGGTGGTTATCCGGGGCCTGCGACGGCGGACGCGGGCGCAGACTACTTGCCCACGACAGACGCCGATGGATCGGTCGCCGAGACGGCGGACCAGGTGCGCGCGGACGATCTCAAGACGCTCTTCGCGGGAATGGCCGGGCCGTCGGTGCGCTTCACGCGGATTCGCAGCGACATCTCTCACGCCGCGATGACGACCGACTTCGTGCTCCAGGCCTCGCAGGACCAATCCGAGTTGACGAACATCCGGCAGGCCACGCAGAGCATCAACGAGCAGTGCCCCATCTACGGCAGCAACTGCTCGATCATCGGGAACGGAACCCCCGCGCAGGCCGCAGCGAGCGGCCCAACCCCGGGCGGCGGCGCAGGCCTCTTCGGTAATGGCCCGGGCACGGGGGGGAACGGCATGTTTGGAGGCGGGGGTGTCACCTCCGCCGGCAGCAGCGGAAACAGCACGAGCGCGAGCGGGTGCAGCACGACGGCGATCGACTCGCGCGGGTGGCCCATTGGCCTCGCCGCGGTCGCTGGGATGGTGGGCGTCGCGCTGCTGCGGGTGCGGCGCGTGCGCCGGAAGCGATAGCGCCGGGAATCGGGGACCGGCTTCGTGTCCGCTGAACGTCGACCGAAGCCTCGGGGGAGGTCCTGAACGCAGCGCGTCGGGGGCGAGGCGCGCTCGTCAGGATCGTGGCAGTCGCGTTCAGCGCGAGCGCTGCTAACTATCGAAAAATGCCCAGCGCGTGCGTTGGTACGTGCGCTGCGGTGCAGTCTCGCCGGAGAGTGCACCATGCGAATGAGAAGGTCCCTCTTAGCGCCCGCTTTCTTGCTGGTCGCATTGCCGGTGGCGAGTTGCGTCACGACGCCGTCGGGAACGGGAACCAGCCAATCGGCCCAGGGATGCGCCGAGTTTCAAGACGGGCAGGCCTTCGACGGCAACGTCGCGATCGACGCGCATGCTCGCGCATTCGTCCAGGCTTCCGCGGATCTCGGCGTCGTCGCGTCGTCGCTCAAGGGCGCGGTGAAGACGGCATGCCTCGGCATTGCCGGAGACCTCGGCGCACCGGACAGCTGGACCGCGCTCGGCGACTCGGACGACGCCATCAGCAACACCGGCGGCACCGGTGCTTGCGACGCGGCACGGGCCCGCATCGTCGCGATCATGAACGCGAACCCGAACGCGAATTTCGCGCTCGCCATCTCGCGCGGCGAATGCCATACCGACTTCGACGCCGAGGCGCAGTGCGAAGCCGGCTGCAACTCCCAGACGAAGTGCAACCCGGGCACGGTCGAGACGCGCTGCGACCCCGCACAGCTCAGCGTGATGTGCCAGGGGAACTGTTCCGCGCAGGCGACTTGCGAGGGGACCGCGACGGTGGCGGCCAACTGCGAAGGCCAATGCGAGGCCGAGTGTACGGGCCATTGCTCGGGGACCTGCATCGACGAGAACGGACGGAAGACGGACGACGACCCGAACTGCCACGGCAAGTGCAAGGATCACTGCAGCGGCACGTGCAACGGGCGTTGCACGATCGACGCGTCCGCCGGCGTTCAGTGCGGCGCGAACGTCTGGTGCAAGGGCGGATGCAGCGCGAGCTACACGCAGCCGCGGTGCGAGACCGACTGCACGCCGCCGATGTGCACCATCGACGAGTCGTGCTTCGAGAACTGTCGCGCAAGCGTCGCGGCGAAGGCCGTGTGCGACCCGCCGAGCGTGCAGCTCTTCGCCGACGCGACCGCGGGGGGCGACGTCGCCAAGATCGTCGTGACCATCAACAAGAACTTGCCGCCGCTCATTCAAGCCGCGGAGGCTCAAGGGCAGATCGTCGTCGACGAGGTGCAGAACCTGGGGGCGTCTGCGAAGGCGGTCGTCGACGCGTCGGGGAGCCTCGACCTGAAGTCGGCCGCGTGCGTCGCGGCGGCGGCGGAATCGCTGGCGAAGACAACGGCCACGCTGCAGGTCTCGACGCAGGCAGGGGCGGGCGTCGCGAGCGATTGCTCGTCGCATGCCTTGTGACCGAGGAGCAACCGTGGTGAGAACGGTGGTGAGACGAGTCTTCATCGCCGCGGCTTCGCTGGGCGCGTCGGCTCCGACGGTCTGCGCGGTCGCCGCTCCGGCGGCGACGGGGGCGCAGGCCGCGGCCCGCGTCGAGGAGCCCACGGCGTGGGGAGGCCCGACCACGCAGCACCTGTGGATAGACGCGCAGGCCGGAGTGGAGTCGGTCCAGCTCAACACGTTCACCGCCGACTTCGAAAGCGTGAGCGTGGGTCTGTTGCCGACCTCGGGTGTGGGCCCGACGGCGAACGTGGGCGCCGGCGTGCGCCTGTCGTTTTTCACGCTCGGGCTGCGCGGTCACGTCGCGTCCTTCCAGAACGACTCTCCGACGCAGACCGTCGGCGCGTGGCAGATCTGGACGCTGGACGCCGAGGCCGGTCTGCGCGTCCCGCTCAATCGCCTGGAGCCTCACGTCTCGATTGCCGCTGGGTATGCGTCGTTCGGCGGCTTCGAAGACGCCGTGCGCGGCCTATCCTCAGGCCTGGACGTGCACGGCGTGGATGCCCGTCTCGACGGCGGCGTCGACTACTGGGTGACCCACGAGATCTCACTCGGCGCAGACGCCAGCGGCGGCCTGCTCTTCGTGGCGCGCCCCGGAGTCTCGGCGCGTGACCTGGCGATGCCCAAGCAGATCGGCACACTCGACGACGCCGAGGCGCGCGTCCTCGAGGCGAACGGTTCGAGCGTCGGATGGACGTTCGCGCTCACCGGCGACGTCGGCGTCCACTTTTGACGGCGGCAACCGACCCCCAGTCGCTACGTCGGCAGCGGCGGCGGTGCCGAGCGCTTTCGCAGCTGCGGTTCTCGTTGCCTGTCGGGAGCGTTCGGCTCGTGGGGCGAAGACGTCGCGGCCTCGACCCGCGTGTCTTCGGCTACGAGATCCGGCGACGAGAATTCCACGAGCTCTGCGAGGTCGTCCCCGACGAGGACCTCGTTCGTATTGTCAGGCGAAACGTGCGTAGCTTCTGACGACGCGATCGATGCCTGGTCCTTGGCCCGGAGCGCGATCCGCCACGCCTCGGCGGACTCTCCCGTGCCCTCGAGCGAGGATGCCTCGAGGCGCTCGATCCATTTCGTCGCCTCTGCGGCGTCGCCCACTTCGATGGCCTCCTCGATCAGACGCTCGAGCGCCTCCCGGTCGTCTCCGTCCTCGAGCAGTCTGGCCCAGAGCTGGCGCGCGCGCGCCTTGTCCGCGAGACGCGTCGCGCTCACCTCGGCTGCCGTGCGGCGAAGAGACACTCGGACCGCGCGGTCGGCCAATTCGCCTGCGACGCGGGCGACGTGGACCACGAGCTCCGCCCATTGCTCCGCCGATGCGTACCGTTCGGCGAGGCGCGTCGCGAGCACCGCGCTGCTCGGATCGATGTCGACCGCGAGCTCCAGGTTGAACAGCGCCGACGAGACGTCGCCGGCCCGCCCGAAGTGGTCCGCCGCGAGAGCGAGGTACCGCGCGCGCACCTTCGACTCCAGCGAGTCGTAGGCGCACTGGACCGCCGCACGCGCTGCGCGCTCCCACTGCTCCGACGAGGCGAAGCACCGCTCGGCCATCTCCCACAGGCGGAGGTTATCGGTCGTGTCCCCGGCCTTTGCGTAGGCCTCTCCCGCCGCCCGAAAGTCCGAAAGGCGCTCGCGCAAACCGCCGAGGCGCTCGAGCAGGCCGGTGCGGACGGTGGGGTCCTCGACCCACTCGACGTTGCCCTCGATGATGCGCGCGGCTTCTTCTACGGCGTCGGCGCGCTCGAACGCGCTTGCCGCGGCGTCGATGCTTTCGGCCGCGGGGATCAAATTGGCCACACACGCGAGCGCCTCCGCCGCGGCGCGCAGGTCGCCGCGTTTGCTCTCGTGCAGCGAGGCCAGATGGCGCAGCATCGCTACCTTCTTGTCGACGTCAACCTCGATGTTCGCTTCCCGCTCGAGGAGGAGCGTGAAGTCCGTCCACTGCTCGTTCGCCTCGAAGAGGTCGGCCAGGGACTTCCACGTGGAGCGGTCCGAAGGGTCGAGGGCGACGATTGCCTTGAGGGCCTTTGCGGTGCCGGCCACGTCGCCGAGCTTCTTCTCGCAGAGATCCGCCGCCTCACGAAGCTTCTCCTTGCGAAGCTCCATCGGTTGCCCAAGGGCGTACGCCGCGGCAAACAGCGCGTCCCGCAGCGCGGCGTCTCTGGGCGCGACGGGCGAGGGGGGCCGCCGAGCACCGTGGGGAGGGGTATTGGGG
>CALKVG010000278.1 GCA_937998045.1 uncultured Myxococcales bacterium
TTCCCGCGCAGCGCTCGTGCGCGGCGCGGAGGCACTCGACGTTCTCGTCGAACGCGACGACGCTCCAGCCTCGATCGAGGAGCGCGCGCGTGCTCTCGCCGCAGCCGCCACCGATTTCGAGCACCCTCCCGCCGCCGGACGTGCGGTCCGCCGACGTCGCCTCCCGGTCCGGACGCAGGAGGGTCGCCGCGGGCGACGAGGGCGCGCCGAGCAGGCTGGCCATCCACGCGTAGTGCCCGTCCTTCGCCAGCGCGGCGCCGTCGCTTTTCCGCGCCGCGGCGTGCTCGGCGCGGCGCCGGGCGAGGAGCTCGAGCGGACCGAGCGCGCGTTCGTCGCGGAGCTGCTTCTTCTCCCGGCGTCGCCTCTCGAGCTCCAGCGCGCGTCGTTCTTTGCGGGCCATGCGCCGTAGCCTAGGTCACGATAGCCTTGGGTCTCGATGCGGATCGCCCTCCTTTACCCGCCGCCCTGGAAGATTCCGATGCCCGGTGAGGCCGCCGACGCCGCCGGCGACGGCCCGCCGTCGGAATACATGGAGGGCGATCTCGACGCCGACTTCTTCCAGACCCCTTACGGCCTGTTCGCCCTGGGGGCGCAGGCTCTTCGCGCCGGACACCAGGTGAAGGTGATAAACCTCTCCGGTTTCGCCTGGCGCCGCGTCGAGGAGGTGATCGCGGCGCTCGACGCGCAGCTCTTCGGACTCTCGTGCTGGACGGCGAACCGCCGGGGCGTCGGCCTCGTCGCGCGGGCCATCAAGCGCCTGCATCCCGCCGCGCACGTCGTCGTCGGCGGACCGCACGCCACGCCGCTCGCGCGCGAGATGCTCTTGCACCACGCGGAGATCGACACCGTGTGCGTCGGCGAGAGCGAGAGCACGTTCCTCGATCTGGTGGACCGGCTCGATCGCGGGCAGCCGACGCCGGGGATCGCAGGCACCGCGTACCGGGCGGGCGACCAAGTCGAGGTCGCTCCCGAGCGGCCGGCGATCGAGGACCTCGACTCCCTCGCGTCGCCGCACGACTACTTCGACACGCACATCGTCATGACGTCGCGCGGTTGTCCGTGGCGCTGCACCTTCTGCGGGGCCGAGGCGAGCTGGGGACGCGGCTACCGGGCGCAATCGGTCGGGTACGTCCTCGACGCGCTCGAGCGGGCCGTGGCGCGCGCGCCCGTGAAGATGATCCAGATCAAGGACGACACCTTCACGACGAACCGCAAGCGCGTCATCCAGCTTTGCCGTGGCATCCGCGAGCGCAACCTGCGCTTCCTTTGGAGCTGCGACACGCGCGTCGACGTCCTCGGCGACGAGCTCCTGCGCGAGATGCGCCTCGCCGGGTGCGAGCGCCTGAGCCTGGGCGTCGAGTCGGGTTCGCAGAAGATCCTCGACGCGATCGACAAGAAGATCACGGTGGACGAGATCGTCGCGTCGAGCGAGCTCGCGAAGAAATACGGACTCAAGCTCCGCTACTACATGATGGTCGGCAACCGCGGCGAGACGCGCGAGACGTTCGAAGAGAGCCTGCGCTTCCTCGAGCGCGCCAGGCCGCACCAGTACATCTTCGCGGCGCTCTCGGTGTACCCGGGGACGCGCGACTACGACATGGCGGCCCTGGCGGGCTGGCTCGACGCGGAGTTCTATTTCGAGCGCGACTTCCAGGAGCTCAAGACGACCTTCGACGCTTCCGACGCGGACACGGCGTACTTCCGCGACTGGTTCCAGAAGAACAAGGGGCTCCACGAGCCCTACCAGGAGGGGGTGGCCGAGTGCCGGGCGATCCTCGAGGCGCTCGGCGATCACCACGCGGCGCACATGGACCTGGCCGGTGCGTACTGGCGCGAAGGCGACCTGGACGGCGCGGAGGCCCACACCCGGCGCGCGATGGAGCTCGGGTACCCGCTGCCGGGGCTCGCGCTCAACTACCTCGCGTGCGTCGCGGCGAAGCGGGGCGACTATGGCGCGATGAACGAGCGCTTCGCCGAGGCGATGCAGCGCGACCCGCAGCACTGGGTGCTCTCGCGCAACCTGCGCGCCATCCGCGCGGGGAAGCTGGCGGACCTCGTGGCGAGGCACGACTTCCAGCTGCTCGAGCGCGCCGCGCAGCCGACGTTGCCCGGGCCGCTCGCGGAGGATTACGCGACCTGGGCGCCGCCGCTGCCTCCGCCGACGCGCCCCGTCGGCGCGGGGCGGGCCGGGGAAGCGCGGAAGCTCCCCGTCGTCGGCGCGTGACGCTCGGTCGACCGATGTGGGGCGTAGCTCCTCCGCTCGCGATGGGCGCAGTCCTCTGGACGGCCGCTGTCCTGGCGCTCCCTGCTCGCAGGGTGACACTCGTCTGGGCCAATCAGGATGCAAGCTGCATGGATGCGTCGACGCTCGCTGCGACCGTCGAGCGCACGCTGGGGCGCGCCGTCTTCCATGGCGATGCACCCGTCAGCGCAACGATCGTCGGCTCCGCGCGCTCGATCGACTCGGGAGGCTACTCTGCGCATATCTCCCTTCTGGCCGTCGATGGCACGAAGCTTTTGCAGCGCTCTCTCGCGACGGAGGGGGATTGCCGGCGCCTCGACGAATCCATCGCGGTCGTCGTCAGCCTGATGGTCGACAGCCTCGAGGAAGAGGCAAGCGCGCTCGTCATACCGGCAGGCCCGACGCCCCCGCCCGCCGTCCTCTCGGCCGTCGAACGGGTCGCGCCTGCCGCCGGAGCGCCTGCCCACGCTTCGGCCGCGATCGCCCTCGGATTCGGAGCCGGCGTGTCCACCGGGCTCCTGCCGACGATCGCGCCTCTCGTCGCGATGCGCGCCGAGGTCGGGCCGATCGCCTTCATGCCCGTTGCGCTGACCCTACGCGCATACGCCCCCTCGGACGCTCGCGTCGAGGGCGCAGGTGGCGAATTTTACGCATGGAGCGGCGAACTCGCGTTGTGCCCGACCGCGAAGAGAGGGCGCATGGTGCGACTCGGTGTCTGCGTCGGCGCGGGCGCCGGCGCCATCCACGGCAGCCCGTTGGGCTTGCTCGGCGAACACAGCTCCGACGCGCCCATTGTCTTTGCTGTCGCTGCGCCATCGGCTGCCGTGCGGGTTGCCGGCCCGCTTTGGCTTCGCGCCGAGGCGGGCCTGCCCTTCCTGCTCCTCCGGGAGGCGTGGGGGTTCCTCGACGGCAACGGGGACTACGTCCAGGCGTATCGCCCCGGATTCATTGCGCCTTTCGTTTCCATCGTCGCGGAGCTTCGCGCCGATCCATAAAAGGGCGAGCGTCCGGACATACCGATTCCGGAGTGGCCAACGCAGAAGCGATTCGACCTTTGGCGCGACGTACACCATCGCCCGTCACGGCGGTTTCGAGCGCAACGTCTACGCCGGCTGACGCGCACGACTTCGAGCAGGTCTTTCGTGCGGAAGTCCACTACGTGGGTCGCACGCTCCGGTATCTCGGGGTCGACCAGGCGCACCTCGAGGACGCCTGTCAGGAGGTGTTCGTCGTCGTGCATCGCCGGCTCGACGTGTGCAAACCCGGCGGGTCGCTGCGTGCGTGGATACGGCAGATCTGCGTGGGGGTCGCGCGCAATCGGCGCCGCACGATTCGGAGGCGCCGTGAAGACGCGAGCGACAATCCGCCGGAGACGGTCATACAGCCCAACCAGCAACGGGATCTCGAGCTCCGCGAGCTGCGCGAAATGCTCCTCTCCGTTCTGGAGGAGCTCCCGGCCGAGCAGCGCGACGTCTTCGTCCTCTACGAAATCGAGCAGCTCACGATGGCGGAGGTGGCGGAGGCTCTGTCGTGTCCACTTCAGACGGCGTACTCCCGCCTCAACGCCGCGCGCGAAAAGGTGCGAGCTCGCGTGCAAGGGGGACCAGGATGAGCATCGATCCGAAGCGAATCGCGGAAGACGAGGGAGCCGGCCCGCTCGCGGCGATGCTGCGTGCCGCGCGTGACGACGGCTTGACCCAAGGAGAGGTCGACCGCGTTCGCGCCGGCATTGCGGCGACGACGATCGCCGCGGGGGCGGGTACGACCGCGTTGGGCGTGAAGCAGACCGGGATGTCGGCTTCACTGGCCGCGAAGCTGGGCCTGGCTATTGCTGTCCTCGGCGCCGGCGCGGCGGCGGGCGGCGCATGGCTCGCCCGGGAGGACGTTGCGCCGGTCGCGGCCCCCCCCGGCGCACGATCGGCCGAAGCGAAGGCACCTTTGCCCAGGACGTCGGCGGATCCGAGCCCTGCGAGTCCGCCCTCCGACCCGGGCGCGATGCAGTCTGCCGCCTCGCTACCAGAGGCGCACATCGTGGCCAGCCCGTCGGCGGCCAAGGCGGTACCGCATCCCTCGCCCACGCCGGCGGCGCCGACGACGCCCACGGCATCACCTCCCACGGCGCAACCGGCGTCACCACCTTCTGCAGCTCCGACCAACGAAGGCGCCCTTCTGCTCGAGGCAAGGCGCGCGCTCGAGGACGATCCGGCGCGCGCTCTCGAGCTCGTTCGCGAGCACGAGAGGCAATTCCCCAATAGCCAGCTTGCCCCGGAGCGGGCGCGAATCGAGGCAGAAGCCGCGAAGCGCAGCCCGCGATGACTCTCGAACGGCGGCGGACGATCAGAAAGACGGCTCGGGCCGGACATTCATTCCTTCGAAGGAGGCACCATGCGTCTCGTTCACGCTGCCGCCGCGCTGCCACTGCTTACGTTGGCGCTCCCTTTCGCGGCGGTCCCTTTCGCTTGCGGAGGGACTCCGCACACGCCGGGGTTTCTCCCTGACGCGGGCGCAGCATCCGACGCTTCGGCCGCGCCTGATCAGGCCGCGGGTCCGACGTTCGGCGACGCCGCAGCGACGATACCTGGTACGTGCGCGACGGTGGACGGCGGGGGGACCGCCGCGGGCTGTGAGTTCTTCACGGCGGAGCCCGACTCATGCACCCAGGCACTGAACAGTTGCTTCGCCGCCTATATCTCGAACGGCGGCACGACGGATGTGACGATCGCGCTCGACTTCGGCGGATCGCCGATCACAAACTTCGCGGATTTCGCCAGAGTCCCTTCGGGCAGCGGCCCGTCGATCAAGTACGGTCCCCTGGGCGGAACAGCGGGGAACGTCGTCCACGCGGGGCAGGTCGCGATTCTCTTTCTAGCCGGCCCCGACCCCTTGGATACGTTCGCCATCCGATGTCCAGCAGGGGTGACCCCAGCGTTCCAGGGCGACGCCGCACAGCACGGAACGGGCGTCGGCAAGGCGTTCCACATCCACACCGACAGTCTGGTAACCGCGTACGACATCTACCCGTTCGGGGGTGGAACCAGCGCGTACACGGCGGCGTCGCTTCTCCTTCCCACGAGCGCGTGGGACACGAATTACATCGCGGTCGACGCGTATTCGGCGTTCCGGCCATGGATATCCATCGTCGGGCTTCAGGACGGAACCCAGGTCACGATCCGACCGACGGCCGACATCGTCAGTGTCGGCGGCCTTCCCGGTGCCGCACAGGGCACGACGGTGAAGTATTCCGTAAACCGAGGACAGGTGCTTCAGTTCACGCAAGACGCCGAGCTCGTCGGCTCTCCGATCACGTCGACGCATCCGGTTGGAGTATTCGGTGGCGTATCGTGCATGAACGTTCCGGACAATGCGGACGCGTGGGACACGGGGCACCAGCAGATACCGCCCGTCCACGCCCTCGGCAGCGAGTACGTGTACGCGCGCTACCGTGACCGATACGAAGGAATTCCCGAGTCCCCTCCGGTTCGGATTGTCGGTGCCGTGGACGGAACGATCCTCAGGTACGATCCAGCCGCACCGAGCGGCGCACCGGCAACGATTGGCGCCGGGCAGATGGTCGAGTTCGACGCCGGCGACGTCTTCACCGTTTCGAGCCAGGACAACCTGCACCCGTTCTACGTCGCCGCCTACATGACGGGCGCCGGCGAGTACGGTCCTGCTCCGGCGAGCGGTGGCGAAACGGACGGACGCGGAGATCCCGACTTCGTGAACGTCGTACCGCCTGCGCAGTTCGGCAAAAGTTATGTGCTCTTCACGGATCCGACCTATCCGGAGACCGAGCTCGTGGTCGTGCGGCAGAAAGGCTCGAGTGGCTTCGACGACGTTCAGCTCGATTGCCTTGGCGGAAGCATAACCGGCTGGACGGACGTGGGCACGAGCGGCAAGTACCAATACGCGCGCGTGGACCTCGTTACCCACGGTTTCATACCCCAAGGAAATTGCGATAACGGGCAACACACCATGTCGAGCTCGTCGCCGTTCGGGGTCACCGTCTGGGGATGGGGGTCGGCGTCGACGGGCGGCGAAATTGATCCCACCACCGGGCTGGGCACGCCGACCTACAGCCAGTACGTCAGCTATGCGTATCCGGGGGGAACGGGCATCGCCGCGATCAACCCCGTTGTTCTGCAGTGACGCGCGTCCGCGATCAGTAAGACGGCTCTGGCCGGACATTCATTCTTCGGAGGAGGCACCATGCGTCTCATTCACGCCGCCATCGTGCTGCCGCTCCTCACGGTGGCGTTGCCTTTCGCTTGCGCCGCGACTCCGCAGACGCTGGGGTATCTCCCTTCCGACGACGCGGGACATCTCGGCTCGGACGCGAGCGACGGCGGGACCGCCGGAGAAGGCGGCTCCCCCACGTTCGGCGGCGGCGCGTCCCCCCCGCCGAGTGGTTGCACCAACCTCCAGTGCCAGGTGCACTCGTGCCCCGGCGGGGTGGCAGGTGCCCAGGTCACCGGGCAGGTGTTCGATCCGGCGGGAAGGGACCCGCTCTACAACGTCGTCGTCTACATCCCCAACTCGCCCGGCGGCAAGCTGGACCCCATCCCCCTCGGCGTCAACTCTGCGTCGTGCTCGTGCGACGCGCTCTTCTCCGGCGAACCACTGGCCGTCGCCCTCACCGACGCGGAAGGCAACTTCACACTCACGGGCGCGCCGGACGGCGCGGACATTCCGCTCGTCGTGCAGATCGGCAAGTGGCGCAAAGAAATCACGCTGCCGCCGGTCGCGCCGTGCGCGACGACGAGCGCGGGAAAGATCACCCTCCCCAAGAGCTTCTCGGACGGGGCGTACGCGAGCCTGCCGAACATCGCCGTATCGACCGGAATGGCCGATGCCCTCGAATGCCTGCTCACACGCATCGGCGTGGACGAGTCGCTCTTCACGGGAAGCAAATCGGGGCCGGGCGTCCACATCTTTCAGGGCACAGGCAACGCTGTCGCCGGCGGATCTCTGGCGTCCTCCGCCGCGCTGTGGGACGACCTGCCGGACCTCCTCGGATACGACATCGTCATGCTGTCGTGCGAGGGAGACCCGACCTACGGCGTGGACGCCACGACGGCTGGGTACATGGCGTCGTACGTGAGCCAGGGCGGTCGCGTCTTCGCGGAGCACTACCACTACGCGTTCTTCGTCGATCCCAGTAGTGGCTCCGCGTATCCACCGTTCGCCAACGTGGCCAACTGGCTGAACATCGATGGCGGTACCGACTTTTACACCCAGGACATCAGCGGCATCATCGAGCCGACGCTTGCCGGAGGTCGACCGTTCCCCGAGGGCGCAGCGCTCAAGGCGTGGCTCGGGGCAGTCGGAGCGCTCTCGATCGACGGGGAAATCGTCGTCCCCGAAGGGAACGCGATGCACGACGCGACGGTCACCGCGGGCAACCTCGCGACGGCGTGGGTGCAGACCGATCCGTCGGTATCGCCCGCGAGCACGCAGTACTTCTCGTGGGACATGCCGTTCGACGCCGCGAAGAACGACGCCGGCGTGCCGCAGTACTGCGGGCGCGCCGTCTTCAGCAACATGCACGTCGCGGGATCGGCGAACGACTACCCCGGAGGCTCGGGGACCGTGCCGGCAGGGTGCGATTCGCGGGCCGCACTCTGGCCGGACGAGAAGGCGATCGAGTTCATCTTGTTCGATCTGTCGTCGTGCCTCGTGCCGATCGGCTCGACACCGAAGCCGCCGGGCGTCCTTCAGTAAGCGCCGTGCGAGCCCAAGGCCATGAGCACAGACTCGCGACAGAAGGACCGGGCGATGATCGCCGAGCTCGCCAAGCTCGCCGAGACCATGCCTTCGGAGCGCGCCCCGGCCGAGCGAGAGGAGGACTCCGGCGTCGTCCACCTCGCGTCTCTCATGACCCTCGCGCCTCCGGTACCGCCCGAGGGCGGCAAGGCCACCTCGCAGCACGCCGTGGGGCGATGGCTCGCGATCGCGGCCGTGGGCGCCATCGCGTTCGTCGGCGGTGCTCTGGCGGTGCGCCGGCCCCCTCGGCCGACGGATGCCCAGCCGATCCTGCTGGTACCCGCACCGGCGACTCGGCTCGCGCCCGCCGAGCCTGCGCCCGCCGCGGAGCAATCGAGCGACGATGGCATCCTCGATCTTCCGTCGCTCCCGCCCGCGACGAGCGCCGGGGCCCCGCCCGCGCAGCCCGCGGTCGCGCACCCCAAAGCCACGGTGCGGGCAGCGGTTTCCGCAACGGTCTCCGCCGCGCCCGTGTCGCCGGCGGCGCACACGGCGCGAGAGACGAAGAGCCTCGGAGAACTCATTCAAGAAGCCGTCGGTGGGCCCCATCAGGCGACGCCGGTGATCGCGACCGCGGCAGCGCCCGCCGCGGACCTGCCGGACGAGGGGACGAACGCGCCGACGCGTCCGTCGCTCGGCGCCATCAAGAGCGCAATCGGTGCCGTCCTCCCGGCGGCGCACGAGTGCCTCGACGACGACGTTCCGGTCTCGCACGCGAACATCACGTTCCGGTCCGATGGCTCCGTCGCTGCGGTGGCCATCTCGGGCTGGGCTGCCGGCAAGCCCGTCGAAGCATGCATCCGTCGCGCGCTCTCGGGGGCGCGCGTGCCGCCGTTTCGGCAAGCGACGTACGCCGTCCCCGCGACGATTCGCAGCAACTAGCCGCGGCGCGAAAGTGGGCATGAACTCGTCAATCGCACCTGGGCTTGCCGCGGCGGCTCTCTGTGGCGCTGTCTGCGCAATCTGGGCGTGCGCCGGCGGCTCCACCGACGACTCCGGGGACGACGGAGGGACGAGCATCGTCGAGCCGGACGCCGGTCCAGAGACGAGCGCCGGGAACGGAAGCTGCGGCCAGCAAGGCAGCGCCTGCTGCGCCGACGGAGGATGCGCTGGCATCTCCTACTGCGCGAAGACCAACCTCTGCGAGTCTCATCCCGCCGACGTCGGGCAGCCGTGCACCCAGGGCTCGCAGTGCATGTCGGCGACGTGCAGCTTCCTCCAGGGGACTGACGCCAGCCCCGGCGTGTGCACCGAGCCCTGCCTCTCGGCCAGCGACTGCGTTCCCGGGTGGACGTGCAACCACGCGGGGTCGCCCGTGGAGGCGGGGAGCGAGGGACAAGGCGTTTGCGCGTGCACGCCCGGGACCGAGGCGTGCGACGGCAAGGACAACAACTGCGACGGCAAGGTCGACGAGGAGCCCGGCGCGGACGAGGCGTGCAGCATCGCGGCGGGCGTACCGAAGAAGTGCGTCGGAAGCACGTGCGTCTGCGTGACCGTCTGCGGCGACGCGGGGACCTGCACCGATCTGACGCAGGACCCGAACAACTGCGGCGCGTGTGGCCACGCGTGCCACCCGGGGTTGCAGTTTTGGCGTGCGGCGACGCGGGCCCGCCGCCGACGGACGCGGGCCCGCCGCCGACGGACGCGCAACCGCCTCCCCTGCCTCCGCAAGCGTGCGTGCCGGGAGCGGCCATGGCTCTCCTGGTGTCAGGACCCAACGTCACGGCGTACGTGCCCAACGGAAACTGGGGGGGGAATGGGGCGATTGGCGTGCCCGGGG
>CALKVG010000279.1 GCA_937998045.1 uncultured Myxococcales bacterium
TTTCTGCCTGTCTCGTGGGCTCGGAGATGTGTATAAGAGACAGGGCCCGGGCAGCGGGTGCTGTGCGGCTGCGACCGAGCGAAAGCGTTGCATGGCAAACGAGCCAACCGCCGTCGCCGCGCCGGCAACGATCAGGACTGCGGCGGCAACGTACATTCCTCGTCGCGACTTCGGGACGGGCCCGATGCGAACGCTGAAGGTGTCGTGCGTGACGTGACCTGGCGGAGACGGCGGAAGAGACTTGCTCCGCTCGAGGAGCACTGGGTCGAGGGCGCCTCCTCCTACGAGCGAGGTGCGAACGCCGCTCACCGCCGCGCTCTCCTTGGCGCGCGTGAGCTCGGCGAAGAGCACGTCGGCGCTCTCCGGCCGCCGCTCCGGCTCCTTCGAGAGGATCCTCATCACGAGGCTCTCGACCTCGGAGGGGATGCGAGCGTCCGGGGCGACCTCAGTCATGGGCCGCGGCATCGTCTTGATGTGCCGAGCCATGACGACGATGGCGTCGTCGTCCGTGAAGGGCGGACGCCCCGTCAGCATGTGATACAAAATGACGCCGAGGGAGTAGAGGTCGCTGCGCGCGTCGAGCGGCTTTCCCTGCGCCTGCTCCGGAGACATGTAGCGCGGCGTGCCGAAGACGGTCCCGGCCTGCGTTTCGACCGCGTTCATGCCGAGCTCCCCGTCGGCGGGCAGCATCTTCGCGATTCCGAAGTCGAGGACTTTGACGATTTCTTCGTATTTTTCGTTCGTGCGCACGCGCGCAAAGAACAAATTGTCCGGCTTCAGATCGCGATGGATGATCCCCTTCGCGTGCGCCTCCGCGAGCGAGCGTAGCGCCTGCCTCGCGGTGTCGAGCGCGTCCTCGACCGGGATGCGCCCCATCCTCTTGATCCGCTGGCCGAGCGACTCGCCCTCGAGCAGCTCCATCGCCAGGTAAAAGTCTCCGCCCTCGCTCTGGCCGAAGTCGAAGACGGTCACGGTGTTGGGCGACGTGAGCAGACTATTTGCGCGCGCCTCGCGGAGAAAGCGCGCGCGGCTCACTTCGTCGATGGCGCGGTCGCTGCGGAGGATCTTGATTGCGACGTCGCGGGAGATGGGCGACTGCCTGGCGCGATACACGGTACCCATCGAGCCCGAACCGATGCGGGCCAGGATCGTGAAACGCGAGGCGAGCACGCGACCGAGCATCGGGTCGCCTTCGGCAGCCAGGACGTCAGCCGTTCGCAGCAGCGTCGCGCCGTCGTCGGGGCACGAGAGGGGCGCGGGATCTGCGAACTCTCGCCCGCACGCTGTGCACACGGAACCGCCAGCGCCGCGTTGAGAGGGCGCCGTCTCGTCCGGACGACGGGCAGCGGCGGGGTGGGACAAGGACCTCGTAATGTTCGCGCGCGCGGTGCTCGTGCGCAAGGCAAGTTCAACGTAACGGCAATATGTTGCGGGGATCGCAGACCACGCTGCTTTCGTTCGCAATCATGGCCGATGGCGGGAGCTTGCCCACATCCACCCCGTCGCGCACCCTTCTTGCTTCCAGATGAAGGTGGACCAGGGAGGGGGAGCCCGTGTCTCCAACGAACCCCACGGGGTCGCCCTCGCGCAGATGCATTCCGGCCCTGAGGCCCGGAGCCGCCGCATCCAGGTGCCCGAAGAGCAGCAGATAGTCGCGTAGCTGTCCGCCCTCGCGAAGCGCATGCCGGGTGACGACGGTCGTCCCGAAAAGCGGCCCTACGTACACGACCTCGGCGTCTTCGACCTGGTGTTCGAGAGCCACGAGGGTCACCGCCGTTCCCCTCCTCTTAAGGAGGTCGACCGCACCGTGACCCACGTAGCGAAGTCGGCGCCCGCGGCGTTGCGCGTCCTCGGGCTGGTCCAGGTCGTAACCGCTGACGACGCAGCCCCGTTCGCATGGCACGGGATACCGATACGCGTCGTAATCGGCGGGTCGCTCCGGTCGCCGCGGAATTTGATCGTAGGTCACCCATCGGCCGCGGCGATCGTGGTGAGCGTTCAGGTTCGCCTCGGCCTCCGGCGCTTCGTCGGCGTCGGCGATGCGAACGCACGCGTCGCCGTCCGGCAAAGTACCCGGGGGGCATGCGGCCATGATCCCGCTCTCGCCCGAGGTGCTCGCGCGAAGGTCTGCCATCTGAAGATGCACGGCGGCGCCCCGTGCGGGCCCGGCGCCGAGCGATAGAACGGCGACCCCGAGCGTCGCCCAGAGCGAGCCGAGGGCGCTGGTGCGGCCGCCGTACCGTGGCGTTCTTCGGTTCAATCGAGCGGGCTGGGTCATGGCACAAGGCCCGCCGCGAGATTCCCACGAGCGCGCGCCACGGTCACGGTTATCATGCTGCTGGGCAAAATGTCCGACCCCTCTCTCACGCTCAAGGCGCTCTTCGACGCGGAGCGCGCGGTGCGCAAAGCCCACGATGCGCTCGTAGATGCGGCGCCGGAGAGCGTGCTGCCGGTCCTCGAGCAAGCCGTTCGTGCCGCGACCACCCTGGACGAGCTCGACGAGGACGAGTCATCCTTGCGGCTCGTGCGAGTCGCCGCCGTGCTCGGTGAAATGCAAGGCCCGCGCGTGGTCGATCTCCTGATCGACATCTTGACCTGCGATGAGCCGGAGGCGCGGCACGCGGCTGGCGAGGCGCTTGCTGGGCTGGCGTTCGACCGGTTCAAGGAGGTCGCGCTCGGCGTGGAGCGTGCGCTCGAGCGTTTGCCGCCCGCGAGCCCTGCCCTGTCCGAGCTCCCGTACCTTCTGATCGAGGTGCCCGAGCCGGGGGTAGCCAAGCTCCTGGCGCGATTCCTGGCTCATCGTGACGCGGACGCCGTGGCCGCCGCGATCGAGGCCCTGGTCGATATCGGAGATCCTTCCGCCCTCCCGCTCCTCGAACCGCTGGCGCAAGACTCACGCAGAGTCCAGCTGGAGGACGAGGGCGGGACCGAAGGGGACGCGACGATCGCCGAGCTCGTTGCGGAGGCGAGAGCGTTGCTCTCCAAGGGGTCGACGTGACCGCCGAACCATCCGGCGCACACCGGGTCGCCCCCGCGGGCCCGGAGACCAAAGGCCACGTGCGACTTGGTCCCGCCGAGGCGGCCATCTTCGAGACGTTCGTGATCCCACGGTACCTGTCGCTGTTCGGGGATCTCGCGCTCGAGATGATGGTCGAGAGCGACGAGGCCCAGCTGGTGCACTTGCAATGCAGGACCGGATATCCCGATCGCGGCATCGCCCTGAAGCTACCCGGCGTACACATCGTCGGTCTGGACGATTCGCAAGCGGCGCTCGAACTCGCGCGCGCAAAAGCGGTGACGATGCCCGAGATGGTGAGCGATTACCGACAGAGCGATGTCCTGCCCACGTCGCTCCCGGCGTCCGCGTTCTCCCACGCGCTCACGCTTCATCCGCTCGGCAATCCAGACGACAGAGGGCGCGTGCTCACCGAGTGTGCGCGCCTCCTTGCGCCACACGGGCAAGCGCTCATCGCGATGCCCCTCCGCGGCAGCTTCCAGGAGCTCGCGGACCTGCTGCGCGAGTACGGCCTGAAGTACGACGATCACGACGTGTCGAGCGCAGTCGAGCAGGCGGTCCTGGTGCGCCCGACCCTCGAGATGTTCGGTGCGGAGATGGAGGAGCACGGGTTCGATTTCGTCGACGTCATCCTGCGTCCGACGACGCTGTCCTTCCAGAGCGGCCGGGACTTCTTCGAGGACCCCATCTCGCGGCTCCTCATTCTTCCCGAGGTGCGGCTGAACCTCGATCTGCCAGACGTCGAAAAGCCGTTCGCCTACGTGCGCGACGCCATCGACAAGTACTGGAGCGACAGCGCCTTCGAGCTGACGATCAACGTCGGGTGCGCGACGGGCCGCCGGTTGCCATGACGGACGTCCGATCGCGCGAACGTCACTTCGTCGGAGCGCCCGCCTCGATCCAGTCGTGGAAGAGGCGCGCGAGATCGGGGTTATAGCCGGAGCTTGCCGGCATGCAGGCCCCGACGATGCCTCCGTCGCACGCGAGCTTCCTGTAGACGTAGCTGTGATCGGGGTCGCCCGGAGCGACGCGCAGCAGCGGGCTCATCTCGGAGGAAACCACGTTGATCATCGGCGGGAACTCGTCGCCGACGGCGAGGCCCATCATCCCTGCCCCCGCGCCGTGACAGCCGTCCGTGCTCGCGCAGATCTGATCGATCTTCCCCCGGACCTGGACGGCGAGCGGGAGGTTGCTTCCGCCGTCGTCACCACATGCGAATATGCATCCGACGTCGGGCTGGCCCGCGTCCCCGGCCGCCGGCGTGTTCGCCGACGAGCAGGCGGTGAGGCTCAAAAGGACGACGACCACCCTCAGGTTCCGACCACGCTCCGGCAGGACCTGGGGATGCGCCGGAGACGTGCCGTCAGCGGCAGTAACCGTCGACGCACACGCCAGCCGTGCAGACTTTGCCCTGAGCGGGGTCGCACTCGCTTCCGAGCGTCGATGGCTGAGCGCAGACCGCATAGCTTCCCGTTTCGATCGTGACCGGCTGACAGACCATCGATCCTGCGCAGCCGCCGCTGCCGCCGTCACCCGACGTGCAAGCAGTGTAGCAGTCGTGGTGTACGCAGATGCCGTCGTTGGAGCACTGGTGGGCCGTGGACCCGCTCTGCCCGTCGTTCGTGCAGGCGAAGTTCGCGGCTTGATCCGGGATGCATCCGCCGTTCACGCAGACTTGCCCGCCGGGGCACGCCGCGCCGGCCTCGCCCGCGCCGCACGGCGGAACGC
Organism: uncultured Myxococcales bacterium; assembly: GCA_937998045.1. GTDB lineage: Bacteria > Myxococcota_A > Polyangia > Polyangiales > Polyangiaceae > Palsa-1150. Next base: position 4,745 of record CALKVG010000279.1, read on the forward strand.
AATGCTGCTCGACGCAGACGGTCCCGCCCTGGCACGCGGCGGTGCTCGCGCACGGACTGGGGTTGATGTTGCAGATGCCCCGCGTGAGATCGCACGAGTAGCCCGTCGGGCAGGGAGAGGCCGCATCGCAGTGCGGCTCGCAGAGCCCATCGACGCAGGCCTCGCCGTTCACGCGGCACTGTGAGGTATCCGAGCAGAGTCCGGTCTGCGACGTACACTGACCGTCCACGCAACGCGCGCCGGATCCGCTGCAGTCCGAATCCGCGTTGCACGGAACGACGGGTACCCCCGCGTCCGGTGGCGCGCCCCCCTCGGACGAACCGCCCGATGCGTCGTCTCCGCTCGACGGCGCGTCGCCCCCACCGCTCGATGAATCGGTCGTCTGTCCGGCTTCGGTGGGAGGAGCGGAGTCTTGCGCCACGCCGCCGTCATCTCCCGTTTGCGTCGGTGCGCACTCCGCTTGCCCCCCGGCGAGGCGGCAGACGTAGCCGTCAGGACAGCCGACGCCCGCCTGGCCGCAGTCGCCGAGGTGGCAGGTTCCGTCTTGCCCACATGTGTACCCTGAGGCGCAGTCGCTTGGCAGACGGCACGATCCCGTCGTCGACCCGGAGTCGACCGCGGGTGTGCAGCTGCCGCCGTACTGGCCGCTGCTGGTGCAGGCGTATCCCGGAGCGCAGTCGTTGTCTCCCCGGCACGGCCACGGAACGCATGCCGACGAGTACGACGAGTCGGGGCAGCTGTAGCACCCGCTCTCGTTGCAGACCTGGTACTCGCCGTACGGGCTGCTGCTGTTCGAATAAATCGGGCAGCCGCCCAGGACGGCGGCCGCGCCGAGGATCGTGATGCCGAACAGGAGTCGCTTCATGGGCTTCACCGTCTCCGTGGCATGTAGGGCGCGAGGAGCGCGCGAGCCTGGCCCTCACCGAGGCAACGTTAGCAACGCAGTTTTAGCAACGCACGTGCCCCGGGGCGAACGGAACGATCATTCGCGAAGCGATCGGGAAATACTCGCGGTGGCGCGAGGTGGCGTGGACCAGGGTTCACGAGGTCGTCGTGATCGCCAGGGCAGCCGTGTCATGTTGGGGCTTGGTCCGAGCGCGATTCGGGTAGGGTAGGCGACTCGTGGGGTCGCTCGCCCCAGCGCAAGGGGGCGAACGGGGCAAGAGGGTCGCGATCGTCCGATCGACAGCATGCGAAGGCGCATGTTAACGTTCGCTGCTCCCGACGCGCCGCACCTGCCGGACGAGCTCGCGCCGCCGTGCTCCATCGGCCTCCTCGCGACGCCGCGCCCCGCGGGAGATCCTCGATGGACGTACAGTGCGACCGCTGCAAGACAGAGTACGAGTTCGACGACGCGCTCGTCAGCGGGCGTGGGACGACGGTCCGATGCACGAATTGTGGGCATCAATTCAAGGTTCGAAGCACCGACGCCACCGATCCGGGTAGCGACCAATGGCTCGTCCACACGGGGAACGGCCACCGCCTGACGTTCGTCAGCCTGCGCGAGCTGCAGCGGGCGATCCTGGGCAAGCAGGTATCGCGCACGGATGTCCTCGTGCGAGGCGGCGCTCCCGCGCGTTCTCTGGGCTCAATCGCTGAGCTCGAGCCGTTCTTCGAGGGCAAAGCCTCGAACCGGCCGCCCCCCTCGGCCACGGCGAGCAGCATTCCCCCGATGCATCAGCCCGCCGTACCGCGGATGGGCGATTCGGGATCCCCGGTCTCGTTCCCGAAGAGAGCGGCGCACTGGAGCCCGGAGGCGACCCCGCTGCCGTACGTCGCCCGCGTCCCCGCGGCGCCTCCCTCTTCCCCCGCGCGCCGCACCGACTCCTTCGGGGCGCCGCCCGACCCCGATCGACCGAAGATCGACACGCTGCGGCCGCCGCCCGACGCATCCGCCGCTCCGCCGCCTCCCGCTGCGCAGGGGCAGGCCGTCGTGGGCGCCGGACGGCACCTCGCCGCGTCGTTGGCTGCAGCAGAGTTCGCGCGCGACTCCGTCCGCACCCGCAACATCCCGGTTCCCGCCGCCGAAATCGAGGCATCGTCGCCGCTCCCGCCGGTCAGCCGGCCACAGATGCGCAGCGAAGACGATCTTCCTCCGATGCGATCGGCGACGCCATCGGCATCGCTCGAGGAGGACCTGTACTCGCTGCCCCGACGCCGCCGCGTCGGGGGCTGGATTGTCGCGCTGGTCTTGTTGCTCGCCGTCGGCGTCGGCGGATGGGCGGTCGCGCGCCCCTACCTGGTCGCGCGCAGCGCGTCAGGGGCCGCGCGCGTCGACCCGCGCGCACGGCAGTTCGTTGCGGACGGCGAGCGCGCGATGTCGGACGGAAACCTCGAGTCCGCCCAGGAGGCCTTCGACAAGGCGAGCGCCCTCGCCGAGCACGATCCGAGAGTCCTGCTCGACGAAGCGCGCGTCGCCGCCGCCCGCGCCGACGTTCCATGGCTGAAGCTGCGCCTGTTGCCCCCGGACGCCAGCGAAGAGGCGCGCACTACGAAGACGCAGCTGGACGACGCAGTCGCGCGAACGAACCGGTGGGCAGACGCGGCGGTCGCCACCGCCCCCGGCGATCCAGCGGCTGCTCGCGCCAAGCTCGACGCCCAGCGACTCGGCGGAGAGAGGGACGCCGCGCGATCCTCCGTGGCGAAGGTACTGGCGCTCGGGTCGCAGGCGGAGACGTCGTACGTCCTGGCGGCGCTCGATCTGGCCGAGCCGGACCCGCTCTGGACAACGGTCATCGACAGGCTGCGGACAGCCGCAGCGGGGGAGGGCAACGCCGGCCGAGCGCGGGCCGCGCTCGTCTATGCGCTCGCGAAATCCGGAGACCATGACGGGGCCCGGGCCGAACTCGCCAAGCTCGACGCGTTGACCCGTCCTTATCCGCTCGTACCGACGCTCCACGCCTTCGTCGACAAGATGCCGGCCAAGGGGGCGGTAGAGAAGAACGCCACGGCAATCCTGCCTCACGCGGACGTCAGCGCGCTTCCGGGCGCGCGCCGCGCCCCACCGGAGGGTGCGTCCGGCGGCGAGAACGGCGGCGAGACGACGGGGGGCCTTCAAGCCGCCGCGCAGGCCATCAAGAAGGGCGACTGGAACCGGGCACGACAAGTGTACGAGGCACTCGTCGCGCGCAATCCGAGCGATTCCGAGGCGCTCGCGGGGATTGGCGACGTCGACCGCGCCCAGGGAAATTCGGCCGGGGCCATCGCGGCGTACAAGCGAGCCCTCGCGGTGAATCCCTCGTACCTGCCGGCCTTGCTCGGCGTGGCGGACACCGAGTGGGCGTCCGGCGACCGCGCGGGCGCCGCACGGGCCTACAAGGACGTCGCCGACCGGTTCCCCGAGGGGACGTATCCGTCCTACGTGAAGACGCGCGCCGAAGGAGGGAACGGCGCGAGCGCTGCGCCCGCCGGGGCCAAGAGCGGGCCCGCCGCAGAGCCAGACGGACTCTGAAATGCGCCCTGCGGCACTCGTCGCGTCCCTCGCTTTGGCTGCATCCCTCGGGTGCGAGGGTCGCACGCGATCGGGGTCGGGTGAGACCGGCTCACGCTCGGAGCCGCGGTCGGGGCCGTCGATTGCCGTATTCGATCTGTCGTCCGGCGTGCCGGAGCAGGCTCCCGGTGGATTTCTGGGGTTGCCGTCCAGGAGCGTGACCTTCGACGAGGTGGAGAGCGAAGTCGAGCACCTCGGCGACGACAAGGACGTCAAAGGCGTCCTCGTGCGGCTAGGTGCTGCGCGCATCGGCCTTGCGCAGGCGGGCGAGATTGGCGCGATGCTCGAGGCGGTCGGGACGAAGCTTCCCGTCTATTGCCACGCCGACGACCTCGGAAACGCGACCCTGTATCTCGCCGCCCGCGCGTGCAAGAAGGTATGGCTGTCCCCGGCGGGCAGCGTGGACGCCATCGGCCTGGCAGCGCAGCTCGTCTTTTTCCACAAGCTCCTGGCGGACGAGCTGCGGCTCGACGTCGACTTCTTGCAGGTCGGGAAATACAAGGGCGCCGAGGAGCCGTTCACGCGCGACGCGCCCAGTCCGGAGGCGCGGGCGTCGCTCGAGTCGACGCTCGCCGGGATGCGCGCGTTCTGGCTCGAGGGCCTGCAGAAGGCGCGGCCAGGCTCGGGCGAAGGTGTTTCCGAGGACGGGCCCTACGGCGCATCCTCGGCGAAGGACCGGGGCCTCATCGACGAGGTCGCGTACTTCGATCAGGCGCGCGACGCGCTCAAGCAAGCGGTGCGAGCGGACCGCGTCGAGGTCGTTCTCGGGGCAGGGCAGTCGGCCGGCGACGGGGAGGACCTGTCGAACCTGCTCCGAATCCTCGCCGGCGAATCGCTGGGAGGTGCGCCGGTCGCGCTCGTCCGGGCCACGGGCGCGATCTCCATGGAGGGGCAGGGAGGTCTGCTGCCCGAGTCGGGCGGGATCGCCGAAACCCGGTTGGTGAGGACGCTCCTCCGACTCGAGAAGGATGACGGGGTCAAGGCGGTCGTCCTGCGGATCGACTCCCCCGGCGGCAGCGCTCTCGCCAGCGACTTGCTCTGGCACGCGCTGATGCGGCTGCGGGGGAAGAAGCCGCTCGTCGTGAGCATCGGTGGGATGGCGGCGAGCGGGGGCTACTACCTGGCTTCTACGGGAGCCGTCGTCTTCGCCGACGAAGCGAGCATCGTGGGATCGATCGGCGTGGTCGGGGGCAAGGTCGCCGCGGAGCGAGCCCTCGAACGGATCGGCGTTCACATCGAGACGGTCCCCGCCAAGACCGGCGATCGTCGCGCGGCCGCCCGCGCGGCCTACGAGTCGATCGTCGAGCCCTGGGATGAGCCCACCCGCGCGCGTCTGCTCCAGACGATGACCGAGATTTATCAGCTGTTTCTCTCGCGGGTGGCCGAAGGGCGCGGGGTCCCCGTCGACCGGGTTGCCGAGTCTGCCGAGGGTCGCATTTTCAGCGGACGCGAAGCCCGCGCACGCGGCCTCGTCGACGAGCTCGGGGGACTGAGGGAAGCGATCGCTCGAGCTCGCGCCCTCGCCAATCTGCCCGCCGATGCGCGCGTTGAGGTCGCCAGCGAGCGATCGGGATTCCTCGAGGCCCTGGCCGAAGACGAGCCGCGGACCCAGAGCCGCGCGGGTCTCGCCGGGGAGCTGTCGGGGAGCGAAGCTGCGGTCGAACTCGAACGTCTGCTCGCCAACGTCGCGATCCGGGCGGCTCCGCCCGCGATCCTGCCGTTTCTCGAGAGCCTCGCACCCCTGGCTTCCCGAGAGCATGCGGTCTGTGCGTTGCCGTTCGCGCTAACGGTGCAGTAATTCCTGGCGTACGATCCTTCCCGGATGATCCCTTCCGATCGCCGTCCGGGCAGCGGAGGATCCACGCGCCACCGCGACGGGCCCCGCTACGCGCGCGGCACGTTGCCGCCGCCCGAGTGGACGTCGAACGCCGGCGCGGGCTCGCGCTCGAGCAGCGCACCGGAGCCGCTCGTGCGGCGGACCGGGGCTCGCGCCGAGGAGGCATGGACGCGAGCCCGCGTCGCGGAGGCGCGCGCGGCGGGGGACCCCTCTGCCATCCATTCGACGCGCGCCGCGCTCGCGCGGTGGCTCGCGTCGCGCGATCGCGATCTCGACGAAGCGGTGGATCTCGGCATGGCTGCCTTGCAGATCGCCGAGGACGCGGAGCTCCGGCGAGAGGTGGCCGCCTGGCTCGAGAGCCTCGGAGAGCCTGCGCGGGCCGCGGCGCTGCTCAAGCCGATCGCGTCGATGCCCGAAGTCGACTCGATCGAGGCGGCTTACGTCCTCGTGCGCATCGGCATCCTGAAGGCGCGCGCAGGGGCCGCCGCCGGCGCAGCCGCCGCGCTCGAGGCCTCGCTCACCATCGATCCGAGCGACGCGGTCCCAGCGGAGCTTCTTGGGTCGATCTCCGGTTGGGAGCCCGAGGCAGTCTCCTCGGCGGCAGCGGCCGAGGCTTACGTGGAGGCCGCCAGGCGCCGCGCCGAAGAGGGACAGGACGACGCTGCGCTCGAGGATCTGTGGCGCGCGTTCGGGGCCGATCCGGCGAGTCCCGTTGCGGCCAGCGCTCTGAGCGAGGCATTGCTGAAGCAGGGCCGCGGCGCGGCCTCCGACGAGGTGTGGAGGCGGCACGCCCGGCAGAACGCCGGGGCGACGCAGACGCACACCTTGCGACGCCTCGCGGCCGCAGCCGAGGGAGATCTCGCGCGGGCTCTGGGTGCAGCCCTGGACGAGGGGCTCGACGCGGCTCTCGAGGGCGAGGACGCCGCGGCGTTCGATGCGCTCCTGCTGAGCCTCGGAATGCTCGAACCGCTCGCCGCGCGCCTCGCGGCTCGCGCGGAGAGCGCGACGGCGCCCGACGTACGGGCGGCGCTCCTCGTCGAGCTCGGGCGCCTCTTCGCGGGCCCGCTCGCCGACGACGACCGGGCCCTCACGGCGTATCTCGCAGCGCTGGCGGCCGACCCGAGCTCGGAGGACGCCGTCGCGTTGCTGCGGGCGCACCCTGCGGCGCTCGAGCGCATACTCGACGGATCGGACGCGGCAGCCGCGGGCCGGGCCGGAGGATTTCGCGCGCTGGCCGATGCGCTGGTCGCCATCGGTGACGAAGGCCGAAGGCGCGAAGTCATTGCGGAGAGGCTGCGCCATGCGCCGGGGCTGCTGGCGTCGCAGAGCGTTCCCGACGAGGCGGCCGGAGCCGCGGCCGCGTGGGTGCGCACCGCCCTGCATCGGGACGAGCGCGCCCAGACGTCGGTGCTCGAGCGGTTGGCCTCGAGCGCGTCCGATCCCGTGCGCGCCGTCCTTCTCGCCATCGCGGCGTCTCGGCACCTCGCGGCCGGAGACGTGAGCGCGGCGCGCGGCGCCGCGGAGTACGCGACGCGCGCAGATCCGACGAGCGGTCGCGCGATCGCCGCGCTCGCCGACGTCGTCGCGCTCGGGTGCAGCGACCGGGCGGGGGCCGCCGTGCTCGAGCGCGCCATCTCGATCGTGGGCCCTTACGCAACCTGGTGCAACGCGCTCGCCGACGCGCTCGACGGACTGGGCGAGGCGGATCTCGCCGTGGCGTGGACGCAGCGCAGCGTTGCGCTGCGGCCGGGCGAGCGGACGTCCATCGAAAAGCTGCTCGATCGCCTGCTCCGTGCGGGCGACCCGTTGCGCTTGTGCGATGCGCTCGCGTGGCTCCTCTCGCAGCCGGTCCCTTTCGCGTGGGCGAGCGACCCCTTCACGCGCGCGCTGCGCGAGCTCACGCGGCTGGACCCGGACCGCGCCGCCGTGGTCGCGCGTCGAGCGCTCGACGTCTTCGGTCCAAGGTCCGTCGCCCTGCGTCAGGCCATGCTCGACGTGGCCTCTCGAGCGTCGGACGACGCCTTCGCCGCGGCCATCCTCGAGAGGTGGATCTCTTCGGGGCTCGAGCCCGCCGATCGGCGGAGGATCTTCCTCCAGCTGGCCGATTTGCGCGAGCGCCTGGGTGACGAAGAAGGGGAGGCGCGGATCGTGTTGCGCGCCCTCCGCGAGGGATTGACCGACCCGAGCATCGATCGCCACGTCGGCCGGCTGGCGGACCGTCCTGCGACGCCCGATGCGCAGGTGTGGCGCCTCCACGCCAAAGCGTTGCGGACGCCACTGGGAGAATCCCCGGGGGACGCTGCGGTCGCGTGGCGCGATCTCGGGGCCGCGCTCTGGGACCTGGCGGACGACCGGGTGGGCGCCGTCGCCGCCTGGGAGCGTGCCGCGCGCGCGGCCCCGGCGCGGGGGTACGCGACGCTCACGCTCGACCTCGTCGCGTTCGGCGGAGCGGAGTTCGCCTTCTCGTACCTGACCCGGCTCGTGGAAACGGAGCCGGACGCCGCGACGGCAGGCCTCGTTGCAGCGGATGTCGCGCGCGCCGCTCTCTCGGTCGGCGAGGCCCGCTTTGCGTTCGACATCGCTGCTCGCGGAATCGTTCGTCGCCCCTCGTGCGCCGAGGCGCTCGAGATGGCCGAGAGCGCCGCGGATCGAACCGGCGAGCTGGAGGCCCTGTCTGCCCTGTACGACCTCGTCGCGACGCGCGCCCTCGGCCGCTTCGGTCGGCGCGCGGCGCACTATCGCGGGGCGCGCTTCTTCGAGCGGCGCGGCGCCCATGTCCTCGCGTTGAAGCACGCGGCGCAGGCCTTCGGCGCGGTGCCCTCGGAGGGGTCCAGCTTCCAGCTGCTCGCGCGGGCGGCGGAGCGCGCCGGGGACCCGGGGAACGCGGTTCGCACGGTGGAGCAAGTGGCGGAGAGCGCCCAGCCGGCCTCGGCCCGCGCCACCTGGCTCGTGCGCGCCGCGGCGATCGCCGGCAAGGGAGAAGAGGGCGCGCACAGGAGGGTCGACGTGCTCCTGCGAGCGGCGATCGTTTCGCCGACCGTCGAAACCATTTCGCTCTTGAGCGACGCCGCCCGCGAGCTCTTGCGACTGGGGCCCGAGGAGCGCGACGCGCTCGAGGTGCGACTGTCCCGCGCCGCCGGCAAGATCGCCGATCGACTGTCTGGCCCCGACGGGGCGCGCGCCGCGATCGCGTTCGCGATCGCGGCGCTGGACCTTTTCGCCGACGCGGACGGTGCCTTCAAGTCGCTCGAGCGGGCGTTTGCGTGCGACGCCGACGTGGACGAGTACGGAGCGCTGGCCGTCCGGGCGACGACTCTCGCCCTCGCGGCGAATGCGAGCGAGCGCCTCTCGGTGGCGCTCGCCCACGCGGAGGACCCTCGCGCGAATGCCGGGATCCCCGTCCTCCACCTGTTCGGCAAAATCGCCGCAGCGCTCGGCGACGAGTCCCTTCGCGCTCGCGCGGCGGTCGCCGCGGCCCTCCGCGACCCGGACGACGACGCGTCGGTCATCGAGGCCGACGCCGCGGTGCGTGCGATGCCCGAGCTTCGCGAACGTCTCGCCGCGCACGTGACGCCGGCTCGTCGAGCCCGGGCGCTGCTCGCGGCGGCGCGCGTGCACGTGGGAGAGGGGGCTCACGCGGAGGCGGCCCCGCTCCTGGAGCGAGCGGTGGAGCTCGCGGAGGGCGACGAGCGGTCGGAGATCGAGCGCGAGCTTCGCGCGGCCTGGGACGCCGCTGGTCGCGGGAGTCTGATCGACCTGCGCGTCCAGCGCGAAGCCGCCAACGACGTCGCGTCCCCTTCGATGCGGGCCGATCGCTGGAGCGAGATCGCGGAGCGCCGTGAATCCCGGGGAGACAGAGCTGGCGCGGTGAGGGCGCTGCTCGAGGCCTGCAAGCTCGATCCGGCCCCCCTCCAGCGGTGGAGCTGGCTCGAGCGCGTGGCCGAAATCGCGGGGGATGACCCCGCGCGCGTCCAGGCCCTCGAGGAGATCGCCGACCGCGTGGCCGACGATGGCCGCGTGGCCGTCTTCAAGCGCCTCGCGCGCGCGCACGAGCGCCGAGGTGACCTGGACGCGGCTGCCTCGGTCTGGCAAAAGGTCCTGTCGGCGGATCCGGAGGACGAAGAGGCCGATCAAGCCATCGAGTCGCTGATCGTCGCGCGCGGTCAGTACGACCGCCTGGCCGAGCACCTCGCACGTCGCGCCGACCGCCTGGCGGGTCAGCCGGGGATGCGCGAAATCCTCCGCGCGGTGAGGCTGCGGCGGGCGGCGATCCTCGAGCAACGGCTCGGCCGCGTCGAGGACGCCTGCGCCGAACTCCGAGTCCTTCTCGGGGAATGGCCGGACAACGCGGGCGCATTGCGGTACCTCGCCGACTTGCTCGATCGGCAGGGCGAACACGCGAGCGCTGCACCCGTGTGGCGACGCGCCGCGGCCGTCGAGACCGACGTGCAGGAGCGGGACGAGCTCGCGCTGCGCGCCGGTCGCGCGTCCCAGCTTGCCGGCGACAGCGAGGCCGCGCTCGAGCAGGCAAAGCGCGTCCTCGCCCGTCGCCCGTCGAACCACGCAGCTCTGGCCCTGCGAGTCGACGTCGCCCGCTCGCAGGGAGCCGACGCCGAGCTGGGCAACGCGCTCGAAACGATCGCATCGACTCAGGGTCTCCACGATGCGACGCGCACCGACCTCCTCCTCGAGGCAGCCCAGGCCGCGGCGAGAGCCGGCGACGCCGCGTCGGCGCTGGATCGGGCGCAGCGCGCCGCGGGCGCCGGACGCGATCGCGCGACGCCTCAGCTCTTGGCGCGCGGTCTCGAGTACCGGATGCGCGGCCCCGGTGTTCTCGAGGACGCGGAGAGGACGATAGAGGAGCTGTCCAGCATCCGGGAGCCCCTGGGTCCCGACGACGCCGCGCTGCGTGCATTCCTGCTGGCCGAGGCTCTCGACGTGGTTCGGGGCGGAGGGGCCGGGCTGCACCAGTTGGAGGCCACGCGGTCGGAAGTCGGAGATCACCCGCTCCTCGCCCTGGGCCTCGCCGAGCGCTTTGCGGCGCAAGGCCAGCACGCGCGCGCCGTGGATGCGTTCCGCGTCGCGCTGGGGGGACCGCTGCTCGAGCTTCGAAGGCCTGGAACGGTCGCGATCGCAGCGGCGGACTCGGCGATGCGGGTGGGGCTGACGGCGGACGCCGAGAGCTTCCTCCACGAGGCGGAACGCTTCGACGACTGCAAGGAGGCGGCGGCCTCGCGACGCAGGCTCCTTTCGCACGAAGAGGAGACCTCGTCGGTGCCGTCGTCGACGCCCCCCGCCGAGCCGTCCGACCCTCCCGCTTTTGCGGCGCCCGACCGCGAATCGCTCCCCCCGTCGTCCGACTGGCATCCGCCGTCGCCGGATGATCGTGTCGCCGAGCTCGAGGCCGCCGTTCGTGCAGCCCACTCGCCCGACGAACGGGCTCGCGCGCGCCTGGCCCTCGCCCGCTGCCGTCTGGAGCAAGGGGATCGGAGCCGCGCCGAGCCGCTCCTGTGGGAGGCGCTCGCCGACGGACTGACCCAGGCTGGCGACGTCCTCGCTCCGCTGATTGCCTCGACCTCGGATCGAGGTCGCGATCTCGTACGTGTGCGTCGGCAGCAAGTCGCGATCGAGCCCGGCAACGTGGCGCGCCTCGAGTCGCTGCGCAGCGCCGCGCTCGCCGACGACGATCGCGTGTACGCGCGCGCCATCGAGCACGTGCTTCGCGCGTTCGACCCCGGCGCAGGACCGCTCCTGCCGCCGCCGCTCGGGTCGCAGCCCGAGCAGCCGGGGATCTTCGCGCTCCTCGCGCGCCCCTCGATCGACCCGGCCGGGGAGGCGCTCGCGCTGCTCTGGGAGGGCGCGATGCAGCTCTTCGCGCGTGCGGCCGCGAGCTACGGCATCACCGGCGTGGAGCGGGTCGTTCCCGGACCGACCTCCACCATCGCCCGGATCTACGAGGGCGCGATGCGCGTGCTCGATGCGCCGCGGATTCCGCTCTTCGTGATGCGCTCGAGCAGCGGAACCCCGGGCTCACACGTCGCGCTCCTCACGCCCCCCTCGGTCATCCTGGCCGGAGACGTGCGCGAGGACACGGCGGAAGTTCGCTTTGCCCTGGGCCGCGGCATGTCGGCTGCGCTTCCACAGAACGTCCTTCGCCTGGGCCTCGCCCCGGCCGAGGGGCGCGCCCTGCTCGATGCGATGCGCGCGGCGTTCGGCGCTCCCGACAATGGCCGGCAGGTCGACTCGCGCGCGGCGCGCCTGGCGGAGTCCTTCTGGCAGATCGTCCCCGCGCGAACGCAGCGGCGGCTCCAGGAGTTGCTCGGGTCGGCGGAGCTGCCGGACTACGAGGATCTCGTGGCGCGCGCTCATCAGAGCGGGAGGCGGGTCGGGATGTTCCTCGCCGGCGATTTCGCGTTTGCAACGCGCGCGCTGCTGTCCCTGTCTCTTATACACATCTCCGAGCCCACGAGACAGGCAGAAA
>CALKVG010000280.1 GCA_937998045.1 uncultured Myxococcales bacterium
AGCGAGCCGATGGCAATCCCGATCGGCAGGGCGCCAAAACCGACGAGCATCGGCAGCGCCGAGACGATGCCTTGGTGCATGAGAAACCAGACGACCGCGAAGAGCGCGAACATCTTGACGACGCCGAGGATCGCCCACGCACCGGAACCGGAGGCGCCGCCGGACGTCCCATCGGGCAAGAGGGCCTGGACGATGCGCGCGAGCGCCCACAGATTCGCGACGGCGAGTCCGGCGCCGACCGCCACCGAGAACGCGGCGTAGACCCCGAAGAGCGCGAGGGCCGCGAGGGCGAGGGCGGCGCCGGTCACCCCCACGGCGGCCAGCGACGCGTGCATCTGAGCATCGAGGGCCTTGCGCCGGCGAGGCGGCCGGCTCTCGGTCGGGGGCGTCATGAGCGCTTCTCCCGCGAATCGCCGTTGGCCTGGGGGTCGTCGCCGGGATGCAGCCAGCTCTCATCGACCGTCCAGCGGCTGGCCTCCGGATTGCGCGCCTCTTCGCGCTCGATGTCGCGCTGCATCCGCTGCGAGGCCCGCACGAGGTTGCGCACGCCCACGGCGATGCCCAGGAGAAACCCGACGGTCATCCCCCAGTCGTGTCCGCGCCAGTAGCGCTGGTCCAGCCAGTGCCCGATTCCGCCCAGGATGAGGATCGAGAGCACCAGCTCGATACCGATACCCCCGTAGCGTCCGAGCTCGTTCCAGGGTCTCGCCATCGACTTCACTCCCCTTTCCTGGGGTCGCGCCCACCCTTGCGTCCACCCGGCCGGCGACGCTCCGTGCCTGAGGCGCCCCAGAGTGGAATATCCTTTCGGGGTGCGCCTCTCCCAAGTTTTGAGACGTCCCGTCTTCCGGAGCTTAGTCGTGCTTGCCGGGCTCGCCACCGCGCGGACGGCCGCTGCGCAGGCGGACCTGCCTCCGCTGCCGCCGCCCAGCGCCGAGCCACCGATGGCTCCGCCGCCGCCCCCGCCGCAAGCCGGTCGTGCGCTGCCTTCGCCTCCACCGCCAGCGTACGGTCCGCCGGCTCCCCCGGAGTACTCGTACGCCGAGCCGCCGCCCGGGCCCCCGGGGATGTCGCGCGCTCGCCTCGAGACGCACGCGCCACGCTACTCGCTCTGGCTGGGCGCCCGCCTCGGCATCCTCGCGTACATGGGTGGCCTCTACTTGAACGACGCGAACAGCGTCGAGACCGTGGGCAACTTCGTGCGGCCGGGCGCCGCCGTCGAGCTCGACGCGGGCGCGCGCCTCGGGCGACGTTTCATCCCGTACCTCGCCGTCGAGCTCGGGCTCGTCGGCGCCGGCCACCGCTTCGAGCAGACGTCCACGAGCGCGAGCACGTCCTTCGTGGGAGTCGGGCTCCGCCTTCTCTCCGGCGACGTCGACAGCGCAGCCTTTGCGAGCGAAATCTCCTTCGGGTTCCGGCAGTTCCAGGTCTCCAACGACGGCGGGACGTGGAGCGCGACGGGCTTCGAGTTCCTGCGCGTCGGCCTCGGCGCCGAGATCCGCCTGAGCACCCTGTTCACGCTGACGCCGATGGTCACGATCTCCGGCGGATCGGTCAGCGATACCAGCGGCCACATTGCCTTCGCGCCCAACCAGGGCGACGGGCAAACCGGGCCGCTCTACCACGACGGCCAGTCGATCGGCGGCGCGCAGACCGGGTACTACTCGTTCGTGCTCGGGTGCGGCGCGTCGTTCGACTTGCTCGGAAAGTAGGGGCGCTAGCCGATGCGCTTCGCCTGCTGCGCGCGCTCGGCGAGGAGGCGCTCGAGCAGAGGCCGTAGCGCGACGAACGCGCGCGCGCGGTGGCTCAGGCGGTTCTTCTCTTCGCGATCGAGCTCCGCCATCGTCTTGCCCGTGCCGTCGACGACGAACAGCGGGTCGTAGCCGAAGCCGCCCGAGCCGCGCGGCGTCCGGGTGATCATGCCCTCGCACCGGCCCTCGACCAGGTGGGGACGGCCGCCGTTCGTGAAGGGGTCGACCAGCGCGAGCACGCAGCGGAACCGCGCCCGGAATCCGTCCGCGTGGGGCGGCTCGCCGAGCGCCTCGAGCGCCGCGAGGAGCGTCGCGTTGTTCTCCGCGTCCGTCGCGCGCTCGTGTGCGAACCGCGCGCTGCGCACGCCCGGGCGCCCGTCGAGCGCGTCCACCTCGAGCCCCGAGTCGTCCGCCAGCGTGAGCATCATCGTCGCCTGCGCGATCGCGGCCGCCTTCTTCGTCGCGTTGTCCGCGAAGGTCGCGCCGTCCTCGACCACGTGTGGCGGCTCGCGCATCGCGTCGGCCACAGCGCGCACGTCGACCGGAACGCCCGCGAGCAGCGCGCGGAGCTCCTCGAGCTTCCCGCGGTTTCCCGTGGCGACGACGAGCGTCTCGCTGCGCCCTGTCACGGCGCCTTCCACCGCGCCAGATCGATCCCCGCGCGCGCGAGGACATCGCGCTGGAGTTGCGTCAGGCGGCCGATCCCGCTGAGCGCGAGGTCCACCATCGCGTCGACCTCCCGCCGCTCGACCGGCTCGCCCTCGGCGGTGCCCTGCACCTCGACGATCTTGCCGCTCGCCGTCGCGACCACGTTGAGGTCGACCTGCGCCCGCGAGTCCTCGACGTAGCAGAGGTCGAGCGCGTGGTGGGCCCCTCGCGCCGAGGCACCCGCGGGGCCGATGCCCTCCACATAGCCGGCGCTGATCGCGGCGACCGGCTCGCGCAGCACCGCGAGCCCCACCTTCGCGAGCGCCGCGGCCAGCGCCACGAAGCCGCCCGTGATCGACGCCGTGCGAGTCCCGCCGTCCGCCTCGAGCACGTCGCAGTCGATCGTGACGGTGCGAGCCCCGAGCTTCTGCATGTCCACCGCCGCCCGAAGCGCGCGCCCGATGAGCCGCTGGATCTCTTGCGTGCGCCCGCTCGGCGCCTTGCCGCGCCCGTCGCGGTCCTGCCGTCTGGGGTTGGCCCGCGGGTGCATCTGGTACTCGGCGGTGAGCCAGCCCTGGTTCTTCCCTTCGAGGAAGGCGGGCACCTTGTCGTCGATGGAAGCGGTGCAGAGCACGACCGTGCCGCCGGCCCGGTAGAGCACCGACCCCTCGGACGGGCGGTGAAAGCCGAGAATCATTTCCACGGGACGCAGCGCGTCGAGCGATCGGCCGTCGGAGCGGGGCATGGGCGCCGCTTTCTAGCACGGCGCAGACGCCGGCAGGCGCACGCTCTTCGCCGGCGCGATCGGCAGCGCGATGCGGAAGCGCGTGCCGCCACCCTCGCGCGGCTCGCACGTCACCGTCCCGCCGTGCGCGGCGACGATGTGTCGCGTGATCGCGAGGCCGAGCCCGGTGCCTTCCCCCTTGGTCGAGAAGAACGGATCGAACACGCGCGACCGGATGCTCTCGGGGATGCCGCCGCCTCGATCATCGACGCCCACGACGACGCTCATCCCCTGGGCCTCGACGTGCACGTCGATCGGGCCGCCGTGCGGCATGGCCTCGCGCGCGTTCCGCAGGAGATTGAGCAGCGCCTGCCGCAGCTGGGCCTCGTCGAAGAGCGCGGCCGGCAGATCCTCCTCGACGTACAGCGAGACGATGCACCCCGCGTTCTCGATCTCGGGCCGCGCGAATGCGACGATCTCGCGCACCGCGGCCGCCACGTCTTCGGCCTCCATCCGCGGCTGCGGCAGGCGCGCCACGCGGAGGTACTCCTCGCTCAGGTGCTCGAGGCGGCGCACCTCGCGCTGGATCGCCGCGAGCAGGTTGCGCACCTCCGCCGAGCGGGCGGGGTCGCCGGCGTCGCCGTTCTGCGCGCTCTGCGACAGCTCTTCCTCGAGCAGCTCGACGTTGAGGCCCATCGCGGAG
>CALKVG010000281.1 GCA_937998045.1 uncultured Myxococcales bacterium
GCCCCGTACTGACGTTGTTGTCGAATGACAAGAACTTCAGGTTCTTGGCATACTGGTACGAAGAGCACCCCAATCCGGTGCTGCACAGGGCGAGCACCACCGCTACGTGGCCTCCAGGCCACCACAACGAGCTGCGATCCATTGGTCTATCACCCTCCTCTTTCGTCTCGCTGATGGAGTCCAATTCTAGTTCGGCCGGATGACTGCAACCGGGTCAAGCCGAGAGATCCGAAACGTCCCGCAGCTGCTCGAACCCGCGTCCGCGGCACGAATATTCATTTCCCCCCCGGCCTTCTCACCTCAACTAGGCGGCTTGCCCCGCGAATACAACAACGAAGTCGACCCCACCACTGATCCTTGTACGATTCACCATCTCCTCGTCCGGCTCCTCGTCCGGAAATCGGAAACGAGAGTACGCACAAAATGACCATGGACAAGACGGGCCGGTGTGGTCTAGGGAACCGCCCGCCCGGCGGTTCGTTCGGTCGACGACGCGGGACGGCCTTCGGCACATCCTCCCGGAACTACAAGAGTCAGGGGAGGACACCGCTGCAGTCGACCGCGTCGACGGAGAGATATGGACGCGGGGGCAAGAGCAAGCCCGTTGGCCGTGCGGCCGGTGGGCTTGGGGCCGAGCCCCGCCTTGAGCGTGAGCGACCGGATGGTGACCGCCGATTGCCCGGGCCGGTGCTCGTCAGCCCAGTGGTCGTGGCCGTCGCCGCTGCCGTGTCGGACACGACGCCGGGCCGCCCGTCGCGACTGCACCCGCCGAACCAATACCGTCGCGCTCTCGCGCTGGGCGATGCTGACGACCGTCTGCATCGATGCCGTGCGAGTCGCGTTGACGCCGCGCTTCCAGTGAGCTCTTACTGCGACCGGTCGCCGCGCCGCGCGGCGAGCAACCGGAGGAGGAACCGATCGTGACCAGGCACGCAGTGGCGCTCGTTCCTGGGTTTTTGGGCTTCGACCATATCGGTCGCTGGACGTACTGGGCCGATCGCTTTCTGGCAGCCCTGCGCGGACAGATCGAGGCCCGCAAACCAGGTACCGCGCCGATTCCCGTCGTTCCGGTCCCGACGCTCCCGCTCGGCTCGCTCGCAGCTCGGCAGAACGAGCTAATCGGACATTTGCGAACGCTGGACGCGCAGGAGGGCGGGCCGTACCAATGGCACCTCGTTGGCCATAGTACGGGCGGGCTTGATGCAGCGTTTCTGACAAGAAAGAACCCCCTCGTCGAGGGGCGCAAAGTAAGCGAGTTTTCGTCCGGCTCGTGGACCGTTGCGTTGCCCGCGATAGCGTCGGTAACGACGATCTCCGCGCCGCACCATGGTACATGCCTTGCTCTGTCGGACGTGGCCGAGCTCACCGAGCGTTCGCCCACCTTGCGCGGACTCCTCTCCGGCGTGACCAAGCTCGGAGAGACCGCGGTCGACGTCCTCGTGCGCCCGGGTGGTCTGTCGTCGAGCCGCATCCAGTTCGCCCTCGGGTCTGCCTTCGAGGGCAGCACGCTTCAGTTTCTCCGCGGTCTTCTGTTCAATGACGTGCTGGCACGCGACCTCGATCCCTCGGTCGCAGGCCGCCTCACGGCCACCGAAAACCGTACGGGAACGCGGATCTTGTCGATCGCGACCGTTGCGCCCGTACCCAACGTGCAAAGAGGGCTAATCCCACGCGTCCTCGGGGTCGCCAAGAATGCAATGCACGTCTTCGAGAGGCCGGCCGGCGAAGGTCCGGAAGACCTGCTCTTTCGAGATCTGTGGACTTTCACTCAAGAGAAGGCCGGAGAGGCGCCGGCGGCGGCTCTCGTGCCGAAAGTGCCTGTCGTCATCGCCTCCGACCCACAGCTTGTTCCGTCCGCGATTCGGCCGCGGGACAACGACGGGGTCGTCAATACAGACCGTCAGTTCGATGGAGTGCCAGCGGGTATCGTACTGGCAGACCACGGAGACGTCGTGGGCCTGTATCGGCGCGTCGATCCCCTCGACCGTGTGCTCATCGAACCTGGTCTCCTGACGAGCGGCGCCAACTTCGGCGACGACGAATTCTTCAAGCTGATGGATCTCGTCGCGACGGGTATCGCGGCTCAAATTCCGTGAACGACGAGCGTCGCGAATCCGGTGCGCCAGCAGGGCCGGGAGCTCACCGCGGCCGGTCTTTGCGAGCCGACCAAGGGGGAGCCACGTGGTGCTTCGAACGGTCGGTGCCATGACGCGCAGCGGCGCGAGCTTTTTCGATTGCCTTGGCGGTCGATACCGACGTACGTCTGCGTCGGTCAGGAGACCCAGCAAATGGCGAAACCCAGCACGGCGCAGAAGAAAAAGCCGCTCTCGAAGAGCGCACTCCTCCAAGAAGTCGCGGATGCGATCGGCGAGGAGGTTTCCCGCAAGCACGTCAAGCAGGTGATCGAGACGCTCGTGGACGTCGGCCACCAGGAGCTCAAGAAGAACGGGATCTTCGTGCTCCACGGCTTCGCGAAGTTCGTCGTCGTGAAGAAACCGGCGAGGCCCGCGCGTGAGGGGATCAACCCGTTCACCAAGGAAAAGCAGAAGTTCGCGGCGAAGCCAGCGAGCAAAGCTGTCCGCGCAAGACCGGTGAAGGCCATCAAAGACGCTGTGAGCTGAACGAGAGTTGGCTGACCCCGCTTGGCTCAGAGCCGAACGCCGAGCTGTGTTCCCACCCTGAGCTGGGTGAATGTCGTTGGCCCGATGGGATCACCGACTTGGGGCATGAAGAAGACGCTCCCGTCAATGCCCGCGAGCACTGGGCCGAAAATGAGTGCGATCATCAATGCCGGCTCGAGATACAGAATGTGGGTCGACGAGTGCGACGTAATCGTGGAGCACGAAGCCGAAGTCCCGTTGCCCTGGCACGTGGACGTCGTGCCTTCGCCGTTAACGACGTGGTCGCCGATGCCGAGCTGCGCCCGCACGAGCAGCCCAGGCGTAGCTCGGCCTCCGCCATTCGCCTGGTGAGCCTGGTACGCGGCTTCCATGTCCGGTCACCGTCCTCCTAGGGACGGGTGCGAGGCGGTCGTGATGGTCACGGTCGCCTTGTGCTTTGTCGGGTCAAGCTCGCGCTGCGGGTCCTCGAGTCTGTCCTCAGCCTCATGCACGAAGGCAGTCGCGCCGAGATAGACCGCCCCAGCCGTCGACTCGCACGGGCAGCCTTCGCAGGCGACGGCAACCGAGTCCACGAGCACGACGAGCGCAAGCGAGCGAGTACTCGCTCGCGAGGTTGGAGCATGCGCAGGGTCCTCGGCGAGGGTCGCGCCGCTTGGATCGCGCACGATAGATGCGTGGCGTGCGTTCCAAGTCGTCGCGCGCCCCGCTTCAGGGCGTCAGCCCCTCAGAGCGTGTTGAAAAACGCATTCAGCGCGCCAGTCGGCGGGTCATGAGCCC
>CALKVG010000282.1 GCA_937998045.1 uncultured Myxococcales bacterium
GACGTGACCCGCGCCCAAATAAAAACGTCGCGCGGACATCGCGACGTGACCCGCGGCCAAATGGAAACGTCGCGCGGACGTCGCGACGTGACCCGCGCCCAAATAGAAACGTCGCGCGGACGCATGGCCGCGACGCTCCGCCGAGAATCGAAGACGCGTTCTCGATGGGCGGAGCCTTCCTCCCTGGAGTGAACGCGGCGCCGTCAGGCGTCAGTGCCGCCCCATCCGGAATGCACAATTCCCTTCCACTTGGAACGGAGACGTCGTCCGTTCCCTCTCGCCTTGCTCACGAACGCAGAGAGGCCGCATCACCTCGCCATGAGACACGGAGGGGTTGCCGTGAAGAGGAGAGGGATCGTGCGCGAGGTCCTCGGGTCGTTGCTTGCGCTGTTCGTTGTCGGCGCGTGCTCCGCAAGCTTGCCCCCGGGCTTCGGCGACGTCGACGGCGGCGGGGGCGGCGGCGCTGCCACCCACGACGCTTCCGGCTCCTCGAGCGGCGGAAACGGCGCTCCCGCGGGCAATGTCGGGGACGGCGCCTCCGTCGGCAGCTTCGGCGGGAGCAGCAGCGGCAGCGGAGGCGGAACGTCGCAGAGTGGCACGTGCACCGTGACCGACCCGACGGCGACATGGACAAGGACGGCTGGACCCCCGCCCAGGGCGACTGCAACGACTGCGATCCGAACGTGAATCCGGGAGCGATCGACGTGCTCCACACGAACGACGCGGGAATGCCCGTCTGGGGCGACGAAGACTGCGACGGAACGGCCGGCGACTCCGCCCAGCCCTGCGACACCGGCCTCGCGCTCGACGACGTCGACCCGAACGACGCCGCCAAGGCCATCGAGCTTTGCCGGACCGCGACCGATACCGATCGCCACTACGGCGTCATCTCCGCCGCGTACGTGCGCGCCGACGGGACGCCGTTCGCCAGCCCCGGGCTGCAAGTCGGCATTCAGCCCGGGTTCGGGACCAACGTGCACGTTCAGGCCGGACAGAACCTGCTCGCGCTGTCGA
The DNA here is from genome assembly GCA_937998045.1 of uncultured Myxococcales bacterium. Taxonomy (GTDB): domain Bacteria; phylum Myxococcota_A; class Polyangia; order Polyangiales; family Polyangiaceae; genus Palsa-1150. Next base: position 1,015 of record CALKVG010000282.1, read on the forward strand.
GCGGTCACGCGCGCGTCGTCGGGCAGACCGGAGCGTGTAGCGGCATCTCGTGCCAGACGAACCCGACGGGCACTGCGCCCACCGGGTTCCCGCAAGACGATCCCGCGTGCCCTCCCACGCCCGCCATCGCCGACGACGTGGCCCTCGAGCTGAAGATCCGCGTTCCGTCGAACGCGACCGGGTACTCTTTCAACTTCAAATTCTACTCGTTCGAGTTCCCCGACTGGGTCTGCGACAAGTCCGGTTACAACGACCAGTTCGTGGCGCTCGTGAACCCGCCGCCCATGGGCGCGTACGTCCCGTCGGGCTCCAGCTTCGGGAACATCTCCTTCGACGGCAACAAGCACCCGGTCAGCGTGAACATGGGGTTCTTCGACACGTGCGACCCGAGCACGCCCCAGCGGTTCGCATCGCACTGCAAGAGCAGCGGCGGGACGTGCCCTCCCCTGCCGAACCCTTATTGCCCGTCCGGCGTGGGGGACATGGCGGGCACCGGATTCGACGTGTGGCACACCGGAGTGGGCCCTGCCGGCGCCACGCGATGGCTGCAGACGCAGGCGCCGGCGCAGGCGGCGTCGGTCATTACGATTCGCTTCGCGATGTGGGACGCGGGGAATGCGCAATTCGATTCGACCGTGCTCCTCGACGACGTGAAGTGGATCGCGACCGCCGGCTCCATCCCGGTGCAGACGATGCCGCCACCCACGCCGCAGTAGCTATGATTCACGCGGCTCATCGAGCTCGGCGAAATATCCGAGACGCACCCACTGTTTGGCATCGGGTTGGAGCACGGGAGTATCGTCGTTGACGATTCCGCGGTCGTACGCCGCGGCGAGTTCGTCGGCGGTCATGGACTCGATATGACCCTTCTCCAGCATTGCGTACCAACGCATGGCATTTCTTCCTGTTCTGTTTGGGGCACCTTGTACGTCGCGTGCGCGCCGGGGTCCTTTACGGATTGAGCGCGATGTATCGCACGACCGGGCCGATCGCGAGGGGTGTGGCGAGGGTATGCGCTCCCGGCGGCGAGCGCGGGAGGGCCAGGAGCGCCTCCATGTCAATCACGACGAGAAACGACGGCGTTATGCTGTTCGGCCAGTCCGACAGGATGGCGAAAGGCTTTCCCGTCGTGGGGTTCGTGAAGGTCGTCACAGTGTGGGGATCGAAGCCGTGCGCGAACGGCGCGCCGGACGGGTCGTCCGGAACGGTCGCGGCGACCCAGTCGACCAGAGACGGGGCACCGCTACCGGACGTGGCGGGGAGCTGGATGACGCCGAATGCGTTGCCCCCGAACTCGTCGGTGACGACGCCCAGGTGCGAGTTGGTCGCGATCGCGATGCCATTGGTTCCCTGCGCGAACGTGGCAAATTCGGGAATCGTCTGCATCGTGAACGGCGCCGACCAGTTCGAGCCGGAGTACGTCGCCTGCGTGAGATCGGCCAGAAAGAGCGCGTCCGCCTGTTCCGTCGTCGCCAGAGCGATGCCTGTCGTGCAGTCCTCGGCAGCCGAGTCGAACATCCCCTGGTTCTGAGGGCTTTGCGGGATCATCCAGTCGTAGACCGTGCCGGTCGAGACGTCGAGGAGCTGATAGTCGCCGATCATCCCGGGTGCGCCTTCGTTCGGCGAAAGCAAGAGCTGACGGCCCGGGTCGATCACCATATCCTCGGACGTTCCCGGCTGGCCTGCGGCGAGTATCGGCGTGCCGAGCGTGCCGGCGGTGAGGTCGAACGGCTGGAACGCGGCGCCCGCCCCGGTACCGATGGACAGAAACCCCTTGTGGTGAACGGGGTCGATTGCCTGCGCGCAGGTGCTGCAGCTGCCGCCGGAGAAGCCCTCTGGCGCGTTGGACGCGCTGCTCAGCGTGTTCGTGATGGTGTTCGTGTGCCCGGAGATGACGTAGACGTCGTTGCCCGTCGGTACGCCGTTGTTGTTCCCGATGCACACCACCTGACCGAGCGTCGAATCGCTCGCGCAGCTGTTGGTGACCTGCGCCGTCGGGATCGTCACCTGGGGAGTCACGTTGCCCTCGATGGGGACGACCTTCACTCCAGTCACCGTTCCCGCCCCGGGCACGCCAATCGCC
>CALKVG010000283.1 GCA_937998045.1 uncultured Myxococcales bacterium
TGGAGCTTCCAGGTCTGGCCCGCGGCCGCCGCGAGGAACCAGCCGATGAAGGCAAGCCACAGCCCCCCGATGAGCCCGCGCCCGAAGAAGGGCACGTACGTGCCGAAGGCCATCGCCACGCCGAGGACGACGAAGAACCATCCGAAGACTTGTCCGACGGCGGATGCCCAGCGCGTGGCGGTATGGAGGTTGCGCGTGGCCGCCCATATCACCGAGCGAAGCAGCCGCCCCCCGTCCAGCGGAAACGCCGGAATGAGGTTGAAGAGCCCCACGATGATGTTGATCGGGCCGAGCCACATGACGAGCGTCTCGACCGGGCCGAGCTGCGCGAGCAGGACCTGCGGATCGCCTACGGCATCCGGCGGCACGCTGACCAGAGCCGACCCGATCCCCAGGAGGATGGCGCCGAGCACGATGCTCGTCAGTGGACCGACGAGGGCCATCAGGAACTCCGCTTTCGAACTCGATGGCTCGCGCTCGATGTTCGAGACGCCGCCGAGCAAGAACAGCGTGATGCTGCTCACCGGGATCCCGAAACGCCTCGCCACGAGCGAATGCGCCAGCTCGTGCAGGAGCACCGATGCAAAGAAGAGGATCGCCCCCGCGAACGCCGTGACGATCGCGAGTGCGGCCCCCCAGTTCGGGTGCACCAGCCAGAACCACGACGCAAGGCTCCACGTCAGCAGGAGGACGATGAACACCCAGGAGTAGTCGATGGCGATCTGGATCCCGAAGATGCGGCCGATGCGTAGTCCGCGCTGAACGCCGTTCATGTCGGCATTCAAGCCAACTACGTGCCGCGTCGCGCCTGATCCACTTGTGCGCGATCGGAAGGATCTCGAGGACGGTGAGGAGCATCGCTCAGTGCATCGGGAGCGGGACCTTCTTCTTCGGCGGAGGGAACGCACGGTCGAGGGCTGCGAGGTCTTCCTCCGTGAGGCGTATCTTGCGAGCCTCTGCGTCCTCACGGACGTGCTCCGGCGTGCTGGCCTTCGCGACGGCCGCGACGCCGTCCTGACGGAGGACCCATGCGAGGGCGACCTGCGCAGGGGTGGCGTCCGTGCGCAGCCCGATCTCCTCGGTGCCCATGCGAGGGCAGTGCAAGAAGCGTGGCGGCCGCGACCCGGCCGCGTAGTTCGGAAGCTCCGGAGGCGGAGCGGCAGCCCACGCCTGCAGGATCGGCGTGATGAATTTCCAGGCAGCGAGCACCTCGTCGCTGCGAGTGCAGACCGTCCCGTCGCTACGCCAGCGTGCGATTCGTGGGCCGAGCGTCGCCGACCAAGTCAATCGTACCGCCAACCCGTGGTCCTGATTCGCGAACCGCACGAGTGACGCCCGCGGGAGGTGAGCGCTCAGCGCCGGTTGCCGATCTCGTCGAAGTGCTCGAAGAGCCCGGCTGGGTCTTCATAGACGCGGTACGCGCCGGCGCGCACCAGTTCGTCCTCGCCGTATCCGCCCGAGAGGAGTCCCACGCCGAGAGCGCGCGCGCGTCGCGCCGCGAGCATGTCCCAGACGCTGTCGCCTACTACGGTGACGTGGCCTATCGGGGCGTTCAGTCGCTCCGCGGCGGCGAGGAACAGATCGGGGTCGGGCTTGGCGTGCTTGACCTGGTCGCGGGTCACCACGGGCACTCGCTCCAGATCGATCTCGAGCTTCGCCAGCGTCAAGGAGGCGACATCCGTCGGACCGCTCGTGGCGATCGCCCACGGAATGCCCCACTCGCCGAGTGATGACAACAGCCGGTGAGCGCCCGGCAGCGGTCGGACCTCGGCCAGCCGGGCCCGGTAGGCGTCGTCGTGCCGCCGTCGCAGGCGATCCGCCTTCGCGCGATCGAGCTCCATGCCCGTTTCGCGGAGGAGCATGTCGGTCATCAGGCCGCCGCTCATCCCCACCTTGCGATGAATCCGCCACATCGAGAGCTCGATGCCATCCGCGCCGAGCGCTTCCCGCCAGGCCATGACGTGCTGGTACACGCTGTCGACCAGCGTTCCGTCGAGATCGAAGACGAACGCCTCTTGCGAGCGCGTGCGGGGATTCATGGAAGGGGTGGCCTCTTGCCTTGGCAAGCCGGAGAAAGCAGCAACGCGCGGGCCACCGCGTCAGCGCGACCGCGGCGACGCCCACCCAACGCTCTCTTGACGATGGCGGGCGTGATCGACGAGCTCGGACTTCGTCTTCGGGAAGTCGATGCCGCCGAGAATCTTCGCGACCGCGGCTGCCGACACACCCTCGGTGGCTGCCGCATGCCCACCACGCACGGACGGCGGCTCTCTCTCGGCCGGTGCTCCGTCGCCAGGTCCCCTTGCCTGGCCGAAGCCGACCGCGACCTCAGCGGCGTCCCGGTACGTTCCGTCCGGCAAGGAGCGGATGGCGCGCATGACATCGGAGTCCGCCGGCACGCGTTGCGCGGCATATTCGACGAGCTCTCGTTTGCTCTTAGGGAACTCGATACCCGCGAGGGCCTTCTCGATGTCCGCCGCGCAGGGGGCGCGCGGCGGATGCGCCGAGGCCATGTGACGCTCGAAGCGCGACTTCTGGTCGAAGGCTTCGCCGTCGTACGGGCACACGTAACGAGGCCGCGACGGCTCACCCGCGCGCTGGTGCGATACGTCGGGAGACGTGCTCATGACGACCTCCGGTCGGGCGGCGCTCCGTCAACGCCCTGGATGCAGGCGCGGTGCCTACTGACTGGCGCGCCGAAGGCGCGTGCTCGACGTTCGCCGCGCGTTGGCGGCCGAGGGACCTCGGTGGCACGCGCTCTGCTGCGTCGTCGCCTCGCGATGTCCGAGGCGCCCCTCGTCGAGCACGACAATCGCCCACGCGTCGTCGTGGTCGGCGCGGGGTTCGGCGGGCTCGCCGCGGCGAAGCGTCTCGGCCGCAGCCCCGTCGACGTCGTCGTCGTCGACCGGGAAAACCACCACGTGTTTCAGCCGCTCGTCTACGAGGTCGCGATGGCGGCGCTGTCGGCGCCGAGCGTGTCCGCGCCCATCCGCTCCGTGCTCTCGCGCTTCCGGAACACGCGCGTCGTGTTGGCCGACGCCCGCGCCGTCGATCTGGCCGGCCGTCGGGTCGTTACCGATCACGGCGTGCTCCCGTACGACTACGTCGTCGTCGCCACCGGGATGGAGCCGAGCTACTTCGGGCACGACGACTGGGCGGGCCTCGCGCCGAGCCCGAAGGGGCTCGATGCGGCGCTCGAGATCCGCCGGCGCGTGCTGCTGGCGTTCGAAGAGGCGGAGTGGACGCGAGATCCCGAGCGTCGCCGCCGGCTGCTCGAGTTCGTCGTGATCGGCGGCGGGCCGACGGGCGTCGAGTTCGCCGGCGCACTCGCCGACCTGTCGCAGATCACGCTCGCGCGGGACTTCCGCAACATCGACCCCCGCCTCACGCGCGTGCACCTCGTCGAGGCGGGCTCGCGCGTCCTACCTACGTTTCCTCCGGACCTGTCCGTGAAGGCGGAGAAGCAGCTGCACCAGCTCGGTGTGGAGGTCCAGTTGCGGTGCAGCGCGGTCAGCCTCGACCGGTGCGGCGTCACGCTCGACGACGGCAGGCGAATCGAGGCTGCGACTGTGATCTGGGGCGCCGGCGTCCGGCCCACCGCGATCGTCCACGAGATGGAGGCGCCCCACGATCCCCAGGGTCGCGTGATCGTCGAGCGGGACCTCTCGGTGCCCGGCCACCCGGAGGCCTTCGTAGTCGGCGACGTCGCCCACTTCGAGCAAGACGGAGCGCCGCTGCCCGGCATCGCGCCCGTCGCGATCCAGCAGGGCCGCGCCGCGGCGCGAGCGATCGCACGGACGCTGCGGAGAAAGGACCGTCGCGTCTTCCACTACTTCGACAAGGGATTACTCGCGACCATCGGACGCCGGCGTGCCGTCGGGATCATTTTTGGCGTGCACGTGAGCGGATTCTTCGCGTGGCTCGTCTGGGCGCTGGTGCACGTCGCGTACCTCATCGGCTTCCGCAATCGCTTCGCGGTCATGATCGAGTGGCTCTGGAACTACCTGACCTTCAAGCGCGGCGCTCGCGTCATCGAGGGGCTTCACCCCCCTCAGGAGCCCTGCAGGCTCCCGTCCTGAGCTCGCCCGCCGGCGCGTCCTCGATCGCGGGCGGGGCTTCTTCGTCCGCGGCGCGGCTCCACCAGGTCCAGTGGCATCTGCGATGCACGCGGAATGTGGAAAACGTCGGAACCGCATCTGAACTCGCGACCCCGCGAGGGCCGGCTCGAGAAGGAAGCAGACCCCATGAAAGCGCTCGTCTACAACGGTCCACGCAACGTGAGCGTCGAGAACGTTCCGGACCCGAAGATCGAACAGCCTACCGACGTGATGGTGAGGATCACGGCCACGAACATCTGCGGCTCTGATCTTCACATGTACGAAGGCCGAACCGACATCGAGCCCGGGCGAGTGCTCGGCCACGAGAACCTCGGGGAGGTGGTCGAGGTCGGTGAGGCGGTCGTCCGCATCAAGAAGGGCGACATGGTCTGCCTCCCGTTCAACATCGGCTGTGGCTTCTGCAAGAACTGCGATAAGGGGTTCACTGCGCTCTGCCTCACGGTCAACCCCGGCATGGCGGGAGCGGCCTATGGCTTCGCCGATATGGGACCGTTCAACGGCGGTCAGGCCGAGTTTCTGCGCGTTCCGTTCGGCGACTTCAACTGCCTTAGGCTCCCACCCGACGCGCGCGAAAAGGAGACCGACTACGTGATGGTCGCCGACATCTTCCCGACCGGATGGCACGCGACCGTGCTCGCGGGCCTAAAGCCGGGCAACTCGTGCGCGATTTACGGCGCCGGGCCGGTCGGTCTCATGGCCGCCTATTCCGCCGTGCTCCGGGGGGCCACCAAGGTCTTCAGCGTCGACCGCCACCCCGACCGACTGGCGCTGGCCGAGAAGATCGGCGCGATCCCGATCGACGACTCCAAAGGGTCGCCAGTCGAGCAGATCCTCGCGCAAACGGGCGGCGAGGGGGCCGACGTCGGCTGCGAGTGCGTGGGCTATCAGGCGCACGACCCGCAGGGCCGCGAGAGCTCCGCAACCTCATTCACGTGGGCAAGGCCAAGCCCTCGATGATCGTGTCTCACGAGCTGCCGCTGACCGAGGCGCCGGAGGCATACAGGCACTTCGACGCACGAGACTACGGCTGGACGAAGGTCGTGCTTCGTCCAGCCGCCTGAGGGCTACCATGGCCACGGTGCTTGGGGCTCTGAGGGGCGCCGAACGACAGGACGAGATCTTCCCGCGGCTCAGCGATGCGCAGATTGCCCGGATCGCTCCGTTCGGCCGAAAGCGTGCGGTGCGCGAGGGCGAGGTGCTCCTCGAGCAAGGCCAGGTGGCCCCGAACCTCTACGTCGTGCTCGCCGGCGCCGTGGACCTCGTGCGCAGCACGCTGATCGGCGAAGAGTTGATCCGCACGCAACGACGTGGCGAGTTCACCGGCGAGCTCGACGTCCTCGGCGGCCGCCAGTCGCTCGTCTCGGCGCGGGCGCGCGAGGGCGGCGAGACGCTCGAGGTCACCCGCGAAGGTCTGCGTCGTATCGTCGTGGGCGACGCGGAGCTGAGCGACGTCCTGATGCGTGCATTTATTTTGCGACGCTCGATGGGCATCGAGCGCGGCATCGGGGCCGCGGTCGTGGTGGGCTCGCGGTACTCGGCGGCCACTCTGCAGCTGAAAGAGTTCCTGGCCCGCAACGGCCAACCCTACACGTACGTCGACGTCGAGTCGGCGGCGGAGGTGCAGCACCTGCTCGAACGCTTCGACGTGTGCCCTGGGGACGTTCCGGTGGTGCTCTGCGGCCGCAAGGTCGTGCTTCGCCGGCCGAGCAAGAGTCAGGTCGCCGAGTGCCTCGGCTTCAATCCGCGTCTCGACGAGACACGCATTCACGACGTCATCGTCGTCGGCGCGGGCCCGTCCGGCCTGGCCGCGGCCGTGTACGGGGCATCCGAGGGGCTCGACGTCGTCGTGGTCGAAGCCGAGGCACCCGGCGGTCAAGCCGCCTTCAGCTCGAAGATCGAAAACTACCTGGGCTTTCCTACCGGGGTCACGGGTCAAGACCTTGCCGGCCGCGCCTACGCACAGGCGGAGAAGTTCGGCGCCGACGTTGTCATCGCGCGAACCGCGCAGCGGCTCGATTGTGCCGAGACCCCCTACCGGGTCGTGGTGGGCGAGGGCGGGCACCTGCTCGCCCGATCCATCGTGCTTGCTGACGGCGCGCGCTACCGGCGGCCGGCCGTGCCCAACCTCGCCCGCTTCGAAGGAGCGGGCGTCTACTATGCCGCGACTCCCATCGAGGCGCAGCTTTGCAAGAACGAGCAAGTGATCGTCGTCGGCGGCGGCAACTCGGCGGGACAAGCGGCCGTGTTCCTCACGGAGTTCGTCGCACACGTCCACATGCTCGTTCGCTCCGGCGGCCTGAAGGACACGATGTCCGCGTATCTGGTGCATCGCATCCGCGACAACCCCCAGATCACGCTGCACACGCATACCGAGCTCGAAGCGCTGGAAGGCGACCGGGAGCTCGAACGCGTCCGCTGGCGCAACAACGTCACGGGCGAGACGGAGGAGCGCCGCATCCGGCACGTCTTCGTGATGACCGGCGCGGATCCGAACACGGAGTGGCTAAGGGGCTGCGTCGCGCTCGACGACGGGGGCTTCATCAAGACCGGTCAGGACCTCGCCCCGGGCGATCTCGGCGGGTGGGCCTCGGAGATGCGCCGCCCATACATGCTCGAGACGAGCATCCGCGGCGTGTTCGCCGTCGGCGATGTCCGGTCGGGAAGCGTCAAGCGCGTAGCCTCCGCGGTCGGCGAGGGAGCCGTGTGCGTGCAGTTGCTGCACAAGGCGCTCGCCGAGTGAGTCTTCTCGCCGCCGACCGTTTCCAAGTTCTCGCGGGCCGGAACGACCTGCGCAGACCAAGCACCGGTGATGCTATTGATGCGCTTTTCGCAACTGCAGATATCCAGGCGTGCAACTCAAGGTTGGCGTCGCACTGTTCCCGAGAGAGAGGTTAGTACTGGACAGTACTTGCAGAGAGTGGACGCGAGGCGCTGGAGGTCCACCGGCTTGGTCAGGCAATCCGCGACACCGAGCGCCAGGACGTCTTCCTTCCGAAATGCTCCGCCCGAGACCACAACGACCGGAATCTCGTCCAGCAATGCCTCGCGCCGCGCCTCCGCAATGAACTGCCGGCCGTTCATGCCGGGCATCATCAGGTCCAGCAGTATGACGGACGGGGCCGCGCCCTTTCTCAGGAGATCGAGCGCCTTGCTGCCTTCGGGTGCCACCAGGACCTCGTATCCCAAGTCCTCGAGCACGAGCTGCATCGCCTCCAGGACGTCCGCGTCGTCATCCACGATGAGAACCCTCGCGGTCATGCGGCTTTCTTCGTTTCCAACGGCAAGGTGAGAAGGAAGGTGGATCCGACGCCGACGCTGCTCCGGACCTCCACGGTTCCGCCCATCATGCTCACGAGGGTTCGCACGATGTAGAGCCCCAGCCCGAGGCCGCCGTACTCCTCCGCCGGAACCGCGCGCTCGAAGCGCTCGAATACCGTCTGCAAGCGGTCGGGCGGAATGCCAATCCCGCGGTCCTCGACCTCGAGCCGCGCCACTCCATTCACTCTCTCGATCGCGACGTCGATCGGCGTTTCTCGCCCGAACTTGGCGGCGTTCGAGAGCAGGTTGACCACCATCTGCTCCAGACGCTGGCGATCCCACCGACCGAGGACGGGCCCTCCCCGACTTCGGACGAAGACCACGCAACCCGCGGCCTGGAGCTCGGGGGCGAGCAGCGCGACGGATCCCTCGGCGACGGCGACCAGGTCGACCTCTTCGACGTGAAGATCGAGCTTTCCCTCCTGGACCCGCGATACGTCGAGCAGGGTGTCGACGAGCCCCGTCAGCCGCCGCGCTTGGCGCTCGACGATGCCGAACGCTCGCGTGATCCGGTCGGGCGTGAGCGCCACCGTGCCGGAGCGGACCCCCTGCACGACGAGCTGCAAAGAGTGAACAGGCGTGTGGAGTTCGTGGGCTGCGATGGAGAGAAACTCGTCTCGTGAGCGGATCGCGTCGAGCGCCTCGTTGGTCTTCGTGCGCTGTCGACTTAGGGCGCGGTTCATCCCGCATCCGGCGATGGCGACCCCCAGGATTAGATTGCTGGCACCGATGACCGCGTACGCCAAGCCCACGCTGGCCACGAGGCCTTTCCCCGGTGGCGACGTCGGGCTGTGTCCCAGGAAGACCATTGCGGCCATGGCCGTGTAATGCATCCCCGCGATGGCGACGCCCAGAACGACGCCGGCCGCGGCGCGCATCAGGAAGCCGCGCACCGTGAGGTTCGTGCGAAACTTGACGGACAGCCAAAGGCCCGCCCCGGAGGCGACCACGGCGATGCCGATGGACGCGGCGACGAGAAGGTAGTTCCAGGTGTAACCGACCGGCATGCGCATCGCGCCGATCGCGATGTAGTGGAGACCCCCGATGGCGGCGCCCATCGCGAGGCCGCAGACGATCCGGGCCGCTGGGGACATCTCGCACTTGGTCGCCGCAAACAGCGCCACGATGGATCCGACGATCGCGACGGAAAGCGAGAGAAGCAGCAGCGGGACGTAGTACCGGATCTCGACTCCCGGAATGGTGAGCGCGAGCATCGCGACGAAGTGCATGCTCCAGATGCCGGCCCCCTGGGCCAGCCCTCCGGCAGCGACCCAGGCGAGACGGTGCCGCGCCTGCTCCACCATGCTCACTGCGAGCTCCAACGCCGTGTAGGACGCGAGGATCGCAATGACGATCGAGAACACGACCAGGACTGGCTGGTGCGCGTGGTGCAGGGTGCGCGTACTGCGTGCATAAAGGAAGCCGCAGGGCACTACGGCCCCGCCTCCACTTCTGGAGGGGCCCATCCCTTTCTCGAAAGTCGAGGACAGCCGACGAAAGAAAGCGTCCGCTTCTCCTGGCTTCGTCCCGGTCGCTGTTGAAAGTTGAGGTGGCGGTTTCACCCGCCCCGAG
>CALKVG010000284.1 GCA_937998045.1 uncultured Myxococcales bacterium
GCTGGCCGCCGCCGTGTTCAAGACGACCTTCGCGCTGCGCGCCCTCCGCGACGCGGCGCAAAGGGTTCGTGACGCCGTGGCGAGAGGCGCGCTCGACGAGGCTCGCTCGGGCCTTCGAGCGCTGTGCAGCCGCGATCCGAGCGGACTCGATGGCGGCGCCGTGGTCGCGGCGACGATCGAGTCGCTCGCCGAGAACGCCTCCGACAGCTTCGTCGCCCCCCTCTTCTGGTTCGCGCTGTTCGGGGTGCCCGGGGCGGTCTTCTATCGCGCGGTGAATACGCTCGACGCGATGGTCGGCTATCACGGCAAATACGAGTGGCTCGGCAAGGCTTCGGCCCGGCTCGACGATGTACTGAACTGGGTCCCTGCGCGGCTCACGGCCCGCCTCTTGCTCGCGGCGGCGTGGCTCCAGCGCCGGGACGCCGCGCGCGGGGCACGCGTGCTGGCCCGCGACGGAGCGAAGACCGAGAGCCCCAACGCAGGTCGGCCGATGGCCGCGATGGCAGGCGTTCTCGGTCTGGAGCTCGCGAAGGAGGGGCACTACCGTCTGGGCGACGCGACGGAGCCGCTCGTGCCGGGGAAGATCGACGAGGCGTGGAGCGTCGTGCGGCTTGCGGCGATCGGCGCCGTCGCCGTAACGTCCACGTTGGTCGGGGTGCGCCTCGCGGCGCTGGGTTGAGGGGCGCGCATGACGGCTCGTACGATCATGGTTCAAGGAACGGCGTCGTCCGTCGGCAAGAGCTTGCTCGTGACGGCGCTCTGCCGGATCTTCCGCCAGGAAGGCCGGCGCGTCGCCCCGTTCAAGGCGCAGAACATGGCGCTCAACGCGTACGTGACGCCCGACGGCGGCGAGATCGGTCGTGCGCAGGCCGTTCAAGCGGATGCCGCCGGCATCCCGCCCAGCGTCGAGATGAACCCGATCCTGCTCAAGCCGGAAGGCGACGCGCGCTCGCAGGTCGTCGTCCTGGGCAAAGCCATTGGTAGCCTGAGCGCGCGAGAGTACGACCAGAAGAAGCGCGAACTTCGCGGCGTGGTGGCCGCGGCGCTCGCGCGCTTGCGAGAGGAATACGACCTTCTGGTGATCGAAGGAGCGGGCAGTCCCGCAGAGATCAACCTTCGCGAGGGCGACATCGTGAACATGCACGTCGCGCGCACGGCCGACGCTCCCGTTCTGCTCGTCGGAGACATCGATCGCGGCGGCGTGTTCGCAGCGCTCGTCGGAACGATGGAGCTCCTCGAGCCGGACGAGCGAGCACGCGTCGCCGGCTTCATCATCAACAAGTTCCGCGGCGACCTCACGCTGCTCAAGCCCGGGCTGGACTTCCTCGAGAGGAGGACGGGCGCACCCGTCCTGGGTGTCGTCCCTTACATTCCGCGGCTGCGCATCGCCGACGAGGACTCCGTTTCGCTCGACGCGCGCCGCGCTCGGCGGCCGCCCCGTCCGGACGAGGTTTCGATCGCCGTGGTCTGTCTGCCGCGAATCGCGAACTACGACGATTTCGAGCCGCTCGAGCACGAGCCGGGGGTGCACGTACGTTTCGTGGACCGTCCCGAGGATGTCCTCGCAGCGGACCTCGCGATCCTGCCCGGATCGAAGAGCACCATCGCGGACCTCGCCTGGTTGCGTGAGAGCGGGCTTGCGGCTGCTCTCGTCGAGCGCGGTCGGCGAGGCGCCCCCGTCCTCGGCATATGCGGGGGTTGCCAGATGCTCGGCGAGCGCATCGACGACGACGAGCGCGTCGAGTCCTCGGGCCCGACGTCGGTGGACGGGCTCGGGCTGGTTCGCGCCCGGACTCGCTTCGGCCGGTCGAAGACGACGGCGCGCGTCGCGGCACGCTCGCTCGGGCGTGGCTTTTTGGCTGCCCATCTCGCGTCGGACTTCCCCCTGGAGGGTTACGAGATCCACATGGGTCGCGTCGAATGCGCACCCGACGACGCCGCGTTCGCGATCGTCCAGCGCACAGGCCGGGGCGGAGAAGGAGGGCTCGACGGCGTCGTGGGGGGAGGCGGCGCGATCGTCGGGACGATGCTGCACGGCCTGTTCGAAAACGGGCCCCTGCGAGCTGCCGTCCTGCGATTCCTCCGCGAACGACGCGGGTTGAGCGCGCCGTTCGCCGCGGCGCCCATCCCCAGCAAGGCCGCCGAATACGACCGGCTCGCTCGTGCGGTGCGTGAGCACGTCGACATTCCGCGGCTCGCGCGCATCGTCGACGGCTAGCGCAGCAGGTCCGGGCAGGAGGGGGCGACACGTGCGGCCGCCTCTCGACGGCTCGACGGCGCGCTTCGGCTCGGGTTCGCTCAGCGCGGTGGGGGATCGCTCCGCTGCAGTCGCCGCACGCTCGGGCGGCTCGCGTTCGGCCCGTCGAGCAAGACGCTGACGTACTTCAGCAGCCGGTCTCGCGTGAACGGCTTCTTCAGGAACGCGTTGGCCCCGACCTCCTCCGCGTGCGCCATGTCCTCGGGCGAGCTGCGGTCGCTGATTACCAGCACGGGGACGAACCGAAGGCGTCCGTCACCGCGAATGCGCTCGCACAGCTCGAAGCCGGATTCGCGCGGCAGTGTCAGGTCGAGGCAGACGAGGTCGGGTACGCACGTCTCCAGGACCTTCAGCGCGCTGTGGTAGTCGGCGGTCGCCTCGACCTGAAATCGGTTCTCGATCAGGCAGCGGCGAATCGCCTCCCGCTGCGTGGGGTGATCTTCGACCAGGACTACTGTGCGTTTGAAGGTGTCCACCCGTCAACTCGTGCGGTCCGTTCATTCGCCACGCAGGCGCGCGCGTGCGGACTTTAGCTCGCGCCCCGCCCCGTGAGTACCACGGGAACGGTCTTGAGAATCAACTGGAAGTCCTGCGCGAGACTCCAGTGGTCAATGTATTGCATATCGAGGTACATCCACTCCTCGAACGAGATTTCGTTGCGCCCGCTGACCTGCCACACGCAGGTGAGCCCGGGACGCACCGAGAGGCGCCGGCGCTGCCAGGCCTCGTACTTGGCGACCTCGGACGGGATCGGCGGCCGCGGCCCGACGACGCTCATCTCCCCTCGCAGCACGTTGATCAACTGAGGGAGCTCGTCGACGCTGTACTTGCGAATGAAGCGGCCGACGCCGGTGATCCGCGGGTCACGCTTGATCTTGAAGACGGGTCCGCCTTGTTCGTTCTGTGCGGCGAGCCGCGCCTTCAACTCTTCGGCGTTGGCGACCATCGAGCGGAACTTGAGCATGTGGAACGTTCGGCCGTGTAGGCCGACACGCTCTTGCTTGAAGAAGACGGGTCCGCGCGACGTGAGCTTGATGAGGGCGGCCACCACGAGAAGAAGCGGAGACAGGAAAGCGAGTGCGGTGAACGACGCGACGAGATCGAAGGCGCGCTTCACGAGCATCTGCACCGGCTTGCTGCGCACGCTGAGATAGTGGATGTACCCGTCCGCGACGGCTCGCTCGTGTTCGGGGCGGGCGCGTCCGAAGCGGAAGCCACATGCTGGCAGTGCGAACGGGACGCCGAACTTCTCGAGCACCCGAATGGCGTTTTGCATCTCCGTGCGGTGCGAGTCGCGGTTCCCGGCGATGTACACCTCGCTGACGACCTGCTTCTTGAGCAAGTCCTCGAGGTCCCCCGCCACGCCCATGACCTCGGCCGGCAAACGGTCGTGCAAGGCCTCGTCTGCAAAGCGCAGGTAGCCGAAGACGCGGCGGTGGTCGGCGCGATCGCGGATTTCGAGGCCCGTATGACGTCCGAGCGGGCCGATGCCGATGATGACGATTTTCTCGATGGGAACTTCGCGGCGACGAAGCCAGCTGGTCGTGAGGCGGAGCCAGAGGATGGTCGGCACGGCGACGACCGCGAACCGTTCCAAGTCGCTGCCCGCCGCATAGCGCGGCACGAACCAGCGGAGCGCGCCCATCGTCGCGAGCATCACTCCCAGCAGCAGGGCCGTCAGCGCGACGTCCCCGCGCACACCGCGCCCGTTCCACACGTCGTAATGGCGGAGGACGCGACCGCCCATCGTCCAGACGAGCATCGAGCCGGTCGACATGCCCAGAAAGACCATCCAGTGCCACGGCCACCACGAGGCCGGCGAATGCGTCGCGACCGCGGACGCGACGAACAGAACGACGCAATCGGCGACGAGGTTCAGGTTCTGGGCGGATTGTTTGGTCATGACCTTCGCGCGCGCAGTGAACCGAGCAAGTCGAGGCGAACCGCGACTCTCCTCCCTCCTACGGCCGAGGGCTTCTCCGCGACGATTGCATCGATTACCACGGGGGCCGCTCCTGTCCAGCCCGCACTTTGGGTGACAACCGCAATTTCCGGGTCTGGATCGCGAGCGCCACAATCACAATCTTCTGGGCCTGTGGGGGCTCGCGGGCTTTGCGCGCTTTCTTGTGGCATCAGCTTGGCTCGCTCTCCGGGCGGGTTCCCATGCAAATCGCAGCCTCGGGAAACAGTCCCTGCGTGTCGGCCCGATCCGGGTTTCGATAAGAGGACGCGCGCTCAGTGCAATCGCCGCGCAACAATCCGGACACACGGCTCCTTGCAGCCTGCTCTTCGACTCCTCATGGCGAAGTGTCGCTCTCGTTTGCTCTCGTTTGCTCTCGCTCTCGAGCCCTCGTACTTGGGTCTCGTTAGTGGGAGGTACCGGCCCGCGCGCACACAGGCGCGGGCGCCTATTTCCCGCCCTCCTCCGGGGTATCTTCGGGCGGTCCGAGGACACCCATCAGCAAGGAAATCGCCGCGGGTTCGAGCTGAATGAACTTGAGCCCCACATCGAATCGAGCGGGGCTGTTCGCGGGCAGCGCTTCGATCCACACGACCTCCGCCGTGTACGTTACGGGAGTGACGTCGGGCAGAAAGAACTCCATCTTGAGGAGCTCGCCCACTCGAAGCTTGTCATCACTGTAAATGCGTACTCCCCCGAGGCTGATGTCGACGGGCTCGTGATGGCGCGCAAGAAACTCCATCCCGGCAGGGCGACAATACAGAGGCGCGTGAATGCGTCGGTACTTTCGTCGATCTTGGGACACCACAGCCCGCTTACTATAGACCGTGGCGCACGGGCCGCGGCACGCAAGCGGCGTACGCCTCGAAGAGTCGCAAAACCTGCCATGATTGCTGAAAGACGGATCCGCTCGCGGAAGGCGGCTACTCTCGACGCGTTGGCGCCGGAATCCCAGAACCGCGCGGTGTTTTTGACCAGCGTCTAGCGTCTCCACCTATGGCCACGGGCGTTTCTTCAACCATTCTGAGGGCATCCACGAGCCTGCGACTGGGCGAGCGCGTGGTCGTCCGCTGCGTGGATGGCGCCTTGGGAGCCGAGTACGCCCTTTTCGATGTCGGTGAAATTGTCCTCCGTTCCTCGGATCCGGTGACAGTGCGGGAAATGGGGTACATCACGACGGCTCGACAGGCGCTGGCGCGCCTGGCTCGCGGCGGCGTCACCCCGGAGCTCGCGCAGCGGGCGGCGGCCGCCGTGCCGCCGTTCGCGGTACAGTCGTTTGCACGCGGGGGGTCCGTCCGCGCGCTCGCGACGCGACTCGGAGCGCAGGAGCTCTTCGATGGCGCGGTCTACCGCGCGGCGACGCAGACTTACGACGGCGCGTGGCTGCAACTCCCACCCCTGACCGCCGCTCTCGGACGCGAGGCCGCCTGGGCCCTTCAAGCGCTGCATCTCGCCGCTACCATCGCCGAGGTCTCCGGCACGACTCCGCTGCAGCTGGCGACCGCGAATCTGACGCGCACGGGGCGCTCCGGCGAGCGCACGTACCGCCGAGTTTCGCTCGAGGCCGCCCGGGAAATCCCGGCCCTCCTTCGCAACCTGCAGCCCAATCCGCTGGGGGTCGACCTCGATCCCCAGGCGGACTCCGCTCTTCGCGAATCGCTCCTCCTCAGGGTGCGCGAGCGGATGTCGGCGGACGCGGGCCCGAAGCTCCGCGCGCATCTCGACAAGCTCGAGAGCGCGCTCACGTCGGGAGCGCCGGCCGCGAGCCCCATGTCCGATCCCGAGCTCCGCGAGATCGAGAGACAGCTCGCAGCGGGCGATGCCCGAGGCGTCGATGCGCAGCTCGACGAGGTCGAACGCAAGCACGGGCGCGTCCCTGGGGTGCGGTATCTCCGCGCGCGCGCCGCGCTCGTTCGCGGAGACGAGCCTCCGCAGAAGGTGGCTCAGATTCTCTCTGCTCTCGCCGGGGAGCAGCCCAACTTCCACGAAGCGGAGCTCGTCGCGGCGCGCGCGTGGCTTGCGGCGGGGGAGGAGGCGCACGCGCGCTACTTCGCCCGCCGGCTCGCGGACGACGCGAGCGCCGCAGAGAGCGCGCGGCTCGTCGCGATGGAGATCCTCGACGAGACAGCGAAGACGACGCACTCCAACGCACCTCCCGCCGTGAAACCCAAGGCCGACGCGCGCCCGGATGCGTCATCGAGCCCGCCCAAACTCGACGCGCAGGCCCCCCCCGCGGAGGTCCGCGCCTACGTCGTCGAGAACACTCCCATCCCGTTCAAGAAAGCGCCGCCCGGTGCGTCGCTGCCGCCGCTCGAGCCCGTGCCCGAGCCTGCCCCGCCGTTCGGGTCGGCTCCGAGGCCTCGCGGGCCCTCGGCGCTGAGCCGCGCAGGCCCGCCGGTGCGCTACGATCCGGAGCTCGTCGAGTCTCTGTCGCTCCCGCACGGAGCAAGCGAAGACCTGCTTGCGGTCGGCGAAGCGCCCACGACTCCGCTGCAAGCTCGCGTGGCGATGGCCCGCCTCGCGCGAACCGTCGGTCGCGACTACCGCCTCTGGTACGGCGCGACGCTACGCTGCAACGTCATCGCGATCGATCTCATGCAGCGGCACCTCGCGCAGAGGTACGCCGGAGCGTCTCTCGCGGACCCGAAGACGACCACGGAGCTCCTGCGCCACGGCGCGCTCCTCAGCGAGATCATCGCTCGCGCGCTGGGTGGGGCCTGGGTGGACGTGGGGCCGTCCGAGTGCGGCTACTGGGCGATGCTCGTTCCGCCGGCCACGCGGTGTTGGCCCATTGGCCGCGTGTATCGCTTCGTCGCGCTCGGCCACCTCGAGCGGGACCTCGTCGCGTACTTCCTCGATCTCGAGAACCGCGTCCGCGGGCAGTAGTTCGTTAGCTGTCGGGCGTCGAAGGTTGCCGGCGCGCGGGCGGCAGCAGGCGCGCGGGAGCCACGAGGGCACGGACGCGTCGCGACCAAGGCTCGCGCGATGACAGCGGCCGCAACGGATAGAAGTGATCCGCGATGAGGCTCGCGTGAAAGAGCATCGCGTCCCGCCGTGTGTAGGCGGCGTGGCCCAGCCCCGACGAGAGGAAGTTCGGAAGCAGGCGCGCCGAGTCGCCGTAATCGACGAGCACCGTGTGCCCCTGCGGCGAGATGCGCATTCCCTGCGATACGCTGCGAAGCCATGCTCGGAGGCTGCTCCCGTCCCCGAGCACCCGATCGAGCCGCGCGTTCATCGCGCGCTCGCTGGCGGTCAGCGCCGGAAAGTCGGAGCCGTGCGCGCCGAGCTGCTGAATGTAGTCTCCTTGGCGTGTGTGGAGAACGCCTCGCAGGGAGGGGGCCTCCGCCTGCGTCCCGCGGTGGTTGACTATGTGCAGCAGCCGGAAGCCCGCTGCGGGCGACCAGCTGTATCGCAGCGGAGTCCCGAAGGTCGCGACGTCGATCGTGCAGCGACGGAGCGCCGCGAGGTGGTCGTCCAGCGCCGCGACGTCCTCCCCCCGGGCGCTTGCCGCCGCCACGAGCTCCTCGAATCCACGGCTTCGCCCGAGAATTTGACTCAGGATCGCGAAGAGCTGCCCGCCGTGGCTGTGGCCCACGAGGAGCGCACGATCGCCGGCGCGCAGAGCGCCGCCGCCGGAGAGCGCGAGCGTCCGCGCAAGACGGACCGCGCCCTGGACGCGCGCGGCGTGATGGTTTTCTCCCGACCACGTAAACTCGACCGCTGCGACCCCGGTCGCACGCGAGAACGTCCGGACGTACTCGTCGGAAAAGTTGGAGAGATCGCCGAGGAGGCGCGAAAGGTGTGCGCGGGTCACGCCCCGCAGCTTGCGCGCGAGATCCGGGAACAGGGGAAGGGCATCGTCGAGCAGGCTCGCGATCGCGAGCGGATCGTCGCCGACGAAGGAGCCGTGAGCGAAGAGCACGAGGCGCACGCCGGCGTCCCGCATGCGGCCTCCGAGATCGCTCATGGCCGTCGCCCACTCCGGCGTACCCTCGTTCGCGCGCTGCACGAACACCGTGCGCACGGGCTCGACCTCCGGCCCGTTGGCAGGAGGGGGCGCTGCGGTGAGCTGCGGTTGCGCAGCCGCGTCGACGGTCGCCGCCGGTGCGGTGTTCGAGCGCTCGAGCCGGCGTTTGGCCGTGACAAAGCCCGCCGCGAAAGCCAGGGCGGCTACGATCGTGAGAAGGAGCAGGACCAACAACGCGTTCACGCGATCGCCTGGGAACGGGCTCAGCTTCCTTATGGCCGCGGTGGTCGGCGCGCAAGAGCAAGGCTCCATTCGCACGAGCTTTCGCGGTCGGACGCGGCTCGCACGCGTCTTGCTGCCGCGCGTTCCGAACGGGGGCGCTTCGAGCCCAAGCTTCTCCGAACCGTCACTGACACGCGCGGAGGTCCACATGCATTTGACCCTCACACGCGACGAAGGCCGACTGCTCTTGCGGCATCTCACCCAGCACATCGAGCATCTGGACGACGAGCTCGTGCACACCGACAAGAGAGAGCTTCAGCGATCGCTTGCGGACGAACTCGACGAGCTGCGTTCGCTGGCCACACGCCTGCGTTCCGCCGACGAGGAAGAGGCAGGCACGGACATCGTGTGATCGGCAAGGCGCGGCGCGCTCGGCCGATCACGCGCGGCGTTCGTCCTCCCGCCCGGTTGAAGGCTTGCCCGCGGACCATCAGCTTGGGGAGATGCGCACCCTCGTCTTCGCTCGTCCGATCGTCCTTTCCTTCCCGATGATTCTCCTGTCCTGCGGTTCACGCAGCGACGGAGGCGGCAGTGCGTCCGACGC
>CALKVG010000285.1 GCA_937998045.1 uncultured Myxococcales bacterium
GGTCGAACGTGGGCCACGGTTCGTACGCGAGCGACCCGGTGTGCCCGAGGCGCTCCCACATTTCCTCGCCCAGATGCGGCGCGAACGGCGACAGGATGAGCGCGAGCGCGCGCACGGCCTCCCGCGGGATCGCCTTGAGCGATCCCAGGTGGCGCACGAGGATCATCATCGCGCTGATGGCCGTGTTGAAGTGCAACGATTCGATGTCCTGCGTCACCTTCTTGATCGTCTTGTGGAGCAGGCGGGACGTCGCCTCGTCCATCGCGCCGGCGTCGTCCGTGACGGGCCCCGTCGCGACGTTCCACACGCGATCGAGGAACTTCCGCACGCCCTGGATACCGCTCGTCTGCCAGGGCTTCACCTGCTCGAGCGGGCCCATGAACATCTCGTAGACGCGCAGAGCGTCCGCCCCGTCGTCGCGCACGACGTCGTCCGGGTTGACGACGTTGCCCCGCGCCTTGCTCATCTTCTCGTTGTTCTCGCCGAGGATCATCCCCTGGTGCACGAGCTTCTGGAACGGCTCCGGGTGGCTCACGACGCCCATGTCGAAGAGCGCCTGGTGCCAGAACCGCGCGTACATCAGGTGGAGGACCGCGTGCTCGCCGCCTCCGACGTACAGGTCGACGTTCATCCAGTCGTCGTAGGCCTTCTTGCCGATGGCCTCGCGATCGTTCTTCGGGTCGAGGAAGCGCAGGTAGTACCAACACGACCCCGCCCACTGCGGCATCGTGTTCGTCTCGCGCGCGTACCACTTGCCGTCCTTCTGGAAGAAGCGCCAGTCGACGGCGCGCGCGAGCGGACCCGCGGGATCGCCGCTCGGTTTGTAGTCCTCGAGGTCGGGGAGGCGGAGCGGCAGGTCGCTCACGTCGACGGCGATGGGCTGGTCGTAGCGGATGCGGAAGTTCGCGCCGGGCGCGCGCGGGTCGCCGTCGCACGTGACGGGGAAGTAGACGGGGATCGGCTCGCCCCAGTAGCGCTGGCGGGAGAAGACCCAGTCGCGCAGGCGGTAGGTGACCTTCGCGTTCCCCTTCCCCTTCGACGCGAGCCACGCCGTGATGCGCGATCGCGCGTCGTCGCTCCGCGTACCGTTGGGGACCCCCGCCTCGATGCACGGATACTGCGCGACGCCGTCGTCGACGTACGCGGCGACCTGCACGTCGATCGCGCCGGCCTTCGCGCCGTCCCCGGGGGCGATCACTTGCACGATGGGCAGGCCGTAGGCGCGAGCGAACTCGTGGTCGCGCTCATCGTGCGCGGGCACCGCCATGACGGCCCCCGTGCCGTACGCCGCGATGACGTAGTCGGCGACCCAGATGGGGACGCGCTCAGCGTTGACCGGGTTGATCGCGCTCGCGCCGAGCGGTACACCGGTCTTCGTCTTCGCCTCGGTCCGGTCGAAGTCGCTCTTCTTGCGCGCCGCCTGCACGTACGCGTGCACCGCTTCCGCGTGCTCGGTGGACACGAGCTTCTCGACGAGCGGGTGCTCGGGCGCGAGGACCACGTACGTGACGCCGGGGAGCGTGTCCGCGCGCGTCGTGAAGACGCGGATCGACGCGTCGTGGCCGACCACGGCGAAATCGATCTCGGCGCCCTCGCTGCGGCCGATCCACTGGTGCTGCTTCGCCTTCGTCGACTCGGGCCAGTCGAGGGTCGCCAGGCCCTCGTCGAGGCGGTCGGCGTACGCGGTGATCTTCAGCATCCACTGCCGCAGCGGCAGGCGCTCGACTGGATGCCCACCGCGTTCGCTCTTGCCGTCGATGACCTCCTCGTTGGCCAGAACGGTGCCGAGCGCCGCGCACCAGTTGACCGCGGCCTCCGCCTGGTAGGCGAGGCCGCGCTCGAACAGCTTGAGGAAGATCCATTGCGTCCACTTGACGTACGCCGGATCGGTCGTGTCGACCTCGCGCGTCCAGTCGTAGCTGAAGCCGAGCATCTTCAGCTGGCGCTTGAAGGTCGCGATGTTCTTCTTCGTCGTGTCGCGCGGGTGGGTGTTCGTCGCGATCGCGTGCTGCTCGGCGGGGAGTCCGAACGCGTCCCAGCCCATCGGATGCAGGACGTCGACGCCGCGCATGCGCCGGTAGCGCGCGACGATGTCGGTCGCGGTATAGCCCTCGGGATGGCCGACGTGCAGGCCGGACCCCGACGGATACGGGAACATGTCGAGGATGTACGACTTGGGCTTGCCGGCGTGCCGCTCGGCTCGGAAGGTCGCGTGCTCGTCCCAGTAGCGCTGCCACTTGGACTCGATAGGTGAAGGCTCGTAGCGGGAACGCGCGGGATCGCTCATGCCAATCGCGGTGACCCTAGCACGGTGACGCGCGCCTCGTCGGCAGCGAGGGGCCTCTCGTCCGCAACGCCGGGCATGCGTCCTTGAACGAGGACCGCGGAAGCTTATGTTTGCCGCATGGCTCAAGCAAGAAACCGCGCCTTCGCCGGCGCCCTTATTCCGCTTCTTACGTTCGCTACGTTCGCTCTTCTTTGCCCCGCGTGCTCGGTCACGGTGGGGCAACAGAACCCGCACCCCAACGTCGCCCTGTCACCGCAAGAGCGCGGCGTGCGGCTCGCGCTCGGGAGCGATATCCAGGAACGCCTCGCCCCCCGCGTATGGGCCAGCGCGTCCTCCGAGCTGGGGTCCCTCGAAATCGAGCGCTGGCACGAGACTCTCATCGCCGGTTTCCAGAACGCGTTCGGACGGGAAGAGGGCGCTCCCGCCAAAGGGGAAGACGACTCGGTGCTCACGCTTGACCAGACTCTGGTCGAAGTGGGCCCGTTCGATCTCGCCCGCGCGCGCATCCAGTACAAGGCGACGCTCACGAAGCGCGGCGTCCTTTTGCAACGGTTTGCCGGCACGGCGATCAAGAAGGGCGCTCCCGCTTCCACCCAGTGGGGCGACGTGATCGGCGCCGACGTCACCGGCGCGGTCGAGGCCATGTACGAGCAGATCGCCAAGGAGCTCGCCGACGGCGCACCGGCGCCGGCGGCTGCAGAGCCGCCGAGGTGCGTTCCCGGGAAGTCCGTGGGGTGCGTCGGACCGAAGGGGTGCCAGGGCTTTCAGGTCTGTGCGAACGGCGGCACCTTCGGCGCGTGCTCGTGCGCCAGTTAGGCCCGCTCAGTGGCGGAGGTTCGCGACGCGCGCCGCCGGGAGGCGGGCGACCGCGGCCGAGTCGTCGGTGCGGTTCGGCTTGAAGGCGTGCTCAGGCGCGGGGAACGCGCCGCTGCGGACGTCCCCGACGTAGCGCTTCATGGCATCGACGATGGCGTCGCCGAGCTCGGCGTAGCGCTTCGCGAACTTCGGCGTGTGGTCGGGGGTCATTCCGAGCAAATCGGTGCAGACGAGGACCTGGCCATCGCACGATGCGCCCGCGCCGATGCCGATCGTGGGCACGCTCACGGCGGACGTGACCTCCGCGGCGAGGTCCGGCGGAACGGCCTCGAGCACGATCGCGTACGCGCCCGCTTCCTCGAGGGCGCGCGCGTCGGCGACGACCCGCGCCGCGGCGCCTTCGCCGCGCCCCTGCACCTTGAAGCCGCCGAGGGCGTGCACGCTCTGCGGCGTGAGCCCGACGTGGCCCATCACGGGGATGCCCGCACGGACGATGCGCCAGACCGCGTCGGCCATCTCCTCGCCGCCCTCGAGCTTCACGCTCTCGAAGCTCCCCTCCTTAACGAGCTTGCCGGCGCTCTCGACGGCCTGAGCCGACGAGATCTGGTAGCTCATGAACGGCATGTCGCCGACGAGGTGCGCGTGGGCGACCCCGCGCGCGACTGCGCGCCCGTGGTAGCAGATCTCGTCTAGGGAGACCGCCAGCGTATTCGGCAGACCCTGTACGACCATGCCTAGAGAATCGCCGACGAGGATGAGATCGACGCCCGCGGCATCCGCGAGCCGAGCCATCGTGTAGTCGTAGGCAGTGACCATGGCCAGAGCCGGCCCGGTCCCTTTGCGGGCGCGTACGTCCGGAGCGGTCACCTTGTCCCTGGTCGGTGCCGGTGGGGGCGCGCGCCCTGTTCCATTCGAATACATGCTTACCCCAGGTCGCAGCCGGGGAATCGGTCGCGGGGCCTCGTCCGGAGCCCTCGGTAAAGAGGGAGCCGACGGTCACGAGTCGAAGGCCTCCACGCCGACCGGTCTGCGCCTGTGGCAAATGTAGGCCCCGCTCCTTTTCGAGGCAAGACGCCTTGGCCGCCCAGTAGCCCCAGTCTAACTTGGGCAGGCCGTGGAGCACCGAGCACAGCCAGAACGAAGGACGAGGATTGGGAGCGTACGGTGGTGGACCGCACTCGCAGCCGTGCTCGTCGCGGCGGCTTCGGCCGCGTGCAACGGCCCGCCGTCGGCGGCGTCGCTGCGAGAGTGGACGCCGAGCGATCACCATTCGGCCGACGACGACAAGCTCCAGGGCGGGACGCAGGCCGCCGCGCAGCGCGCGCCGGGCGGAGGGACCGACGTCGCGCAGCTGGTGGACCTCACGTGGCGGCAGCAGTGCACGGGTTGCCACGGTGCGTCGGGCCGCGGCGACGGGCAGATGGGGCCGATGCTCCAGGTGCGCGATCTGACGGCCGCCGACTGGCAGGGCAAGGTGAGCAACGACGAGATCGCGAGCGCCATCAAGAACGGCAAGAACAAGATGCCGAAGTTCGATTTGCCCGACCCTGTGATCCAGGGTCTCGTCGCGCGGATCCGCGCGCTCCGGGGGAACTAGCGATGGAGCGCGGCGCGGGAGGCCTATCATGAGCGGCGAGGAAGAGCGCGTCGAGGTCGCGACGCGCGCGGTCGGGGCCGCGCCGACGAGCGCCGGGATGAACGTGGTCGTCCTCTCGGGGAGCGCGAAGGGGACGACGAAGACGCTCGGCGAAAAGCTGCGCATCGGCAAGGCGCCGGATAACGACCTGGTGCTCGCGGACGACACCGTGTCGCGGTACCACTGCGAGGTAACGCGCGCGAGCGATGGCGTACACGTGCGCGACCTCGGCTCGACCAACGGCACGAAGGTGCAGGGAGCCCGCGTGTCGGAGGCCGTCATCGGCCCGGGCGCGGTCCTGAAGGTGGGCGAGGTCGAGATCGTCCTCCGGCCGGCGGTGAGGACCGTCGAGGTGCTGCCGAGCGACAAGATGTGGTTCGGCGCGGTGATCGGGCAGAGCCTTGCGATGCGGACGATCTTCGGCGTGCTCGAGCGCATCGCGAAGACGGACGCGACGGTGCTCCTCGAGGGGGAGACCGGTACGGGCAAGGACGTGCTCGCGCGTGCGATCTGGACGGAGAGCGCGCGGGCCCAGGGGCCGTTCGTGGTGGTCGACTGCGGGGCGGTGAGCTACTCGCTGCTCGAGAGCGAGCTCTTCGGGCACGAGCGCGGGGCGTTCACGGGAGCGATCGCGGCGCGCGTCGGAGCGTTCGAGCTTGCCGACGGCGGGACGGTATTCCTCGACGAGATCGGCGAACTGCCGCTCGACGTGCAGCCGAAGCTCTTGAGGGTGCTCGAGGCGCGCGAGTATCGGCGCGTGGGCGGCAACAAGACGGCGAGGACGGACGTCCGCGTCATCGCTGCGACCAAGCGCAACCTGCTGCGCGAGGTGCAGGCGGGGAAGTTCCGCGAGGACCTTTACTTCCGCCTCGCGGTCGTGCCCATCGCGGTGCCACCGCTGCGCGCGCGACGCGACGACATCCCGACGCTCGTCGAGCACATGCTGCGCGCGAGCGGCGGAGGGCTCACGGTCGCTCAGGAGACGATGCAGGGCCTGATGGCGCACGACTGGCCTGGCAACGTCCGCGAGCTGCGGAACGTCCTCGAGCGGGCCGTCTACATGGCCCGCGCGACGGGCCAGACGGACCTGAGCCTGGTCGCGCTGCCGACGACCGGCGGCGGTGGCTCCGACGTCTTCGTCTTCGAGGCCGGGAAGAGCTACCGCGAGACGCGCGCCAAGTACGACGGGGAGTTCGAGAAGCGCTACGTGAAATGGCTCCTCGGACGCCACGCCGGCAACGTCAGCGCCGCCGCGCGCGAAGCCAAGATGGACCGCAAGCACCTCCACGACATGGCCAAGAAGCACGGCCTGCGCGGCCCCGACCCCGAGGACGAGTAGCGACTCGCGCGGAGCTAGAAGGTCGCGTTCAAGCTGACCGTGGCGAGGTACGCGACGGCGTTCGAGACGAGGACGCCCCCGAGGGTGTACTGGTCGTACGAGAAGCCTGTGGCGTTGCCGGAGGCCGCGAGCTTCAGGCTTTGCACGAGGCCGAGGATGCGGCCCGCCGTGGGCGTCACGGTCCACACGACGCGCGCGCCGCCGAGCCACGACCAGAAGGGCGAAAGCTCGCGATCTCCGGTGAAGTACTGCCCGTGCGGGCCGAGCGGCGGCGCGCCGCCGGTGTAGTCGTCGCTCCAGAAGACGGCGCCCGACTGCTTGTAGAGGCGGCCGCGCAGCATCAGCCGCAGCGATTCGCCGAGCGACTTCTCGCCCTCGAGCTCGACCGCGCCGCTGTCGATGGCCCACGTATCGTGATAGCCGCGCACCGAGAGGCGCAGCGCGCCCTTGAGCGATCGGACGTACCACGCCACGCGCGCGGTGAGCGCTTCGCGGGCGCGCTCGCTCGGCTCGTGCTCCTGCGCCTTGATGCCCTCGCCGATGACGACGCTGCGATACGGGTCGCTCTGGAAACCGTCGACGAGCTGCGCGCTGTAGGTGAGCTGCGTCGTGACGACCGGAGTCCACGACTGGCCCCAGCTCGCCTCGAACGTGTCGATGCCGATGTCTCGGGTCGTCCTTTCGGCCGCCGACGTGAAGCAGCCGGTGGAGTTCTCGAGCGCGGTCCACTGCGTGGGATCGACGGCGGAGGCGTCCTGCACGCGGTCGCACACCTGGTCGAAGTTGCGCGCGTACGAGAGCTCGAACTGCGTGTTGTGCTGCAGGGCGTCGGTGCGCGCGTTCACGTGCAGCGAGTTTGACCGGTAGTCGTGCTCGGCGCCGTAGGCGTAGCCCGCGGTGAGCGACGTCGTGTCCCCCTGGACGGTGACCTCGCCCCGGCCGAGGTTGCGGACGTCACGGACGCTGGCGGTCGTGACGACGTCCGCCGTGTGCGTGGCACCGTACACCCCGCCGGCCTTCGTCGCGACGCTCGCGCCCGAGACGACGTCGGCCTCCCACCCGCCGCGCACGGTCAGCCACGTCCAGGGCGAAGCCGAGACGTCGACCGAGGGCGAGTAGACGAACATGTGTGTCTTCGTCGGCGCCTCGTAGAAGACCGCGTGCGCCGTGTCGAACTCCGCGACCTGCCCGCGCGCCGGGGCCGACCCGGTGACGAGCACCGCCGCGAATGCTGCGACGACCGCTCGTCCCGGCGTCAGTTGCACCCGCATCCCCCGCCGGAGACGCCCGTCCCGCCCATCGAGCCTTCGCGGTTGTCGAGCGCGTGCCGCAGCGGGGCTTCGTGCTTCGTTTCGGCGTCGAACCGCATCGACGGGTCGGCGAGGACGGCGCGCTGCTCCGGCGACACGGTCGCGCAGGCGGAGAGAAAGAGAGAGCACGCGAGGAAGGCCGTCTTCATCTCTCCTCCCCTAGAAATACACGCCCAGGCCGCCCGCGTACGTCTGGGCGTTTTTGTAGGAGTCCGCGGCGAAGAGCGACAGGTTGCTCGCTTCGATGCGGACCAGGATGCGGTTGCGAAGCGCGAAGAGGACGCCGCCGCCGGCGCGGGCGAGGTACAGG
>CALKVG010000286.1 GCA_937998045.1 uncultured Myxococcales bacterium
CCCGGCGGCTTTCGCCGCGCGCAGCATGTCTCCCGTCGCGATCTGCGGAATCCGCCATCGCCCGCAGATGATCTTCGCCTGCGTCCCCTTCCCTGCCCCGGGGGGTCCAACGAGCACAAGACGCATCGGCTGCTAGTCCTTGCGCACGCGAATCCGCGAGGTACGTCCGCCGCCGCCGGAAAGCCCCTCGTAGTTTCGCGTAATCAGGTGCGCTTCGATCTGGTTGACCGTATCGAGCGCGACGCCGACGACGATCATGATCGACGTTCCGCCCCAGCGGAACGGCACGTGGAACTGCTGGCTGATGATGCTCGGCACGATGCACACGACCGCCACGTAGAGCGAACCGCCGAACGTGATCCGCGTGAGCACGTAGTCGATGTAGTCGGCCGTCTGCTTGCCCTGCCGGACGCTCGGTATGAAGGCCTGCTGCTTCTTCAGGTTGTCCGCCACATCGACCGGCTGGAACGTGACGGCCGTGTAGAAGTGGCAGAAGAAGATGATGAGAAGGACGTAGAAGGTGTTGAACGCCCAGTCCCCGCGCTGCAGCAGCGACTGCAGCTCGGCCATCCCCGGCACCTTGAAGTTGGCCAGCGTGGCGGGAAACATGAGGAGCGACGACGCGAAGATGGGCGGGATGGTGCCGCTCGTGTTCACGCGAAGCGGTAGGTGCGCCGTCTGACCGCCGTAGATGCGGCGTCCCACCGTGCGCCGCGCATAGTAGATGGGGATGCGCCGCTGCGCGCGCTCGAAGAAGACGATCGTCGCGACGGTCGCCAGGACGATCGCGGTCACCGCCGCCAGGTTGAGCGGCTGGATGTTGCCCTTGTTCGTCGCGAAGTAGCCCGCCACGCCATCGGGGATGCCGTCGACGATGCCCGCGAAGATGAGGAGCGAGATCCCGTTACCGATGCCGCGCTCCGTGATCTGCTCGCCGACCCACATCATGAACGCGGTGCCCGTCGTGAGCGTGATCACGCTCATGAGGCGGAAGCCCCACCCCGGGTGCGAGACGACGTCGCCCACCGCGGCAAAATCGGACGTGTCTCCGTTGTTCATCGCCTCGAGGCTCATCGCGATGCCGAAGCCCTGGATGAGCGAGAGGGCGATCGTCCCGTACCGCGTGTACTGGTTGATCTTGCGCTGCCCCTGCTCGCCCTCCTTGCGGAGCTCGTCGAGAGGCTTGAAGACCATCGTGAGCAGCTGGAGGATGATGCTCGCGCTGACGTACGGCATGATGCCGAGCGCGAAGATCGACAGATTCCCCAGCGCGCCCCCGCTGAACATGTTGAACAGGCCGAGGAGGCCGCCGCCCTGCTTGTGGATCACCGCGTTCATCACGGTCCGGTCGACGCCCGGGATCGTGACGAACACGCCGATGCGGTACACGGCGAGCAGCATCACCGTGAAGAGGATGCGCCTGCGCAGCTCCGGGACTTTGCCGATGTTGGAGAAGGCAGAGAGGGCGGACATGGGACTATCGGCTTACTGCACTTTCACGGCTGCGAGTTTGCGGCCGCGTCGACGAGAACGACCTTGCCGCCGGCCTTCTGGATCTTCTCGGCGGCGGTCTTCGAGAAGGCGTGCGCCGTCACCGTGACGGCCTTCGACAGCTCACCGCTGCCGAGGATCTTGATCCGGTCGAAGCGGCCCTTCACGAGCCCATGCGCCTTGAGCGCCAGCTCGTCCACCTTCGCGCCCGCGGCGAAGACCTCGAGATCGCCGACGTTCACCTCGGCGACCACGGTGGAGAAGGGGTTGTTGAAGCCGCGCTTCGGAAGGCGACGCTGAATCGGAGTCTGCCCGCCCTCGAAGTGGGGCTTGAAGCCGCGCGTACGCGCGTACTGACCCTTCTGCCCGCGCCCGGCCGTCTTGCCGAGCCCGGAGCCGACGCCTCGACCGAGGCGCACCTTGTCGCGGGTCGCGCCCTCGGGCTTGGCGAGCTTGCTCAACGTATCAGCCATGATCGACCTCTTCGACGCGGACCAGGTGAAGCACCTTCTTGATGGCGCCGCGGAACGACGGAGTATTGCCTACGACGACGACACTGCCAGGGCCCCTCAGGCCCAGCCCGTGAATCGTCGCGACATGCGCGTGCTGCTGACCGATGGTGCTCCTCGTCTGCGTCACGCGAAGTTTCGCCTTCATTGGGTGTCCTCCGTCCCTCGTTTCTTAGCTCTGGGCAGCAGCGTGCTGCACGTTGGCCGGCTTCCCGGCTGGGCCCGCGGCGCGCGAGGCGTCGACGAGCTCTTCGGTCTGCTTGCCGCGCTTGTGCGCGACCTGGTCGAGGCTGCGCAGCGACT
This sequence comes from uncultured Myxococcales bacterium, assembly GCA_937998045.1. GTDB lineage: Bacteria > Myxococcota_A > Polyangia > Polyangiales > Polyangiaceae > Palsa-1150. The sequence continues at coordinate 2,304 of CALKVG010000286.1, forward strand.
TGAGCGCCTTGATGGTCGCGCGCACGACGTTGTGCGGATTCGAGCTCCCCAGGCACTTCGTCAGGATGTCGTGGATTCCCGCGCTCTCGACGACGGCGCGGACCGCACCGCCGGCGATGACGCCCGTTCCCTGCGAGGCCGGCTTGAGGAAGACGCGACCGCTCCCGAAGTGGCCGAGGGTTTGATGCGGGATGGTGACCCCGTCGAGCGGGACGCGGAAGACGTTCTTCCGAGCCTGGTCGTTGCCCTTGCGGATCGCCTCCGGCACCTCGTTGGCCTTACCGAGGCCGACTCCGACGTGCCCCGCCTCGTCGCCGACGACGACCAGCGCGCTGAAGCTGAAGCGTCGACCGCCCTTCACGACCTTCGCGACGCGGTTGATGTAAATGACCCGCTCCTTGAGCTTCTCTTCGTCGATCTGCAGGTCGCTACCGGGGGCGCCGTGGTACTTCGCGTCGATCGCCATGATGATCTCCGATCAAAACTTCAGGCCGGCTTCGCGCGCGGCGTCGGCAAGGGCGCGCACGCGCCCGTGATAGAGGTACCCATTGCGGTCGAAGACGACCCGATCGATGCCCTTGCCGAGCAAGATCTTCGCGATCGCCTTCCCCACCTGTTTGGCCGCGTCGAGCTTGGTCGCCTCCGAGACCTCGCCGCGGACGTCGCGCGAGAGGGTCGACGCGTGCGCCACGGTGGTTCCGGCCACGTCGTCGACCACCTGCGCGTAGATGTGCTTCGCGCTCCGGAAGACGCTGAGGCGCGGCTTCTCCGGGGTACCGCTGATCTTCCGGCGGATGCGCAGCTTTCTGCGCTCGCGCCCCACGATTTGCATCGCCATGGCTTACTTGCCTCCGCCGGCCTTGGCCGCCTTTCCGGCCTTCTCGCGAACCTTCTCGCCCTGGTAGCGCACGCCCTTTCCGCCGTAGGGCTCCGGGGGACGGAACGCGCGGATCTTCGCGGCGGTCTGCCCCATCTTTTCCTTGTCCGAACCCGTCAGGATCACGATTGTTCCCTTCGAGTCGCCGGGGATCTCGCATTTGATCCCCTGCGGGAGCGCAAACGCGATCGGGTGGGAGAAGCCCAGGCTCAGGTTCAAGACCTGGCCCTTCACTTCCGCGCGATAGCCGGTACCGACCAGCTGAAGCGTCTTCGTGTAGCCCTCGGCGACGCCCTTCACCATGCCGGCAAAGAGAGCCCGCGCGAGCCCCTGGAAGCGCGCGCCGTCGCGACCGGGGATGGTCGGGTTGATCGAGATGCTCCCCCCTTCGACCTTCACCGCGACGCTCGGCGGGAGCTCGCGCGTGAGGGTGCCTTTCGGCCCCTTGATCTCGAGCGTCCGGTCCTTCAACGCCGCCGTCACGCCCTTCGGGAGCGCGATGGGCCGCTTGCCCACCCGCGACTGACGGATACCGTCGTTCTGGGGTTGTGCCTGGGTCGTCGTCATGGCCTCACCACACTTCGCAGAGCAGCTCGCCGCCGACGCGCTGCCGGCGCGCCTCGCGGTCGGTCATCACGCCGCGGCTCGTGCTCAGAATCGAGATACCCATGCCCGAGCACACCCGCTGGATGCGGTCGTGGCGGACGTACACCCGTCGGCCCGGAGTCGACACCCGTCGCAGTCCGTCGATGGCCGACTGGCGATCGCGCCCGTAGCGCAGCACGAGCGTGAGGACCTTCGGCTCCTCGCTCTCGCTGACGCGCACGTCGTCGAGATAGCCCTCGGCCTTCATGACGGTGGCCACGTGCTCCTTCAGCCGCGAATGCGGAAGCTCGACGCGGTCGTGCCGCGCCATCGAACCGTTGCGGATCCGAGTGAGCATGTCGGCGATGGGATCGGTCATCATGGGGTCACCAGCTCGCCTTGATTACGCCCGGGATCTCTCCTCGGAGCGCGAGTAGCCGCAGGCAGATCCTGCAGAGCTCGAACTTGCGGTAGTAGCTGCGCGCGCGGCCGCACACCTTGCACCGGTTGCGGTGGCGCACGGAAAACTTGGGGGCTCGATTGAGTTTCGCGAACTGAGAAGCACGCGCCATGGTGAGTTCCTCTACCGAAATTCGTCGTCGAATCAGGCTGCGCGGAAGGGCATCCCGAGTTGGGTGAGAAGTGCGCGGCCCTCTTCGTCGGTCCGCGCCGTCGTCACGAAGCTGATGTTCAGGCCCTTGATCGCGTCGATCCGGTCGTAGTCGATCTCGGCGAAGATGATTTGCTCCTTGAGCCCGAGCGTGTAGTTGCCCTTGCCGTCGAAGGCCTTGCGGGACACGCCCTTGAAATCACGCGTCCGCGGGAGCGCGATGTTGACCAGGCGATCGAGAAACTCCCACATGCGGCCGCGTCGCAGAGTGACCATCGCGCCGATCGGGATCCCCGCGCGCAGCTTGAAGTTCGCGATGGCCTTCTTCGCTCGCGTCACCACGGGCTTCTGGCCGCTGATGGCCTTGAGCTCCTCGACTGCAGTGTCGATGATCTTCGGGTTCGCGACCGCCGCGCCGAGGCCCATGTTGACCACGATCTTGCGGAGGCGCGGGACCTGGTTCGGGTTCTTGTAGTTGAACTGCTTGGTGAGGGCCGGAACGACCTCACTCTTGTACTTGTCCGCCAGCCGCGGGCTGTCTCTTATACACATCTCCGAGCCCACGAGACAGGCAGAAATCTC
>CALKVG010000287.1 GCA_937998045.1 uncultured Myxococcales bacterium
CCCGTGGACGACACCGCGTGGTCGATGCCTCCACAGGCGCCGGGAGAGACCACCGTGCAGGCAGCGGCCGCGTCCGACGACAGCATCGCCGTCGTCGTCGACGAAGAGGTCCTCATCAACAGTTCGCCCGCCGCGCCGAAGTCGTCGCCGCAGTTGACGAACTTCGACGACGCGACCGAGATCCGCAGCATGCCCCAGCGCCGGCCGGAGCCGAACAAGCCGCCGCCGCCGATGCGACCGGGCGGCCGCTCGCGATAGCCTGCGCAGCCGCGGCTCGCGATCGGGGGACGGGCCCTCACGACAAGGCGAGCATCCGCTCGATCGGTCTGCGCGCCCGCTCGATCAGCGCGGCGTCCATCTCGATCGCGGGGCGGAGGTCGCGCAGCGAGAGGTACACCTTCTCGAGCGTGTTCTTTCGCATGAAGGGGCACTCGTTGCAGGCGCAGTTCGCGTCGGGCGGGGCCGCGTGGAACGTCTTGACGGGGGCGGCCTTCTGCATCTGGTGCAGGATGCCGCTCTCGGTCGCGACGATGAACTCGTTCGCCGGCGACGACACGGCGTACTTGAGGAGCGCGGTCGTCGACCCGATGTAGTCGGCGAGGGCGAGCACGGGCTCCTCGCACTCCGGGTGCGCGATGACGAGCGCGCCCGGGTGGCGCTCCTTCAGTCCCACGAGCTTGCGTAGTGAGAACGTCTCGTGGACGACGCAGCTCCCCTGCCAGAGGACCATCTCGCGCCCGATCTTCTTCTCGAGGTAGCGGCCCAGGTTCTTGTCGGGCGCGAAGAGGATCGTGCGGTCCTCGGGGATGCTCCGGACGATCTTCTCGGCGTTCGACGACGTCACGATGTAGTCCGAGAGCGCCTTCACCTCGGCGGTGCAGTTGATGTAGCTGACGACGACGGCGCCCGGGTGCTTCGCGACCCACGCGGCGAAGCGATCCGCGGGGCAGCCGCTCGCCAGCGAGCAACCCGCCTCGAGGTCGGGCAGGACGACGGTACGCTCGGGGTTGAGGATCTTCGCCGTCTCGGCCATGAAGTGCACGCCCGCGAAGCAGATGACGTCGGCCTTCGTCTTCGCCGCGGCCTGCGCCAGCTGAAGCGAATCCCCGATGAAGTCGGCGACGTCCTGAATCTCGCTGTCCTGGTAGTAGTGCGCCAAAAGGACGGCGTTGCGCTCCTTCTTCAGGCGGTCGATCTCGTCCTCGAGGTCGAGGGGAAGGGGAGATGCTGCAGCAACCATGCCCAGGAAAGTAGGGCCGGAGGTCGCGATGGTAAATGGGCGCCCTTGAAGGGGGGACTCGAGCCCTACTTCTTCCCGAGCAGCTTCTCCGCGACGTGCCCGCCGAGCTTCTCGGACATGAGCTTCTGCACGAACCCTTCGAGACTCGTCCGCTCCGACTCGTGCGCGAACCGGAAGCGAATCCCCATGCCCGCCGGGTGATCCCCGTCGGCCTCCTGCTCCTCCACGGTCCAGACGACCTCTCCCCGCAGCTGAAGTTGGTCGGGCTGCCCGGGGATCGAGAGCACGAAGACGAACTCGGTGCCGATATCGAGTGGCTTGCTCGTCCGGATGAACGTGCCGCCCTTCGAGATGTTCTTCGCGTAGTCGGCGAAGAACGTATTCATGCGCTTGTAGTCGACGCGCAGCGTGATCGCGTGGCGCGGGGAGCTGCGGCGGTCGCTGAACGTGACGTCGTCTTCTTCGGACGGCGGGGGCATGCCTGATTCGAAGCTATCACGCGTTATCCTGCGATAGGACTCGGATGATGGACGGTTTCCGGCAAATCCTTCGTACCGCCCGTTCTGCCGCGGCGCTTCTGGCGCCGACCCGGGTGCGTACCGCCGCACGCATCGCGCGGCAGACCGGCATCGCGTACGAGCTCACGCTCCCGGGACTGCGCGCGGCGCTGGCGACGATCGGCGCGCCTTCGCCGGGGCCCTCGCAGGTCTACGAGTTTCACGCGAAGAATTCGCCCGACAAGGTCGCCCTCCGATGGGTCGAGGCGGACGCTCCGACCGGGCCGGGCGGCGATCCCGGCGCGCCCTCGGGCCCGGTCCACCAGATGACCTACGCGCAGCTGAACGAGCGGATGAACCGGGCGGGTTCGGCCCTGGAGCGGCGAGGCATGGGGCGCGGGTCGAGCGTGGTTCTCATGATGCGGAACCGCCCCGAGTTCCTCGAACTCCAGGGCGCGGCGGGACGCATCGGCGCGGCCGCCGTCAGCGTCTCCTGGCGCTCGACCGCGTCGGAGCTCGCGTTCGTCGCCAACGACAGCGGCGCGAAAACGCTGGTCTTCGAGCGCGACCTGTGGCCGGTCGTCGAGGAGGCCCGGCGTACCATCGCTACGATCCCCCCGGCGGGCTACGTCGCCGTCGGCGGCTCCGGCGCCTCGCTTCGCGGCTGCGACCGGTACGAAGAGGACTTTCTCACACCCGCCGACCCGGCCCCGCGCGATACGGCGCCCGGGGAAGCGGCGGTCGTCGTCTACACCTCCGGAACGACCGGCAAGCCCAAGGGCGCCGTCCGGAAGTTCCCCAAGGAAGCGCTCTTCGCCGTCCTCGACTTGATCGCCGAGACACCGATGCGCGCCGACGACGTGCACCTCGTCGCGTGCCCGCTCTACCACTCGACCGCCTACGCCTTCGCCTCGATGACCGCCGTCCTTGGCGGCTGCTGCGTGCTGGTGGGCGAGTTCCGCCCGCAGGCGTTCCTGGAGTACGTCGAGCGCTTCGGGGTCACCACGACCGCGGTCGTCCCGACGATGCTGCACCGCATCCTCTCGCTCGGGCCCGAGGCCCTCGCGGCGCACGATACACGCTCCCTCCGCGTGATCGTGTCGGCCGGCGCGCCCCTCCCGGGCCCGCTCGCGCTGCGGACGATGGACCATTTCGGCGACATCCTCTTCAACTTCTACGGCGCGACCGAGACGGGCCTCGTCACCCTCGCCAAGCCGGTCGATCTCCGCGCGGCGCCGGGCAGCATCGGCAAACCACTGCCCGGCAACGAGATTCGCCTCCTGGACGACGGAGGCCGCGAAGTACCTCCCGGCCACGTGGGGGAGCTCTACGTCCGCAACCGGCTGCTCCTCGCCGGCTACCACGGCAACCCCGAGGCGACGCGCGCGAGCATGCGCGATGGCTTCTTCAGCGTCGGCGATCTCGCGCGGCGCGATCGCGACGGGCGCTACTTCATCGAAGGGCGCAAGCGCGACATGATCATCTCCGGCGGCGTCAACGTGTACCCCGCCGAGGTCGAGGCCGTGCTCGAGGCGCACGCGGACGTCGTCGAGGCCGCCGTCGTCGGCGTCGACGACGCCGAGTGGGGAGAACGGGTTCGCGCCTTCGTCGTACGGCGCTGCCCGAGCACGCTCGACGAAGCAGGGGTGATTGCGTGGTGCACGCAGAAGCTCGCGGGACCGAAGCTCCCGCGGGACGTCGTGTTCGTCGACGCTCTGCCTCGCAACCCGACAGGCAAGGTCTTGAAGCGCGACCTCCGGGAACGGGGGCGCGGGTAGAGGCACGCGTCCGTTCGCGTCAGCCGATGACGTGCACGCGGACGCTGTTCGTGCTGCCGCTCACGCCCATAGGGGCTCCGTACACGAGGACGATGCGCTCTCCCGGCGAGCAATAGCCCGATGCCAGGAGGTCGCCCGAGCACCAGTCGGCGAGCTGGTCGGCGTCGTGCAAAGCGGGCATCTCGCGCGGGATGACGCCCCAGTAGAGCGACATGCGCCGTCGCGTCTTGGCGTTGGGCGAGTACGCGATGATGGGCACGTGCGGCCGCGCGAGGCTAACGGTCATGGCGGTCGACCCGCTCTCGGTGAGCGCGACGATGTACTTCGCGCCGATCTCGCGCGCCGTGTTGCAGGCACCGCGCGCGATGGCCTCGGTGACGCTCGTGGCCCGCGAGAGGTACGGAGCCTGCTCGAAGAACGGGCTCATCTCCGCCTCGGTAGCGATGCGGCTCATCATGCTGCACGCGATCGTGGGATAGTCGCCGGTGGCCGTCTCGCCGCTCAGCATCAGGCAGTCGGTGCCCGAGTAGACGGCGTTGGCGACGTCGCTCGCCTCGGCGCGCGTCGGTCGCGTCGACTTCGTCATCGACTGCAGCATCTCGGTCGCGACGATGACCGGTCGGCGGACGCGCCGCGCCATGCCGAGGATCTGCCGCTGGATGACGGGCACGCGCTCGGGCGGGAACTCGACGCCCAGGTCGCCGCGGGCGACCATGACGCCGTCGCTCGCGGCGACGATGCTCTCGAGGTTCTCGATCGCGTCGGGCGTCTCGATCTTCGCGATGACCGGCGTGGGGGCGCCCCAGGCGAGGCACACCTCGCGGATGGTATGCAGGTCCTCTGCGCGCCGCACGAAGCTCATCGCGATGTAGTCGACTCCGCTCGAGAGGCCGAACACGAGGTCCTGCTTGTCCTTCTCGGTCAGCGCGGAGATGCGCATTGTCTTGCTGGGGAGGTGCACGCCGACGTGGTCGCGCATGCCGCCGCCCTGATCAACGCGCGCGCGCACGAACTGGCCCTCGACCCGGAGGACGGTCAGGACGAGGCGCCCGTCGTCGAACAGAATGCGGTCGTTGACGCGAACGTCGCCGGCCAGCCCCTCGTAGTTGATGGGGATGACCCGCTCGTCCGCGGACGAATCGCCCTCGACGAGGGTGACGTCGCAGCCGCCTGGAAGGTCGAACTTCCGCGGGAAGGTGCCGGTGCGGATCTTGGGACCGCAGAGGTCCTGGAGCGCGGCGACGGACTTGTTCTGCTGCTCCGACGCTTGCCGCAGGCGCGCGAGACGGTCGCCGTGCTCCGCGTGCGTTCCGTGGGAGAAATTGAACCGGGCGACGTCCATTCCGGCGTCGATGAGGTCCCGCAGACCCTGGAGGGAGTCGCACGCGGGGCCCAGGGTGCACACGAGCTTGGCGTTACGGAGAGCAGACATGGTATTGGCG
>CALKVG010000288.1 GCA_937998045.1 uncultured Myxococcales bacterium
GGGGTGAGGGGGGCACGCAGGAGGCGGCGTTTCCGTTTGGGCCGCCGACGGAGATTGAGCGGTACACGTGCCCGGACATGCTGGCGGGCGGGCCGTACCGGTCGTTTCTGGCGGCGTCCGATACGCGCGTCGCGTTCGTCGACGGCAACGATCCGCTCGCGCTGGTGAACCGCTCTCCCACGGGGGCGCTGCCGCCGACCTACATTCCCGGGGATCTGATCGATCTGAAAGACGGCAAGCCGCGCCGGGCGGCGGAGTGCGAGACGGCGCACGCCTGTCTGCGGCGCGACGCGCACGCCGGCTTGACGCGGCTGCTGGAGGGGATGCGCGCAGAGGGGATTCCCGGGCGCGTGGAGTCGGCGTACCGCGGCTTCCTCACGCAGTGCTGGGTGTTCGCCGGCTGGGCGCAGAAGGCGCACGCCGGCTTCTGCGAAGCGACCGAACAGAGCGCGCTCCCGGGACACAGCCAGCATCAGCTCGGGACGACGATCGACCTCTTCACCGAGGAGTGGGCGGCGAAGGGGCCCGTCTTCCGCGACGGCTTCGGGTGCACGCGCGGGGCGGAGTGGCTCGACGACAACGCCTGGAGGTTCGGGTTCGTCGTCGCCTATCCCATCAACCCCGACGACCGGAAGGACGGCTCGCGCTGCAACACGCGCCGGGACCATCCCGTGCCGATCGACCCGAAGACGGGGTACAAGAACGAGCCCTGGCACCTGCGCTTCCTGGGGACCGAGGCCGCCGAGCGCTTTCACGCGGCGTGGCTGGCGAGCGGCCCCGGGACTCCGGCGGAGATCACGCTGGAGCAGTGGCTGCGGGCGCAGCACGGCCTCTCGGGGGACGCCGAGCTCCCCGTTTGCGACGGCTGCCACTGCGGGGCGTGCGCGACGTTCGCGTCCGACGGCGAGCGGGCGCCGTGCCGGGACGCGTCGCTGCGGCTCGCCCCGGACGGGCGCGTGCTCGCGCCGGCGGAGGAGCCGACGGTGAGCGACGCGCACGTCGAGGGCATGCCCGACGGAACGATCGTCGTCACGTTGCACGTGCGCGCGCCGGCGCACACGCCCACGCAGACGCCGGTAGCGAACGCGGAGGGGCCTGCGTTCTCGGGCGAAGCGACGTACCTGGCGCTCGCGCCGTACACGGACACGAAGCCTCACCGCTACGACGACCTGAAGGGCGCGTGGCGTGTCGCGATCGAGCCTGACCCTCCCCTCCCCTCGCCCTGGCCGTGGCGCGCTTCGCTGGCGCGGGCCAACCTCGCGGCTACGTGGAATCGCGCGAACCTCGTCCTCCCGGCGAAGGCCGGCGACTCCGACGTGCGCATCCGCGTCGTGCCGCCGCCGGGGACGCGCAAGCTGCGGGCGACGCTCCTGCGCGACGGCGTGGAGCACGGGACGCGCGACGTCGCGATGCCCTGAACCGAAACGGCGACACGGCCCCGGTCACCGCGCGTTCCTCTCGCGAGCTCTCGTTCCTACTGAATCGTTTGCACGTACTGGACCAGCTGCTCGACCTGGTCGGCGGTGAGCATGGAGGTCACGCCGTGAACGTCGATGTTGCCGAAACGATCGATCGCGAAGCCGTTCTCGCCCGGCTTGAGCGCGGGATGCCCGGGGGCGAGGACGGCCTCGCGGATGCTACGCGCCAGGCCGTGGTGCAAGAGGTTCGCCTGCGTCCACATACCGCGCAACGACGGCGTGTTCATCTGCGGGGCGACGAAGACGTTGCCGGGCACGAACTGCCGATCGGGATCGGCGAGGTTCACGTTCAGTAGCAACGTCAGGCGGCGGCTCTCCTCGGTGAACTCCGGGTTCTGGCTGTTGTTGTTCGTGAACACCGCGAGCGGATCGTCGAACTCTAGGCAGTTGGTCACGTCGAAGCAGAACGGCACGAAGAAGTCGATCGGCACGACGTGCGTGTTGATCTCGTGATCCGGCGTCGACTGCACGATGGCCGCCTGCGTCATCGTCTGCGGGATCGAACCGATGACGGTCGTGATGCGCGGATCGTCGCCATACGCGCTCACGAATCGCTGCACCCAGTCCGCCCCACCGCCGTGGTTGCGCTGGTCGGTGTAGATCTTCTGACCGTAGGCGTCGGTGGCCGTGTTGCTGTGGCAGTTCACGCATCCGGCAGCGGTGAATACCTGCTCGCCCTTGTTGATGGCGTCGATGCCGGCCTGCGCGAGCTGGTTGTTCTCGAAGAGGAACCGCTGCGGGTTGGGCGGGAGGCGGTTGTTGGCCACCGAGTAGACGTCGACGAGGCGCGCCAGCGCCTGCCGCGAGGTCTGGCCGGTGATCTGCAGGATGCGAGCGTCCTCGACGGCCGCCTCTTGCTTGACGATCTGGGCGATCTGCGCGGCGTTCTGCACCTCGCCCGGGACGTTGCCGTCGATCGGGCGGCACTGGACGTCGAGCTGGGGATTGGCCGTGAAGTTGTTCGGATCGCCGACCCGGGTGGTGGGATCCGAGCCCGGCCCCTCGATGAGGCCGAACTCGACGAGCTCGCAGTTGTCCTTGGTCTGGGCCGCGAAGGCGAGCGAGGTGTAGTTGCCGTTCCCGAAGGAGCCGTTCCAGAAGTACGCCGGCGTGTCCGCCAGGTTGTGGTTCGGCTTCACCTGGTGGTACTCGGTCGGCGCCGTAGCTCCGTTCGAGAAGCCCACGCCGTCGGTGTCGAGCTCGTCGATGTGGCAAGTTGCGCACGCCTTGCGACCGTTGTTCGACCACGGAGTGTTGTAGAAGAAGAACTCTCCCTGCTCGACTGGCGTCGCAGGGTAGGTGGGCTGGGCGTACCCGAGATCGATCTGGGCGATCGATTTGCCCGAGCTGGTGTCGAACACCTCGACGATGTCGCTGCCGAAGTCGGCGACGTAAAGCTGGTTGGCCTGTTCGTTGAGGCTGAGGGCGTAGGGGCGGTGCTGCGTCGCGAAAGTCAGCCCCTGCTGCTCGGTCAGCGTGAAGGGCTGGGCGGCCGTGTTGACGAGGAGCTCCTGAACGACGTCCGAACCGCCATGCGCGAGGAAGATCTTCGACCCGTCGGCGGATCGGACGACCGCCGTCGGCAGCGAGCCGGAGAGGACCTTCTGCTGCGCCTGGAAGTTCGGCTCCGACGAGTTGTCGTCCGTAAAGAAGACGAACGACAGGTTCGAGCCGAGCTGGAAGTCGAGCTGCATCAGGCCGTTGCGTAGATCTTCGAAGTTGTAGCTCCGCGTGTTGTCGAACATCGCGCCGGGGTGAGCGACGTGCGGCTGGTTGTCGAGGCCCTGGACGATGACCGGATTGGCGAGCACCTGGCTCGGGAGCGGCTGGTCTTTCGAGAGGAGGCCGCGGTCGACCGTCGTCGTCGGTACGTAGAGTAGGTCGTTGATGTTGACGATGTCCATCGACGGCCCGTTGATGTTTGCGTACCCGTTGACGACGTCCGGCTGTCCGGGCAGCCCGATCTGCACACGAGCGACGCCGCCGCCCTTGCCGTTGACCACGTACACCGAGTCCTGCTGCTGCGACAGAGAGAGGCGCAGCGGGTTCGGACCGACGCCGGTCGTCTCGATCCCGACGTACGCCTGCGTGGGGTCGCCGTTCGGCGGATCGAGGATGGTGATGCCCGAGGGCTCGTTGGACGCGTCGCGGGTCACGAGGAGGTGGTACTTGATGACGCTGTGGCGCCACCGGTTGGCGACGAAGAGGAACTGGTCGTCGGGGTTCGGCGCCGCCGGGTTCGTCGGGACGAAGGCGAGATCGGAGCAGTAGTACTGCGTCGGGATCTCGACCGGCTTGTTCCCGCTCTGAAAGATCGTGTCGGTCCGCGGATCGATGACCGAGATGTAGTTCGAATACTGGTTGCAGACGAACACCAGGTTGTCGGGGTGAATCGCGATTCGCTGAGGACGAATACCGACGACGACGCGCGTCGTCAGGTCAAACTTGTTGTTCTGCGAGCTGACGACCGCGATCTCGTTGCCCGGGGTCATGATGCTGCCACCGAGCACCGCGTAGAGCTTCGTCTGCCCGTTCAAATTCAGGAACTTCACGTCCGTCGGCTCGCCGCGGAACGGGATGAGACCGGCGCGGCTCTGGTCGCCGAAAGCGATGATCGTCGGCGGGACCATCGAGCCGTTGTCCTGGGCGATCTGCGCGGCGACCTCCGACATCTTCGCCGAGGCGGACTCGGTCACGTTCTGCGACTCGAAGTCGGTGTCCTGGACGCCGCCGATCGTGTTGAAGTTGCCATAGCTCGACTGTGGGAGGAGCTCGTACTGCGGCGTCAGCGAGCCGCGGTGGTACTGGGCGACGGCAGGGGGTGTCGACGGCGGCGCCGGCGGAGTCATTCCTCCGCTCGGCCCGGTCGGCGAAGGGGGCGTCGGCGTGGTCCCCGTCGGCGTCGGCGTCGGCGGCATCGAGGGCGGCGCGCTGCCGGTCGGCATCCCGCTGGCGACGGGGCCCAGAGGCGGAATGTACGGGGTCGAATTGTCGGTCGACCCGCAGGCGCCCGCGGCGCCGACTGCTCCGAGGAGCAAGAACGCGGGGACGAGAGTCGGGACGGAATTGCGGCGCTTCATGGTCACAGACCTCCGTTGCCGTCGAGGCGAACGATGAGCTGATTGCTCGAGAACGGCTGGTTGTTCTGATCGGTGATCGAGACTTGGAAATTGAAGTTCCGGTCCGTCGCCGCCTGCAGCAGCTTCACGAGGACGCGGGTCGACTTCTGGGCCGTGTAGAAGGACGGGAGAACGGCGGACGCGGTCGTCTGCTGGTTCTGCCCGTTGTTGCCGAAGAGCGTTACCGTGTTGCCGCCGACGAACACCTCGGCGGCGTTCGGCGTGACGATCGTCAGGTTGGCTTGCAGGTCGTTGCCGGTGGCGTTCGCGACGTACGCGACCGCGTAGACGACGCGCGCCTCGGTCTGCGCGGCGGCCGGGAACTGCTGCAAGAGATCGATGTTGGCCTGCTGCGAGACGAGCGCGTCCCACTGGCCGCCGACGTTGTTGCTGTCGAAGATCTTCGGTGCGATGGTCGCCTCGTTCCCGGCGGGCGTCTGCGACGTGATCGTCTGCGCGGAGTAAGGCCCGGCGGCGAGCCAGTTGAGGAGCGCGCCGGTGTTCGGATCGGGCTGCAGGCCCGTCGCCCACGAGAGGATCTCGCTCGCCTGGATGGAGTTCGCGGCGAAGTTCACGCCGCCCGGGTGCGCCAACCCCGTGGTGAAAGGGTTCTGGACGGAGGCCTGGCTCGCGATCGTATTCGTCGGGAAGAGGAAAAGCTGCGAGCCCTGAGGCAGGTAGAAGTTGATGAGGTTCGCCGCGGCCCAGTAGTTTGCCTTCAGGTCGCTCGTCGTCTCCGCCCCCGGCAGAATGGGAAAGTCCGACCCGTTGGCGGGAACGCCGGTCGGGCTGCTCACGCCGTGGCAGCTCTGGGTGTTCGAGCAGGTGCGGTTGCCGGTCTGCGACCCGCCGAGCGTCGGGTCATCGAAGATCGGGTTGATCTGTCGAACGAAGTACGCGAAGTCGAAGGGGTTGCTCGTACCGAGGGCGCCGTAGAGCCACGATGCGACGCGCGTGTAGTTCGGGTCGTTGAGTCCGCTGAAGTAGCCCGCGCCCGGGTGGGGGTAGTGCTTGCAGCCGGGGAAGTTCAGGGGACAGAGCAGGAGCTGAGACTGGCTCGGCGACTTCGCATCGATGAAGCACGCGAGGCTCTGTAGGTTCTGCTCGGCGGTGTTGGTCGTCTTGAGCTCTAGCGCGCTGCCGGTGGTGCCGCCGTGGCAGCGCGCCTTGGCGCAGCCGCCGTCCGTGCCCGCCTGCCCCGGCGTGTTGTAGTCGATGACGCCGAAGAGAATCGGCGCGATCTCTTTCTGGAAGACGGCCGCGTTGAAGCTCGCCGCGGGCATGCAACTCGAGGTGCCGCCGTCGGCGGGGCTGCCGCTGCTGGACGTGCTCCCGCTGCTCGACGTGCCCCCGTTGCTTCCGGTGCTTCCGCTGCTGCTCGTGCTGCCGCTGGTGGAAGTCGACCCCCAACCGCCGGAGCCGCCGCTGCTCGTGCTGCCGCTCGTCGACGTCGAGCCCCAGCCGCCGGAACTGCCGCCGTAACTTGCGCCCGGCCACCCGCCACCGCCGTCGGATGCCGGCACGGCGCTGGGCGGAAAGCTGGAGTCGTCCGAGGAGCACCCCGCGTCGAACGCCGCGGAGGCGCACGTGATGCCGGCCACGACGAGGCTCTCCCTCGCGCTACGAGGGAGGCGAAGCCACCGCCGCACGCGGACGAGGACCCCCACGCGACTCGGGACGATGCGCGGCGCGCGTCGTACAAGGAGAACACCGACGTACGCGAGAATGGCGACAACCACTGCGAGGATCGCAAGGACCTCAAGGAGCGGCTCGCTGCCGATCCAGGACGGGTCGATCCAGGGAGTGAGTCCATCCCGCACTAGCGAAAGACCGGCTTTTGTCGATGCATTCCACATGGCGACGAACGAATCTTCAGAATCCGTGCCGCGCGAATGGCCGCGAGCTCTCCGCTGCAATCGAAGACTTTTCCGCCAACGCGGATAGATTGGTCGCCGCCAATGAAGACCGCGGCGCAGTGGAAGCGTTTCTATGCAGACGAACGCGAACGCCTCGGCGAGATCGGCCTCGCACAGCGACTCGACGCAGCACCCGAGCTGGAGCCTGCGACGTCGAAATGCGCGCTGGTATTTCCCCACACTCTGGCATCCATGAGCGGACAGCTGACGGCCGCGGTTGCTCGGGCCGTCGTCCGATCGGGCGCGAGCGAGGTGCTCGCGCTGGGCGTGCTGCACGGTGCGCGCGCGCGCGACGCGGAGCTCGTGCGCCGGGCGCGGGCTGGAGATCGCGACGCGGTGGCGTCGCTGCGACGGGTCCACGACGCGAGCGACGCGTTCTGCGCCGAGGAGTTCTCCCTCGACGCGTTCGAGGTCCTCCTTCGGCTCGCCGCCCAGCGCGAGGGGCGCAGCGCACCCCGGGTGCTCGCGCGCTTCCCGTTCCTGGTCGGGGACGATCCCGCGAGTCTTCCCGGAATCGAGGATCTCGCGGCGCTCGCGGCGCGAATGCCGGTCGTCGCGACGACCGATCCCATCCACCACGGAGCGGGCTATGGCACGCCGGAGGGCGAGCGCCTGTTCGAGCGCGACGAGTCCACATGGGCGTGGGCGCGCGACTGCATCGCGAAGCAATTCGCGCTTCTCGCGCAGGGGCGCTTCGCCGACTTCGCCGCCCTCGCGAACGCCGTCCGCAGCGACTTCCGCGACAACGGGCCCGTCCTCGCCTGCCTTCCACGTCGCGCCGGGACGCCGGCGGGCGATCGGCCTGCAGGGAGAGAGTGCCCGCGTGCTAACGGCACGCCGGCCGAGCTGCTCGAACTGCACCTCGTCGACTACGCGGAGGTCCTTGCCGCCGAAAGTCCGACGTGGGTCGCTGCGCCGCTCGTCCGCTTCGGCTCCCCCTGACGGAGGGGAGGGAGAAGGCGCGACCGGAACCGTGAAACGGCGGCGAGACGGCTATTGGCTAGTACGCTCCGCGAGCCTGACCAGATCATCCGGAGCGTCAACCGCACGGCACCATGCGTCGAACGCTTCGCGCGGCACCCCCCGCCAGCGGAGATCGTCGATTGACTCGCGCAATGGGACCGTGCGCACCAGCGTCGCGAGACGGCGGTAGAGGAGCGCTTGCTCGAGAGACTCCTGGAGCGTGGCCGCGAGGATGTCCGCGCCTCGCAGCGCAGGGCGCCAGTCCGCCGCGCGCGGCGGAATGCGCTCGATGTGCCCGTATTCCGCGAGGAGGGCGGCCGCGGTCTTCTTGCCGAACCCCGGAATGCCGGGAATGCCGTCGGCCGTGTCCCCGACGAGCGCCAGGTAGTCCGGAACGCTCTCGGGCGCGATGCCGCGCTCCACCTGGAGGGTCGCCGCCGTCCACTCCTTTTTGCGCATGCGATCGATCTGGACGATGCGCTCACCCACGAGGCACTGCCCGAGGTCCTTGTCCGGCGTCAGGATCCGCACCTGGTCTACCTCGCCGCCCCAGCGGGCCGCCGCCGTCGCCAGCGCGTCGTCGGCCTCCCATTCCTTCATCGACCACACGACGACTCCGATGGCGCGTATCGCCGCCTCCACGGGATCGAACTGCCGCAGAAGGTCCTGCGGGATCCCCTCGTCCGTCTTGTAGCCGGCGAAGAGATCGTTGCGGAAGGAGCGGATCGGGTTGTCGAACGCGATCCCGAGGTGGGTCACTCGCTCCTCGGGATCGCGCAGCAGGGCGAGCATCGACCAGACGACCCCCACCGTCGCCTTCGCGTCGTTCCCGATCGCGTCCCGGTGCTCCGGCCTTCGCGAGAAATGCGCGCGAAAGAGCTCGTAGGTTCCGTCGACGAGGTGAATGCGCACGTTCGTGTGGGGCGAATCCTACCTCGGAGTCCGGTCGCGGTCGCGGTCGCGGTCGGGGTCGAGGGTCGCGGAGCGCTATCGCGCGAGCGCCGCGAGCTTCGCCGCGTTCGGCGTCCCCACCCCCGTCGGTCCGTCCCACCCGGGTCCTGCGGTGCACATGACGTCCCCGGCGGAGCATATGCCTTCCTGATCGTCGGTCCCCGACGTCACGTCGTTGAATGCGGCCAGGTTCGCGTACACGAGCCCCAGGTCGTTCGCAGCTTCGGCGGCGATCCCGACGCGCGTCAGGATGGCCGCAACCAGCGGCGCGGACGCGCTCGTACCCACCATCGGAACCCACTGGTGGTGCGACTCGAACGTGGCGATGCCGCCGCCACGCGTTTCCGGACTGAAGTTCGATGCCGCCGCGAGGTCGACCGACGCGCGCTTGCCGCACGCGCCGAAGCGGCCCGCGCCGAAGCGCGCCTGGAAGTCGGGCATCGGAAACTCGGTGCTGCAGCCGCTACCGGTCGATCCCGTCCGGTCGGCCCACACGACCTCGGAGTACGTCGCGCCGCGCCTCTGGAGGAGCGTCCCGCCGACCGCGAGGACGTCCGGAGCCGACGCCGGGTAGCTCGGGGCGCGGCCGCCGCCGAACGATCCCTCGAGGAGATAGCCCGTGTCGCCCGAAGCCGCGACGACCAAGTGCCCCGGCGTCGTGTAGCCGGTGGGCTCTCCTCCCTCCTCGGGGCCTCCGAAGCTGATGCTCGTCGCGACGGCCCCCAGCCGGGCGGCGGTCGACGACGCGGCGACGAAGTCTTTCGGGAATGGCCCCTGCGTCGCGTCCGTCATCTGCACGAGCAGAATGCTGCAGTCGGGGCAAGCGGCGCTCACCATGTCCATGTCGAGGGCCGTCTCGCCGTCGGCAGCCGGACAATCGAGCTGCGTGCTCGTGGGCGCGCCGCC
>CALKVG010000289.1 GCA_937998045.1 uncultured Myxococcales bacterium
TGTCTCGTGGGCTCGGAGATGTGTATAAGAGACAGCTACTGCCGAAGCCGCTGCCGCTCGTGCCCCCGCTCCCTCCACTCCCGCTACTTCCGCTCGTGCTCCCTCCGTCGCTCGAGTCGGTAACCACAGGGCTGCCCGCGCAGGCGAACCCGGCGCACACGCCTCCCATCAGCAACAAGGTCGACGCGAGACGCGCAGACCCTCGCAACGTCGTGTGGCTCATATCCACAAACTCCTTACTTCGTAGCCGAGATTGGTGTTCCAAAAGGGCGTTGTGCACGCTGCGCAGCAAACCCAGTCGAGCGAAGACTATCGGAGCGCCGTCTCGCGGCAATACGAATGAAAGTTCAAGTTGGATATTGACTGCAGATCGCCAGGACACCGGACACGTTGCGTCAAGACGAGGGCGGCCGGAGCGGAGAGAACGCGCGATGCTCGCTCGCGCCCCGCGCCAGCCGCGCGCCTTCGAAGTGGCCCGTCAGAACAGCGCCCTGAATCGCCGAGCCTTGCTTCCGTTGCGTTCCTTTCGCATCCACAGGCCCGCGACGAGCGCCGCGCCGACCGCGGCGAGGCCCGCCGCCGCGCGCAGCATCGATCGCCGGATCTCCGCTCTACGCTGGAGCATTCCTCGGAGCTCCGGCGGCGCCGACGGATCGGGGCCGCCCGTTCCTTCGTCCAGGGCGAGCGCGAGCACTTCGGCGACGTGCATCCCGCCGCGATGCGTGCCCTGCTCGATCTGCGTCCTGCACGAGAACCCGTCGGCGACGATGAAGGTCGACGCCTCCGCCGAGCGAACCGCCGGCAGGAGGACGCGTTCGCCCGCGGCGAGAGAGACACGGTACTTGTCGCCGCGCTCGAAGCCGAACGAGCCAGCCATGCCGCAGCAGCCCGACGCCAGGAGCTCGAAGTCGAGGCCCATCCGCTCGAGGAGGTGCTTTTCGTCGTCGTACCCGAGGACCGATTTGTGATGGCAGTGGCCTTGACCGATCGCCTTGCGCGAGAGACGGGGCGGCGCGTAGCGGCCTCCCCCGCGTTCCTCGGCGGCCAGGACCTCGCTCAGCAGCTTCACCTGACGGCGAAGCTTTGCGGCTTCGTGGCGATCCGGAAAGAGGCCGTGGAGCTCGTCGCGAAACACGGAGGCGCAGCTCGGTTCGAGGACGACGATCGGAGTGCCCGCTTCGATGTGCGGCGCCATCGCGCGGAGGACGCGCTCGAGGTAGCGCTTCGCCATCGGGAGAAAGCCGTAGTCGTAGAGGGGGCGGCCGCAGCAGAGATGTCCCTCCGGGACCGTCACGCGATAGTCCGCGTGCTCGAGCACGCGGACCGCTGCCTTGGCCACGTCCGGGTGAAAGTAGTTGTTGAACGTATCGGCCCAGAGGACGATCTCGCGGGCGCCCTGGTTGCGCTGCGGGCGTCGGGCGAACCAGTCCCGGAAGGTCTCGGGTGCGAACGCGGGAATCCGCCGACCGAGGGGCATGCCGGCCAGCAGCTTGGCGACCGCCGAGACCCCCGGCATCTGCGTCAGGAGGTTCACCAGGCCGGGCGCGAGCGACGCGATGCGAGACCACTGGTCGACGAGCCCGAACGCGTACGCGGACCGCGGCCGGATTCGCCCGCGGTAGTAGTGGGACAGAAACTCCGCCTTGTGCGTCGCGACGTCGACGTTCACGGGACAATCGCCCTTGCAGCCCTTGCACGACAGGCACAGGTCGAGCGCCTCCTTGACGTCGGAATCGCGCCATCCACCGCGGATGGGGCCCTTCACGAGCATCTCGTGCAGCAGGTGGGCCCTCCCGCGCGTCGTGTGCCGCTCTTCCCGGGTGACCATGTAGCTCGGGCACATGACGTCGTCCTCGGGCGCGCCGTCGGCGGCGGTGCGCCGGCACTGGCCGATGCCGATGCACCGGAGCGTCGCGTGAGCGAAGCTCCCGTGGTCTTCCGGGAAGCGGAAGTGGGTCTTCGGTTCCCACGGGTGGTAGTCGCCGCCGAGCCGGAGGTCCGCGTCGAGCGGACGAGCGTCGACGACCTTCCCCGGATTCATCTTCCGGGCGGGATCCCAGATCGACTTGTACTCGCGGAAGGCCTGGACGATTTCGGACCCGAACATGATCGGGAGGAGCTCACCGCGCGACTGCCCGTCGCCGTGCTCTCCGGAGAGCGATCCTCCGTAGCGCGCGACGAGCTCGGCGGCCTCCTGCACGAACGCACGATACTTCGCGACGCCCGGCTTCGTGTAGAGATCGAAGCCCACGGTGCAGTGCACGCAACCCATCCCGAAGTGGCCATACAGAGCGGGGTGGTAATCGTAGCGATCGTAGAGGGCGCGGAGGTCGCGCAGGTAGGCTCCGAGCGACTCCGGACGCACGGCGCTGTCCTCCCAGCCGGGCCAGGTGTCCGGTTTCCCCGGAACGAACGACTCGGCGCCAAGCGCGCCCTCGCGCACCTTCCAGAGGTGCTTTCGCTTGGCTTCGTCCTGGTAGACCGCGACGTCCATCGGCGCCGCTGGGAGGCTCCGGAGGCGCGCGAGCATGCGCTCGACGCGGTCGCGCGCTTCGTCCTTCGTGTGCTCGCCGAACTCGACGAAGAGCCAGGCGCGCCCCTTCGGCATCAGCTGCTCCATGTACATCGTCGGCCGACCGCGCTTGATCTCGAGGTTGTGGTGGAGCACCTGGTCGAAGCCCTCCAGGGCGATGGGGCCGAAGGGGAGAATCTCCATGACGTGGTCGGCCGCCTCGTAGATGCTCTCGTACCCGAGGACGGCCAGAGCGCGGGCCGGGTGATTCCAGACCAGCCGCACTCTCGCGTTCAGGATCGTGACGAGCGTGGACTCGCTGCCGACGAGCGCTCGCGCGACGTTGAACCTGCCGTCGTCGCCCGGCAGGAGCTGGTCGAGGTTGTAGCCGCTCACGCGCCGCGGCAGCTTCGGGAATCGCTCGCGGACAAGGCCGCCGTACCGCGCTCGCAGCGCCTTCAGCCGAGAGTACACCTCGCCCTCGCGACCGGGTCGCGCGGCCGCGGCGTCGAGGTCGACGTCCGTCATCCACCCGACGCGCATGACCGTGCCGTCGTAGAGCAAGACCTCCATCGCCTCGGTGTTGTCCACGGCCTTGCCGGCCATCTGCGCGTACGATCCGCATGAGTTGTTGCCGAGCATCCCGCCGAACCCGCAACGACTGTGCGTCGCCGGCCGGGGGCCGAACGCGAGATCGAACGGGCTCGCGGCTCGGTCGAGCTGATCGCAGACCACGCCCGGCTCCACCACGGCCGAGTGCCCGATCGGGTCGAACTCGAGGATGTGGTGCATGTACTTCGAGAAGTCGAGGACGATCCCCGTGTTGACCGTCTGGCCCGCCAGGCCCGTTCCCCCCGCTCGAGACACGACGGGCACCCCGAATGCGCGGCACGCCGCGACCGTGGCGATTGCGTCGTCGCGCGTTCGCGGGACGACCACTCCCAGCGGGATCTGCCGGTAGTTCGACGCGTCCACCGCGTACATCGCCTGGGTTCCCGCGTCGAACCGCACCTCTCCCTGTACGCTCTCCTGCAGGACGCGCTCGAGGTGGCGGACATCGACGCCCGCGGCGGCCATCTCCTTGTCGCGCCGCTCGGCGCCCCGCATGAGGCGTTGCGGTTCGATCAACGGTTCCGCCGCGGAAGGCATGCGTGTGGACATGCCTTCACGCAAAGCAAGGTCTGCTCCCCTCGGGTTTCGAGCACGCTCCGGCCAGGCCGGAGGCGTGCCGTCACCCCGGCCGGGTACATCGGTTGCAGCGGTCGCCGGGCGAGACGCCTGCGCGCGCTCGGCACACCGAAAGGAGTTCAGGCATGGCGGAGACAGTCGCGGACTTTCTGCTCAAGCGCATGTCTCACTGGGGCGTGCGGCGCGTGTTCGGCTATCCGGGCGACGGGATCAACGGCATCCTGGCGGCCTTCGCGAGCAACGCCCACGAGATCGAGTTCGTACAGGCCCGCCATGAAGAGCTGGCGGCGTTCATGGCGTGCGCGCACGCGAAGTTCACCGGCGAGGTCGGGGTGTGCATGGCCACGTCCGGTCCCGGCGCGATCCATCTCCTCAATGGCCTCTACGACGCCAAGATGGACCACGCGCCGGTCGTCGCCATCGTAGGCCAGGCCGCTCGCTGCGCGATGGGCAGCGATTACCAGCAGGAGGTGGACCTTCACAGCCTCTTCAAGGACGTGGCGCGCGAGTACGTGCACGAGGTGATGAGCCCCGTCCAGGTGCGTCACGTCATCGACCGCGCGTTCCGCATCGCGCGGTGCGAGCGCACCGTCACGTGCCTCATCTTTCCCAAGGACATCCAGATGGCGAAAGCGGTGGAGACGCCTCCGCACGCCCACGACACGGCGCAGTCAAGCATCGCGTACAGCGTCCCTCGCGTCGTGCCTACCGAGCGCGATTTGCGCGCAGCGGCCGACGTCCTCAACGCAGGCAGGCGAGTCGCGATGCTGGTCGGCGCCGGGGCCAAGGGCGCCACGAAGGAAGTCCTCGAGGTCGCGACGAGGACCGGTGCGTGCGTCGCGAAGGCGCTGCTCGGTATCTCGGTGATCCCGGACACGGTCCCGTTCTGCACCGGACCGATCGGCCTTCTCGGCACCAAGCCCAGCTGGGAGATCATGCAGACGTGCGACACGCTGCTCATGGTGGGGACGAGCTTCCCCTACTCGGAGTTTCTGCCGAAGCCCGGCAGCGCGCGCGGGATCCAGATCGACATCGACGGTCGAATGCTCGGCGTTCGCTACTCGACCGAGCTCAATCTGGTAGGCGACGCGCGGGAAACGCTCCTCTGTCTCCTGCCGCTGCTGGACGAGAAGAAGGACAAGGCGTGGCAGCACGGCATCGAGGACGGCATGCGCGACTGGCGCGCTCTCATCGCCGAGCGGTCGCGCACGGGCGCGAATCCGGTCAACCCTCAGCTGATCTTCCACGAGCTGTCGCCGCAGTTGCCCGAGAAATGCATCCTGGCAAGCGACAGCGGGTCGGCCGCTAACTGGTTCGCGCGCAACCTGACGCTGCGCGAAGGGATGATGGCGTCGCTCAGCGGCAACCTCGCGACGATGGGGTGCGGCGTGCCCTACGCGATCGGCGCCAAGTTCGCCTATCCGGATCGGCCCGTCATCGCGCTCGTGGGCGATGGCGCGATGCAGATGAACGGAATCAACGGTCTCATCACGATCTCGAAGTACTGGAAGCAGTGGAAGGACCCCCGGCTCGTCGTGATGGTGCTCAACAATCGCGATCTCAACCAGGTGACCTGGGAGCTGCGAGTCATGGCCGGGAGCGCGAAGTTCCAGGCATCCCAGGATCTGCCGGACGTGCGGTACTCGCAGTTTGCCGAGTCCCTCGGCCTGCGCGGCATCTTCGTCGATCGGCCCGAGCGGGTACGAGGTGCATGGGAGGAGGCGCTCACCGCCGACCGCCCCGTCGTGTACGAGGCCTACGTCGACCCGGACGTGCCGCCGCTTCCGCCGCACATCACGCTCGAGCAAGCGCGTGAGTTCACGTCGTCGATTCTCGCCGGAGATCCCGACCGCGGCGGCTTCATCCGCCAGGCGATGGAGCAGATGTTCCCCGGAGTGGCTCGCAAGACGAAAGGGGAGGCGGAGTAGGCTCGGTCGTGCGTTCCGCGAAGGCCCCCATCGAGACGGTCCGCGTCTCGACGTTCGTCGTGCCGACCGACGGGCCGGAATCGGACGGCACCATGGTGTGGGACCGGACGACGGTCGTCCTGGTCGAACTGGCGGCGGCGGGCCAGGTCGGCCTCGGCTGGACGTATGCCGACAAGGCCACGGCGGACGTGATCCGGGGCAAGCTCGTCGAGGTCGTCCAGGGCGCCGACGCCATGGCGATCCCCGAGCTGTGGGCCGCCATGTCCACGTCGATTCGCAACCTCGGCAGACCCGGCATCGCGTCGATGGCGATGGCCGCGGTCGACGCCGCCGCGTGGGACCTCAAGGCGAAAGTGCTGGGGATGCCGCTCGTGACTCTGCTGGGCGCGCGTCGGGAGGCCGCGCCCGCCTACGGGAGCGGCGGGTTCACGTCGTACGACGACGCAAAGCTCGCGGAGCAGCTGGGCAGCTGGGTCGCCGCCGGCTTCTCGCGCGTGAAGATGAAGGTCGGCCGCGATCCAGCGCGCGACGTGCATCGCGTTCGCGTCGCGCGCAGGGCGATCGGCGATGCGTCGCTCTTCGTCGACGCGAACGGCGCCTACGATAGGACGCAGGCGCTGAAGCTCGCGGAGGCCTTTCGCGAGATCGGCGTCGTATGGTTCGAGGAGCCGGTGACGTCCGACGACCTGGAAGGCCTCCGGCTGCTGCGAGACCGCGCGCCGGGCGGAATGGACATCGCTGCGGGGGAGTACGGTTACGACTTGCACTACTTCCGCCACATGCTCGCCGCGCTGGCGGTCGACGTCCTCCAGGCGGACGCGACGCGCTGCGGGCTTTCCAACTTCCTGCGCACGGACGCCCTCTGCGAGGCCTTCAGCACGCCCCTGTCCGCGCACTGCGCCCCTGCGCTCCACACCCACGTCGCCTGCGCGAGCCAGCGGCTCATTCACGTCGAATACTTCCACGATCACGCGCGCATCGAGCAGATGCTCTTCGACGGAGCGCCCGTCCCGCGCTCGGGCGCGCTCTGGCCCGACCTCTCCCGACCGGGTCTCGGCGTCGAGCTCAAACGGGCCGATGCCGCGCGGTTCGCCGCGTGAGGAGGAAGCGTCCTCTCCGAACGCAACGCAAAGGTCACTTGGACGCCGCTGAACGGTCGTTCTCCTTCGATAAGTACATAGGGCGTGAGAATCCTGTACGGCGTGTTCGGCTACGGGCGCGGCCACGCGACCCGTGCCCTCAGCATTCTCCCGGACCTCTGTCGTCGACACGAGGTCACCGTCCTGGCCGGCGGAGACGCGTACGACGCGATCGCACCCACCCGTCCTGCCGTTCGCATCCCGACGTTGCGCTACGAGTACGGCGGCGACGGCCGCCGGTCGCTGTCGCGGACGTTCGGCGAGAACTTCGGCCACGTGCAGGACCTCACCTGGCGCGGTCCGAGCTATCGCGAGGTGGAGCGCTTCGTCCGCGATCTCGCGCCCGACGTCGCCATCTGCGACGCGGAGCCCTGGACTCACGCAGTGGCCGCACGCCTGGGGATCCCGCGTATCAGCTTCGACCACTTCGGGATCCTCGCGTACTGCCGGCCCGCCATTCCGTGGCACGACCGGCTTCGCTCGTTCCGCGACGTGACGGCGTACCGCTCGCTCATGGGAAGACCCGACCGCATCATCGTTTCGAGCTTCTACGAGGCAGGGCCGCACGATCCGCGGATCCGCTTCGTCGGCCCGCTCCTTCGTCAGGAGGTCCTGCAGCGGCAGGCGCGTCGCGGCGATCACCTGCTCGTGTACCTCAACAAAGGGGCGTACCAGCTCACGCCGCGCGTACGGCGTGCGCTGGAGGCGCTCCGCTTTCCGGTGGTCGTGTACGGCACCCCGTACCGCGGCATCGAGGGCAACCTCGACTTCCGCGTACCGTCGAACGAGCCGTTCCTCGAGGACCTGGCCAGCTGCCGGGCCGTCTTCAGCACCGCCGGGAATCAGCTCGTCGGCGAGGCGATATGGCTGGGCAAGCCGATGCTGGTCATGCCCGAGCACACCGTCGAGCAGCGGCTCAACGCGGCCGCCGTCGAGCGCCTCGGCGTCGGCATGCAGGTGGGCCATACGGAGATCGACAGCGCGGCGATCGAGCGATTTCTCGCGCGGGAGGACGGATTCCGCGACTCCATACGGCGGGCGGTGCGCGATGGGCGCGTCGAAGCGCTCGGCGCCGTCGAGGGGTTCGCGCGCGATCTGGTACGCGAGCGGCAGCGCCGGCGTCAGGCGCAGCGCGCATGGCGGTTGGCGTGGTGAAGCGCCTCGCGGCGCTCGCCGGCGCCGTCCTGAAGAATCGGCGCGGGGGAGCGCCGCACCCCGCCTGGTGCACTTACCTCGTCACGTTCCGCTGCAACGCGCGTTGTGGGATGTGCGACTCGTGGCGGATGAAGCCGGGGAGCGAGCTCTCGGCAGCCGACGCGGGCCGCGTGTTCGCCAAGCTCGGTCGCCTCGACGTCGTCCGGATCACCGGCGGGGAGCCCTTCCTCCGCACCGACCTGCTGGAGATCGCCGAGGCCGTGACGCGGGCGTCTCGCCCCGGCGTCCTGCACATCACGACGAACGGGTCGCTGACCGACCGCGTCGTCGAGCTTGCGGAGCGCTACTCCGCGCCGCGCCGTCTGGCGTTCATGGTCTCGTTCGACGGCCATCGAGAGGAGCACGACGCGAACCGCGGCAAGGACGTGACGTTCGACACGGCGATGGAGACCGTCCGCCGGCTGGCCGCGCTCCGCAAGCCGCTCGGCATCGACGTGAGCGTGAACCACACGGTGATCTCGGCGCAGTCTCTCGCGGACTCGCACCGCCTGCGCGCGGAGTTCTTGCCGCGGGGGATCGACGTCCAGTCGGTGCTCGCCTACGCCGAATCGTCGATGTACGGCATCAAGCTTCGCGGCAAGCGCGCCGAGCATCTCATCGTCCCCGCAGGTTATCCGCTTCACCCGAAGCTCGCGGGCGCGGACGTGGTCGGCTTCGTGCAGCGGGAGCTCGCGCGCGTGTCCGGGATGAAGAGCGTCGCCCGCCGCATCGGCAAGAGTTACTACCTTCGCGGCCTTCTGGCCCGGCTGCAGGGCGGCGCCAACCCGATGCCGCGCCCTCCGTGCGTCGCCCTGCGCAGCCACGTGCGCCTGCTCCCCGACGGGAGCGTCCCCGTCTGCCAGTTCAACACCGAGACGGTCGGCAATCTCGCAACCCAATCGCTCGAAGACGTCTGGCAAGGAGCCAAGGCGAGGACGTCGCGCGCGTGGGTCGACGCATGCCCCGGCTGCTGGGCCGAATGCGAGGTCATGCCGAGCGCCATCTACTCCGGCGACTTCATCGCCGACGCAGCGCGCGGCATCGCGGGCGCGGTCCGTGGGATGGGCTCGCACCTATTTTCGATGATTCGTCCGGAAGAGTCAGACCGAATCGCGCGCGAGACGA
Organism: uncultured Myxococcales bacterium; assembly: GCA_937998045.1. Taxonomy (GTDB): domain Bacteria; phylum Myxococcota_A; class Polyangia; order Polyangiales; family Polyangiaceae; genus Palsa-1150. Next base: position 9,087 of record CALKVG010000289.1, read on the forward strand.
TTTAACTAGGGGAGGGGGACGAGGCCGACGCGGTCTGATCTCCTTGCGTGACTCGCGGACGCCGCGACGAAGAGGACCGTTGTTCCTTGGAGGGCGACCGTTGATAGCGGGAAGAGGGCCATTGATATAGTGGAACGGCCCGCTGTCCTAGAGCAACGGACCGCTGTTCAAGAACAACGGACCGCTGTTCAAGAACAACGGTCCGCTGTCCGAGATCAACGGCCCGCCGTCCCGGAGCAACGGTCCGCTG
>CALKVG010000290.1 GCA_937998045.1 uncultured Myxococcales bacterium
CGCCACCGCGCGGCCTTCCGCTTCGTCAACGAACATCCTCGGGGTCTGGCGATCGTCGTCTCCCACGACGGCGGGGTCAGCTTCGTCGCGAGCCGACACAACGAGGTCGTCGTCTGGGAACAATCCGTGAGCCCGTGACGCTCCCCGCGAGCTACGACTCTGTAGCGGCGGAAATGATCGTGCACACACGCCGCGCTGAGCGTGCTCGGTGGCGTGGCGGATCGGCTGGACGTTCGGGCCCGCGGTCACCATCGAGTCGCACATGGTGCGATCGATCTTTGGACGTATGACGTGGCGGACTTGGGTGGGCTCCGCGGCGAGCGCCGCGCTCGTGGGGTGCGGAGGCGGGGGCAGCGGGCACGGATCGGCGCCGACGTCCTCGGCGAACGGCGACGGCGGCGCGGCGTCAGACGCGACTGCCACCGGTATCGGCGGCGAAGACGGCGGCGGTGACGCAGGCGCCTTCGGCGACGGCGGCGTGAGCTGCATTGACGGGGGCGCCGGGCCGAAGGGGACGCAGCTCGTGAAGTCGGCGACCGCATCGATTCTCGGCATCACCGACGACGACGAAGTGGTCTATGTCGACACGGCGTCGCAGGCGCTCTCCGCTGTCCCCGCCGTGGGCGGCGCGCCCGTGTCGATCGGGCGCACGGAGGGGGCGGCCGGCGTCGCGAGCAAGGCGGTCTTCAACTGGACGGGCCTGAACCAGGACGGGACGGTCGCCAGCGCATTGCAGGTGTGGACCGCCGCACGCGGGGTCCATCCCCTCGCGGGAGCATCGCTCGCGGGCGCCGCCGATTCGAGCGCCGACGGCACCAAGGTCGTGTACTTCGACGACGCGAGCGCTTCTACGGCCGACCTCTACGTCGCAGGCACCGACGGCTCGGGCAAGACCAGGCTCGCGAGCGGCATCTACTGGACGCCGGGGTGCATTCCCCAGGTCTCGTTCCTCGGAAACAGCGTGATTCTCGGTTACTGCACGGCGGCGCCGAGCGGGACGGGGATCCCCGTGGGGACGCTCGCCCTCTACGTCGGCGCGAGCGGAAGCGGGACGACGCTCTCGGCCGCGGCGTCGATGTCGTTCCAGACGGACGCCACGAAGATCCTCTACAACACGTCCGGAGGGCTCATGCTGGCCGACGCGACGACCGGCGCAACGACGCTCGTCGACCCGACCGGCGGCCCGTCCTCGATATTCACGCATGACGGGCAGGGGGCCATTTACGTGACGACGGACGGCGCCATCAAGCGCTATCCCATGGCGTCGCCGAACCAGCCGAGCGTCGTCGCGTCGGGCGGTTTCCAGAGCGTGGCGTCGCTGTCGCCGGACGACCGCTGGGTGCTCGCCTCCAAGACGATGGACCCGAACAGCGGCAACGCCGACATCTACGTCGCGTCGGCCGCGTCGCCCGCTCCTGCGGTCACGATCCTCGGCACTCCAACGGGCACATTCTACGGGAGCTCGTTCACCGCAGACTCGAGCCACGTCCTTTACGTCGACAACGCCGCGAACGGCGCCGGCGACCTGCACGTCGTACCGACGTCCGGCGGACCCGGCGTGAAAGTCGCGTCGCGCATGTGGATAGGCTTCGCGACGACCGGCGCGCGCGTGGTCTACGAGGACGGCTTCGTTCCCAACGTGGGGCTCGACGCTCAGGGGATCGCCGATATCCGGGTCATCGACGTCTCGGCCGCGTCCCCCACGCCTACGCTCCTCGTCAATCAGGCCGACCCCGGCCTTTACTTCACCTCGGCGGGGAACCGCCTCGTCTACTCGCTGACGTTCTGCGCCGTGGGCAGCGAAGGCATCTGGGTCATGCCGACGCCATAGGTCCGGTGGGGCCGCGCAAACGGATGCGGAACGTGGAACCCTTGCCGGGCTCGCTTTCGACCTCCAGACGACCGCCATGAGCGCGTACGATCTTGCGCGCGACGGAGAGCCCGAGACCGACGCCCGGGACGAGCTCGCGCGACGGGCCCGTGCGCCGAAAAGGCTCGAAGATGCGTTCGCGGTCTTCGGTGGCGATGCCGATCCCCTCGTCGGCCACTTCGACGATCGCTTCGTCGTCCTGCACCGCGGCGGCGACCGTGACGCGGCCCCCGTTGGGCGAATACTTGATCGCGTTACTGACGAGATTGTTGAGCACCTGCTCGATTCGTGCAGGGTCGCACCGGACGACCATGGGCTCCGCCGGTACGTCCACGGTGAACTCGTGCGCCGTCGTCGAGGGCCGAAACAACTCCACGGCGTTATCGACGAGCGTCCGCAAGTCCGATGTCTCGAGTATGAGCTCGAGGCGACCGGCTTCGATCCTCGTCGCGTCGAGCAGGTCCCCCACCATGCGATCGAGCCGTTCGGCCTGACGCGAGACCATCTGCAGCGTGCGTGCGACTCTCTCGGGGTCGGGTGGCTGCGTGCCGCGCCCGAGAGAATCGATCGCGAAGCGGACCGCCGACAGCGGGTTTCGGAGATCGTGGGCGACGCCGGAGAGAAACGCGAGCCGATCCTGGTCGTGCGCGACCAGGCGGTCGGCGAGGCCGTTGAACGTGGTCGCCATCTGGCGCAGCTCCAGCGCACCGCGCGGCTCCGTGCGCGCGGTGGGCTCGCCAGCGGCGAAACGGACCATGGCGCCCGTAAGCGAAAGGATGGGCCTCTCGACCAGCACTGCCGTCCCTACGACGACCGCGACGAATCCCCAGATGAGCAAGGCCGCGGCGCACACGCCGAGCACGCGGGCCGCGGCGGCCCAGCGCTGAGCAGACTCCTTCGCCGCTCGGGCCCACGCGTCGTCCGCGTCCACGAGCCGTTGAAGATCGGCGAACACGGACTCGAGCGGCGGCGTCGATCGGTCGAGAACCGCCCCCAGCGCTAGCCCTTCCGCATCGAGCTGCGTGCGCAGATCGATGTATTCGCTCGCCTTCCGCACGAGGTTGTCGAGCGATACCGCCCGCTGCGCCGTGCCGAGCCGAACCGTGTCGGCGAGCGCCGAGCGGAGGTCCGACTCGGCCCTCGCACGCTCCGCCAACGCCGCCGGTGACCGCTCGGAAGCGGCCACATCGCTCTGCCGCGCGTACCACAGGAGCGCGACTTTCGTCCGGAGCGACGCGCGCATCTGCGCGTCGGCGACGCCCACGGCGGTCATCTCGCGGCTCAGAACCGAGGTCAGAACGATGAGCGCCAGCGAAGCGACCAAGGCGACGAGCAGGAGCGTTGCGCTGAGCGCGACCATCGACCTGCGGAGGTTTGGGGCCCGCATCGCGCGTCTCCAACCGCTCGGCCCTCGTTCCAATTCCCCCACTCAGCCGGTTCGACCGGGGCGCGCTCTTTGCGACCCCACGGCGGATGCGAGTCCGTCGGCGGAGGGCCTCGGCCCTCATGGGAACCCTGGCCGGCGCCTTGGCCGGGGTTGTCGGTGCGTGGGCCATGGACGTTTACTGGTCCGCCATCGCACGGCTGAAGGAGAGGAGTTCCGCGCAGACCGAGCCGCTGTCCGACGACGATGCGACCGTCCGGGCCGCGTCCGCCGTCTCCCGGAAGATCCTCGGCCGTGGCCTCACCAAAGACGAAAAGGAAGTCGCAGGGCCGGCCGTCCACTTCGCGATGGGAGCGCTGAGCGGCGGCCTTTACGGGCTCCTGGCGGAGCTCGTCCCTCGGCTGCGCCGCGACCGCGGCCTGGCCTTGGGGTCGGCGCTATGGCTCGCCGCCGATGAAATGGCTGTCCCGCTGTTGCGGCTCTCCAAGAGCCCCGCGCACTATCCGCTCAGCTCCCATGCGGAGGCTTTCGGCGCTCACATCACCTACGGCGTGACGACGGACCTCGTTCGGCGAGTCATCCGTGCGAATCTCGCCGTACGCTAGACCAGCCGCTTGCTCACGGCTGGGATGAAGATCTCGACCTCACGGCTGGATGAGGATCTCGACGCGCCGATTGAGTGCTCTCCCGCGCTCGGTGTCCTCGGCGGCCACTGGATTGAGAGACCCCAGGCCTCGCGTCGAGATCCGCTCCCGCGGAACGCCACTGTGCACGAGGTAGTCGGCGACGGCGTCCGCGCGCCGCTGCGAGATGCTGACGTTCGCCGACTCCGATCCCGTATCGTCCGAGTACCCCTCGATTACCACGCCCCGGCCGCGATCACGGATGGCGCGGCTCACCTCGTCGAGCCTGGCCCGCGCGTCGCCTGAAAGGTCTGCGCTACCGGCGGCGAAGAGCACGGCCCTCTCCGGTTGTCGTTCGCTCACTCCCGCCCTCCGCTGCCAGCGAGGGCTCGCCTGCCTCTCCGCCTCTGCCGCTCGCTCGTTGGCCACTTGAGCGCGGCGCTCCGCCTCACGCTGTGCGTCCGCCGCACGCTGTGCATCCGCTTGCGCTTGCGCCGCTTCCTGGCGTGCCTTGTATGCCTCGGCCCGAGCCTCGCGCGCCTCCTCACGCTCCTCGTCCGCACGGGCTTCCGCGCGCTGGGCCGCGGTGTACTTGGAATTCGCTGCGCAGGCGGCGGTGGTCGATACCGCGATCCCGATGGCCGCAAGGCGGGTGACCTGGACGAGCTTCATGGCGTCCTCCTTCGTGGATGTGTCGGGCCGCGACGCCGTGCGCGGCGTGGCGGCGACGTACTCCGAGTAGAAGGCCAAGGCCGTGCCGGGCTGGCTCGACCGTCGGCTGATGCGATCGATGCGACCGACGCTGGTCGGTCGAATTTCCTGATCGCCCGGACAACCCCCCGCGACTCAGAAGATCGCGATCTCGCAGGTCATTTGTATGGTGACCAATTCAATGGCGCCCTAATCGGCGTCGCGAGGGCGCGCGCGGCCATGGCCGGAGCGCCCGAAAACTCCAACCGCCGGAGGTCGTATGATGAACCCGCACAGGTGGGCAGCATGGGCAATCCTCGCCGCGTACGTCGTGATCGCAGCTTGCAGTGCCCCTGGCGCGGAAAGGACGCAAACGCAGGGAGCTTCCGCCTTGCCGTGACCGCCGGCGGAGCCATTCCCGGCGGTCTTCCGCAGCGCCTCCTGGTCGGACTCGACGAGAGCCCCGGGGAGACGTGGATGACCCGGAGCGGCGTGCCCTGGGACGTGCGCTACACGTATTTCACCAGGGCTGGGTGTAGAACTGGGGCTGGGACAAGACGTGCGGCGGGAGCTGGGGCCTGAACTATCTCAAAGAGAGCGGCTCGGAGGGGTACCTGCCGCGCGTCGCTTATTACGTGATGAACGGCGAACCGGGGGCGGCGAGAGCCAGTTTCTTACCAAAGTGCAGACGGCCGCCACGATGGCCGACTACTTCGCCGACTTCAAAGTGATGATGCAAGTGGCAAGGCAATACGGGAAACCCGTTGTTACGCGGCGTGGCTGCAGCTGTGGAACCAGAAAGCGGGAAAGCGATGGGTGCTCTGGCAGATTCCGCTCGGCAACTCGAACCACCTCGACGTTTGCAATAGTGGCGGTAAGGCTCGGGACGGCGTCGTCGGTCTGCTCTTTGGCCCCGGAGCGGGATGCCAGAGCTCCTATCAGAACGACACGTACTCGGACGGGCAGCTCTTCATGAAGAGCCGTGCGAATGATCGACGGAGTCGCCGCTTCCGCCGCCCGAGCGTTCAGCGGGGCCCAGTCCTTGGCGGTCGGCGTGAGCGGATCGGGCACGCAGCAGGTATTCGTCCAGGCGCCGGCGGTGCCCGCGGGCGCCACGGTCACGTTCCACGTGTGGGTGCCCTCGGGCAGCGGCCTTCGTGGATCCAGCCGTACGCTCAACAAGGCTACTCGGGCGGATGGTGTGGACCGGAAATTGGCAATCGATCTCCAATCTGAAGACCGACGCGTGGAACGCCCTGTCGGTGACCGTCCCCGCGAGTGCGGCGACGCCGCTGCGTCAAACTTTCCGTCCACGCGCGATGTTCACGGACAGCTCGATCGATTGGGGCCCCGAGCCGAATCGACGCTCGAGATCGCGAACGATCGCCTCGGAAGCGCGAGACCAGCGCTCCTGGTTCATCGCGTCGCGCAACGCGACGATGGGCGCTCCCGTGCGGCTCGCGGTCCCCCACGCGACCGCGATCGAGGGGAACGCCAACGAACGCACGACCGTCTTGGTCTCGAGTTCTCCGAGTCCCGCCGCGGCCATCTCGCGAACGAGCTCCGCCGGCTCGGCGAGCGGAAAATCGAAGTCCAGGTCCAGCTCGGGCAGAGCGCGCTGAACGATGGCCCGGATGTCGGCGAACGCCGGCTCGTTCCTCCACGACCCGGGCGTACCGACCACGGCGCGCCCGCCTCGCCGCAGGACGCGATGGATCTCGCGGAATGCGGCCGACCGATCTGCGATGAGGTTCAACGCGAACATCGAGACCGCGACGTCGAACGCGCCCTCTTCGTAGGGTAGAGCCGTGGCGTCGCCGACTCGTGCGTCGATCTCCGCGACCCCCTGCCGCTCGAACCGAGCGCGCAGCTCGGCGATCATCTGCGGCGAGAAGTCGATCGCAGAGACGCGCGCTCCTGCCTGTGCCGCAGCCAGCGCGACGGTGCCCGGTCCCGTCGCCACGTCGAGCAGGCGTTCTCCCGAGCGAACGCGCGCGAAAGCGAGCGCGTCGCCGGCGAACGACGAAAAGGTCGGGGCGATCTCGGCCGCGTAGGCGTTTGCCACGAGGTTCCACGTTCGCGGGACGAGCACCGATTGAGGGAGCATGCGACCGAACATGCGGCGCCGGCGGTCGCAGCGCAATCCGCGCCGCGGCCTCCAGGTGCGTTCACCTCTGGCGGGCCTCGCGGTCGAGGCGCCTTTCGCGCTCCGCAAGCGCCCGCTCGACGACGCGCGCGACGTACTTACGGCGGGTCTCCTCGCGCTTGGCCTTCTCGACGTACGCGACGAGCTCGCGCTGCATGGCCGGGCCCATCCCGCGGAACGCGTCGAGGGCGTCCATCTCGCGCAGCGCATCGGCCAGGTCCGGCGGCGGCTGCGTCCCCGCGGGGTCGAGGTCGCGCCAGATCGCGATCCTCACGCGGTCGCCCTCCTTCGCATCCACCTCGCGTCGCGACTCCCCGTGGACGTGCAGTCGGTGTCCCCCGCCCGCGCGCGGCGTGATCGTCGTCTTGCGCGGCGTCGACGCGCCCACGGTGAAGACGACGGGGATCTTCCCTGCCGCCCCCAGCGCACGGCTCACGCGTTCCGGTACGTCGACCGTGTAGAGAAGCCACGTACGGCCGATCGTGGCCACGAACTTGAACGTCGGCCCTGGCTTTGCACGGCTCATCGAGTCATTATCGGGAACAGCGTAGCCGGCGCCCGCCGGTCAGGGCCACCCGGGCAACCGGGAAGGGCACGTGATCGACGATGCCATGTTTCCCCACTGACATAGGGAAGCTCCGAAACAAGATGCGTTACCACCCCTCGCGAATCGCGCCCTCGCTGTCACCGAGAACGCCGGCCGCCTTTTTGGCACGCTGGACGCTGCCCCTCGCTCTCCTGGGCACCCTTGCCTCCATGGTAGGTTGCCCGGGTACCCTCGAAGATCCCGCCCGCTTCATCGACCTCGACGGCGGCAACACCGGCCCGTCCTCGAGCGGCGCGGGCTCGGGTGGATCCAGCGGATCGTCCAGCAACAACTGCCCGGACGTCCCGACCGCCGTGTTCGAGACAAACTGCACCACCGCGGGCTGTCATACCTCCGCGACGAAGGTGCAAGGGCTCGACTTGCAGTCGCCCGGCGTCGCGCAGCGCCTCGTCGGTGTGATGGCCACCGAGGGACAGGGACTGCTCATCGACCCGTCCTCGCCGTCTAGCAGCGTCGTGTACACGAAGTTGACGGCGATGCCTCCCTTCGGCGCGCGCATGCCGCTCGGCAGCATGCTCGATGACGCAACGGTCGCCTGCGTGCTAGCCTGGATCACGCAGACAGTCAGTTCCAGTGCGGGCGGTTCCGACGGAGGCGCTGCAGACGGCGCCGGGACATCCCAAGGGGATGATTCAGGTGGGGACGACGGTCCTTCTCAGGAGACCGGGGACTAGTCGGGTTGCGCTGCTCGCGTTCGCAGTGATCGGGTCGGCCGCGCAGGGCTGCGGCCAGGTCGTCACCGAAGTGGGAGCGGAGCTGCCGCCGAGCTCGAATCCGCAGCCCTCTTCCATGGCCGATGCAGACGTCGACGCCGGCGTTGACGCCGACGCCGACGCCGCTGCGGACGCCGACGCCGCTGTCGACGCCGACGCCGATTCCGCCGCCGACGCCGACGCCGGCGTTGACGCCGACGCTCAGGTTTGCACAGACGATCTCTCCAACATCGGCACCGGCGACTTCCGAGTGTCGTTCGTAGTCACGACCACGCAGAGCCAGTTTGCGGCGCTCGTCAACCAGCGAGCCGTCTGCGTTCACGCCGTCTACTGGGACATTCGCATGACGCCCGGCGGTCTGCTAGCCGCGGAGACCGACGACGGCACCAACTGGACGCCGCTCACGAGCACCGGCGCGAGGATCAACGATGGCCGCCCGCACGATGTCCTCATCCAGCGCGCCGCCGGCGCACTGACCGTCTACGTGGATGGGGCCGCGTCGGGCTCGGCTCCGTCCGTCTCCAGACTCGGCCAACTCCCACCTTTGCGCATGGGCACCGACGTTTGCACCGGCACCGACGGGACCATGAGCTTTGCCGGCACCCTGACGAGTTTGTGCGTGTCGAAGTAGGGGACGTCGACATTGGTTGCGCGAAACGCGGAAAAAATACGGTGAGACGGTCACGAGCGAGAGGACGAAAAGTGGCATCCCAACGCCGGGGCGCCGCGAGTTGCCCAAGTGTGTGATCGGCGTCCGGCCGCATAGACCGCCGAGGGACGATGACGGCGCGATTGCTGCAGACCGGGCCCCGGCGAGGCTCGGTTCGGATGGATCGCGGCAAGACTCGGCGCAGGTTGAATGGGTCCGTGAGCTCGGCAAGGATCTCCGCGACGCTGGGTGTCGCCGCGCTCCTCGGCGCAGGAGCGTGTTCGACGTCGCCTGCTCCGGCATGGCCAGAGGGCGAGCCGGATGCGAGTTCCGGCGGCGAAGCGGGGTCCGTTTCGGATGCAGGACGTCCGCCGCCTGCCGGCGACGCGAGCTCCGGGGGCGACGGTAACGGCAACGGTCGCGAGGACTCGGGCAGCCCTTCCGGGCCTGGAGACTCGGCCGCGCCCCCGGGGCCCGCGTGTCCTCCGAGCTGGACCACGACGGCCGCCTGCGGGGGTGGATCGAGTCCCCCCGGCCCCGCGCCCGATCTCGGTTCTCACGTGCTGATCTTCGACCCGTCGACGCCGATGGCCACGATCCAGAACCAGCTGAACGGCGTCGACGGAATGATGGAGCAAGATCAATTCGACAACAACGGCTACGCGTACCTGTTCAAGCCCGGCCAATACTCGCTCGACGTCCGGGTTGGCTATTACGTGCACGTCATCGGCCTGGGCCAGTCTCCGGACGACGTGGTCATCAGCGGCGCCGTTCGTTCGAAGGCCGCGCTGCCGAACGGCAACGCCACGTGCAACTTCTGGCGCACGGTGGAGAACCTCGCCATCTCACCGACTCAGGCCATCGACAATGGGACCGACGTCTGGGCGGTGTCGCAGGGGACGTCGATGCGTCGCGCGCACATCAAAGGATCGATCGCCTTGGTCGATACCGAGTTCCCGGGCCAGAACTGGGCGAGCGGAGGATTCATCTCCGACTCCGTCATCGACACGCAGATCGACGCGGGCGTACAGCAGCAATTTCTCACGAGGAACGACGACCTCACGAGCTGGATGGGTTCCAACTGGAACATGGTGTTCGTCGGCGACAACCAGAGCCCACAGGGGACCTGGCCGTCTCCGCCGTATACCGTGGCGCCGGCGACTCCGGTCGTTCGCGAGAAGCCCTTTCTCTACGTGGACTCTGCGGGCAATTACCTCGTGATGGTCCCGTACCTGAAGACCAACAGCACGGGGTCGAGCTGGGGCGGCGGCATGCCGCCGGGAAGTCCGCTGTCGATCGATCGCTTCTACGTTGCGAAGCCCGGCACCGATACCGCCTCCACGCTCAACGCGGCGCTCGCGCAGGGCAAGCACCTGCTCCTCACGCCCGGGGACTATTCCCTCGATTCGCCCATTCACATCACGCAGCCGAACACGGTCGTATTGGGCCTGGGATTCCCGACTTTGACCCCGTCCAACGGAAATACCCTCGTCACGATCGACGACGTGGACGGTGTGTCGGTCGCGGGGCTCCTGATCGAGGCGGGGTCCTCGAGCTCGATGACGCTCCTCGAGGCAGGCCCGAGCGGAAGCTCCGCGAACCACTCGACCAATCCCACTGTGCTCTTCGACGTGAACTGCCGGATCGGAGGCAACATCGCGGGCACGGCGGCGAGCTGCCTCACCATCAACAGCAACGACGTCGTCATCGACAACGCCTGGCTATGGCGCGCGGATCACGGTGCCGGCGCCGACTGGAACACGAACAAGTCGCAGAACGGCATCGTGGTGAACGGGAATCGTGTCACGGCATATGGCCTCTTCGTGGAGCACTTCCAGAACTACCAGACGCTGTGGAACGGCGAGGACGGCACCGTGTATTTCTACCAGTCCGAGATGCCGTACGATCCTCCGTCTCAGGCGGACTGGATGTCGAGCGCGACGGAAAATGGATATCCGTCCTACAAGGTGGCCGCCGGCGTCATGAGGCACCAGGCCGCAGGCCTCGGAGTTTACAGCGTGTTCCAGAACAACATCACCGCCGACAACGCGTTCGAAACGCCGACCGCGACCGGGGTCTCCATGCACCACATGGTGACGGCGTCGCTCGGGTCGGGAACCATCACGAGCATCTGGAACGGTACGGGAAACAGCGTGGGGAACGGGAACCAGTCGGCGTTCTCGTCGCAGTAGGGTCGCGAATCGACGCGGCGGCGATCGACGCAGACGCCTGCACGTTCAATAGGGGTCCGGCCATCCCGCGGCCTGCGCGAACTGGTGATAGTTCGTTATCGCCGCGTTCACGTAGCCCTGCGCGCGAGAATTGAACATGGCGCAACCGGTTACTGCGTTGTCCCCGGAGTTGAAGGCACCCGCGGACATCTCGACGTACTGGGCCATGGTGCATCCCGGAAAGTTGCGCTCCGCGGTCTTCAAGCTGCCCGCGATCGACTGGATGCCCGCGTCCAGATTGATGGCCGGATTGTAGACGGAGGTTGCCCAGAGCGCCGACGACATGTCCATGTCGAGGTTGGGGTGTCCGTTCGGCAAGAGCGCAGCGTTTTCCTCTCCACAGGCCGGAGTGACCTGGATGAGACCGAACGACTTGGATTCCCCGTCGGACCACCCGTTGGGATCGCCGCACGGGCTGTCGGGGCTCGTCGCGAGGACGTTGAAGCCCGACTCTATTTGGATCTGCGCTTTGGCCATCATGGGATCGGGGTCGCCGTACATCTGAGCCAGAGCGATGAGCGTGCAGTCGTAGGCGTCTTTGCCCATGTCTCCCGTCTTGAGGGGATCGGCGCCGGCAGCGCAGGCGCCCGCTGCGCCATCGGATACGGTGGACGCGTCCAGCGGTGCGCCGTCGTCCCCGAACCCGCCATCGTCGGGAGTACCCGAGCTGCTCGCGTCGATCGATCCACTGGATCCCTGGCCGCTCGACCCCGACGATCCGCTGGAACTCGCGGATCCGCCGGATCCCGACGACCCGCTGGATCCCCCTGACGACCCGCTCGCACTTGCGTCCGGCCTCGCGCCCCCGGAACCTCCGCTCGAGCTCGTGCCGGTACCCGATCCGCTCGTGCCGCCGCTGGATCCGGAAGGTCCGTCGACGCCGCTGTCCGGGCCCCAGGAACCGGCGGCGGAACCGCTGTCGCCGCAGCCGAACGGGGCGATGGCAGCGAGAGCGAGCAAACCAGCAACGGCGCTGGCTTCGAGCGGGTGTGCAACTTTGCGCATGGCCGGCCTTTTCGCGCGATCCCCCCACGGGCGCGCCTACAAGAACCGGGCCCTGCTTGCTCTTGCCCGCTTGACCGGCGCCGTTGCGGCGAGACTCACCACGTTCTCGGCGCCATCCGTGTACCAGCCAGTCTTTGGGCGTCGTCGGTAAGCAAAATCTGTCGACCCAGCGCGCATCTCTCGTGCGTGGGAGCATGTCTGAGAATGCCTGGCGAACGGCGACGCCGCCTCCGCCGGCTGTCGTCCACACGCTCGGGGTCCGCGCCCCCTCTTGTGGTTGCCGGGCTCGCGGACGACCCGGGCTCCAGCAGATCGTGAAGCTGGAGAGCGGAGGCATCTACGGGCCGCCCCACGCCAGAGCGCAGGCGGGATCACGGACGCCGTCCCCACCGATCGCTCCGACAACATCGTTTACCCCAGCGTCGAGCAGGGAAGCGTAGGCACCTCCGGCAGCCTGTTCGGCGCGACTTTCATGCGGCATAGCGGCCTGTGGCCGTCCGTCACTGTGCTCCACAACATGGGGACGCCGTCGGCGCGCCCACGACCCTCGCGTCCAGCACGGCGTACTGGGTCGCGGCGACGGGGACGCCGCAGGGCTTTATCGCCTTCTACGACAACCGCGCTGGGGTCGCCGAGCTGTTCCTGCCGACGTCGCCCGACGCGGGGGTGCTGAGCCCACCGAATAGCGACGGGGGCGACGCCGGCTCGTATGCGGGGTTCACGTTCTCGGGCAACGCCGTCGCGAATACCGCTCGCGCGATCAGCGACGATACGGGCGGAGCGGGCGGCGCGGGCGTCGCCGTTCTCTTCCCGGACGGCGCAAGCTTCGCCTACGTGAACGCTGACGGCCTGACACACACGGGCTTGGGGACGGTCATCTCCAACACGTACGCCGCCGGCGACATGGTCACGCTGTCCAACTTCCGCGGCAGCTTCGTCGTGTCGCTCCACAGCACGGCGTCGACTTCGACCCGGGCGGTCGCGTCGGGGTGCGGACCGTAGGGCTTAGAGACAGCAGCCGACGAAGGTCGTGCCGTCCGGATCGACGCTCGTGGGGGAGCCCGTCGTGACGACGAGCGTGTGGCCAATGACGGCGGCCACCGCGCCTTTGCGAGGCTGCGGCAAGGGCGGCAGCGTACGCCACGTGTTGGTGGGGATATCGTAGACGGCGACGCTGTCGGTGGGATGTACACCGCTGATGCTGCCGCCGACGACGACGATGCTGGTTCCGTCGGTGAACGTCGCGGCGGCAATTTCGGATCGAGCGAGGGGGATGTCGGCGAGCGCGCCCCACGAAGACGTCTGCGCATCGAACGCGTCGACGGACGCCTGATCGCCGGCCACTTCGTCCCATCCGTGTCGGCCGGCGATCGCGTAGACGCGCCCGCCCACCGCGACGCCGCCGAGATGGTTGCGGGGATTGGGCATCGCTGGCGCCGGACTCCAGGCCGAGGTGCTCACGTCCCAGGCGAAGGCGTCCGTCGCGTCGGTTTGGCCGTCGGGCCCGAGACCCCCGAAGGCAAATAACGTGTGTCCAGCGAGCGCCAGCACCATCGCCGACCTCGATTCGGGCAGCGGCGGACCGGCCGCGTACGTGTCGGTGGCCACGTCGAGGACCCAGGTCTCGCCCCACGGCGTGAGCGGATAATTCAGCAGCCCGCCGACCGCGTACAGGGTCTCGCCGTCCACCGCGATACCGACATGAGTCTGCGCACCCGGCAGATCGGCGCGTCTGCCCCAGCTATCCGTGACGGGATCGTACGTGTCGACGCGTGAGGTCACCGCGAAGCTGCTGCTCGTGAAGCCGCCCATGACCGCGAGCTTGCCGTCGAGCACAGCTCCCATTGCCTCGAACCGTGGCACCGGGCATGGTGCCCCCGTGCGCCAGGAGAAGGCGCTCGGCTGCGTCTGCGAGGCGTGCGGCGAGCCCCCGGGCCCGCCGCACGCGGCCGCAAGCAAACACGCGACGAAGCCACCGACACCGCCAATGGGGCGCACGGCAGTAAGATTACCCCGCCAGGACGCGAGGCGGCACGCGACAGTTGCCCGTGAGTCGGGGGGCGGTCACGTTCCGCAGAACGTCTGCCGAACTCGCTGCTCCTCCGCCGGAGGATCGGCCAGGTGCGCGCTCTCCGGCTGATCGTCGTAGGGCCTTGCCAGAACGCGCATGAGCACCTCGAAGGGGCCGAAGTCGCTCCGCCGCACGGCCGCCGCGATCGCCTCCTCGACGCGATGGTTGCGCGGGATGAACGCGGGGTTTGCGCGACGCATGGCGCCGGCCCGCTCGTCCGGCGGGACGTCCTCGGCCGCGACGCGCTTCCGCCAGCGGCCGAGCCATTCCCGGATTTCGTGCGGGTCGCGGAAGAGCGACACGAGCTCGGGTTCCGCCCCAGGACCCGGGGCGCCGGCCGCGACGTCGCACAGGCGACGAAAGAAGACGGTGTAATCGACGGCGTCGGAGGCGAGGAGCGCCAGCGCTTCTTCGGCCAGCTCGCGGTCGCCGTCTTCCTCGCGGATGAGGCCCAGCTTGTCGCGCAAGGCACGCGTATAAGCTGCCTCGAACCGCGGGCCGAAGCGCTGGAGGTGCTCGGTCAAGACGCGCACCGGGTCGCCCTCCACGGTCGCGACCAATGGAGCGAGCGCCTCGGCCAGGCGGGCGAGGTTCCACAGCGCGATCCGGGGCTGGTTCCGGAACGCGTAGCGGCCGCCGTGGTCGATGGAGCTGAACTTCTTGTCCGGGTCGTATTCGTCGAGGAAGGCGCACGGCCCGTAGTCGATCGTCTCGCCGGAGATGGCGGTGTTGTCCGTATTCATCACGCCGTGCACGAAGCCGATCGCGAGCCAGCGCGCGACGAGATCCGCCTGGGCCAGAGCGACGCTATCGAGCAAGGCGAGCGGCCCCTGGCCGGCCTCCGGATAATGGCGCGCGAGCGAATACGCCGTGAGTGTAGCCAGCGCATCCACGTCGCCCCGGGCGGCGAAGTACTCGAACGTACCTACGCGGATGTGGCTCGCTGCGATCCGCGTGAGCACCGCTCCCGGCAAAGGCTCGTCCCGGAATACGCGCTCCCCCGTCGCAACCGCAGCGAGCGCGCGCGTCGTAGGCACCCCGAGCGCCGACATCGCCTCGCTGACGAGCGCCTCGCGCATCACCGGGCCGAGCGCCGCGCGTCCGTCCCCCCCGCGCGAGAAGGGGGTACGTCCGGTGCCCTTCCACTGCACGTCGCGGCGTCGCTCGTCCGAGCCGATGACTTCGCCCAGCAGGATGGCACGACCGTCGCCGAGCTGCGAAACGAAGGCCCCGAACTGATGGCCCGCATAGGCGAGGGCGATCGGCTCGGCGCCCGGCGGGACGCTGTTGCCGGCGAACACGGTGGCGTCGAGCTTCTCCGGGTCCAAACCGAGCCGTCCGGCGAGCGGCCGGTTGGCGAAGAAGAGGCGCGGTTCCCGGACCGGCGTCGGGGTGACGCGGGCGTAGAAGCGCTCGGGCAGCCGTGCGTAGGTGTTGTCGAAGACGAACATCGAGTCGCCTCTCTCTTGCACGTTTCGCGGAGCGCCGCTCGCCAGTGTTGACGCACGCTTGTCGTCGCGTCGCGGACGTGCGCCGCCTCGCCGCGTCGCGCCGGTCGCCATCGGGGCCGCTCCCTCCGCACGAGGCTCCGCGGCGTAGACGCTGCAACCGCGCGGAGGAGGAGGTGTGCGATGAGAACCTTTCTACGGTCGATCGTAGTCGTCGGATCCTTGGCTGCCGCCGCGGTTCCGCTCGCGAGCGCACGGGCCGATCAGGCGTCGAGTCCCGCCAACCCGTGCGCATGCTCGCCCTCTGCTCCAGGCACACCGGCTGCCGCCGCAGAGCGAAGCCCCCGGAGCGCGTCCGGCGGCATCGTGGAGCTCGTGGACAAGGCGCTGTCGCACGTCAACCTCAGGTCCGATCAGTCCCAAGCTCTCCAGCAAATCGCGGCCGACGTCGACGCCAAGGTGGGAGACGTCGACCAGGCGAAACGAGATTTCATCGCCGCCCTCGCGAACCAGGTCGAGGCGGGCAATGTCGACGAGTGCGCGCTCCGGCCCGAGATGCAGCGCGTGATCGACGCCGCGGTCGCCGCGTCTCCCGATCTGCGAAGCGCCTTTCAGAAGTTGCACGACATCCTCGACCCCGAGCAAAGAAAAGAGTTCGTCGCCGCCCTCCGGGACGAGCTGAAGCAGCACGAGGCGAAGATGGACCCGAAGGCCCAGGTCGAGCGCTGGTCGAAGAAATTGAACCTCACCGACGACCAGAAAGCCAAGATCACCTACATCCTGTCGGAGGAGCGGGAGAGGAGCGAGAGGGCGCACGGGCACCTGGATCGCGTGCTCGACGCCTTCGCCGCCGATTCGTTCTCGATAGACCAGGTCGCGCCGGCTGCCTCGGCGCAGAAGCACACCGAGAAGATGCTGAGGCGCATCGTCGACGTCGCGCGCGACGTGACGGAAGTCCTCACCCCCGAGCAGCGCCAGATCGCGGCCACAGTGTTGCGCGAGAAGGCGGAGGGCAAGACGGACGAATCGGGGAGCGGGGAGACCGGCGCGCCGCCGGAGCCGACGGGGAGCTCGTCCGAGGCGCTCTGGGGGGCCGGGTACGGCTCGACGTATCAAGCCGGTAGCACCTATGGATTCAGCCAGGGCTATTCGAGTGGATACGCCGGCGCCTATTTCTTCTGAGTGACGGGCGCCGGTCGCTGGCGCGAAGTCGAAAGGAGAAGGCCCTTTCTGCGACTTCGCGCCAGCACGATGCCGGCCAAAGCGCCCGGTAACGTCCGTCGTGCCGAAGAAAAACTGCGGACAGCGTTCGAACGCTCACCTGATGCGCGTGCCGCCGCCTTTACGACCTGCTAGCGATGGTTGGCCGGTGACCTCCTTGCCCGTTTCCAGACCGGCCGCGTTCGGCGCGCTCGCACTGCCCGGGTACCGCTGGTACCTGGGCACGTTCGTCTTCGCGATGATGGCGGACAATATCGAGCACGTCATAAGCTACTGGGTCGTCTTCCAGAAGTTCCACGACCCCGCGCTCGGTGGGTTCGCGGTCGTATCGCACTGGCTACCGTACTTGCTCTTCTCGGTCGCCGTCGGTGCGCTCAACGACCGCCTCGACTCGCGCAGGCTCATCCAGGTGGGCATGGTGCTCTTCATCACGGCCTCGGTGGGCTGGGGGTACTTCTTCGCGACCGACACGCTGACGCGCGTCGGCGCGATGGCGTTGCTCGTGATCCACGGTGTGGCCGGGGTGTTCTGGCTGACTTCGAGCCAGATGATCCTGCACGAGATCGCCGGGCCGGCGCTCCTACCGAGCGCGGTACGCCTCAACGCGACGGCGCGGTACCTGGCCGTGATCGCGGGGCCCGCCGTCGGTGGCCTCGTCATGCTCACCCTCCGGCCTTCGCGCGGCATCTTTCTCAACACGGTCTTCTACCTGCCGCTCCTTCTCTGGCTCGTACGCGCCCCCTACGGCCAGAGAAAGGAGGGAAGCCGCCGCGCCGTCCGCGGCCTCGCCGACATCGCGCAGACCGTTCGCGACGTCCGCACGAGCCCCGCTTTGTCCCTGATGCTGCTCCTCGCGGGGTGCGCCTCGTTCTTCGTCGGCAACAGCTACCAGGCGCAAATGCCCGGTTTCGCCGCCGACCTGGGACATGGGGACCCCGGTGTCGCGTATACGGCTCTCCTGGCGGCCGACGCGTCGGGCGCGCTCCTCGGTGGCTTTCTGCTCGAGAGCCGCGCGGGCCTGCTGCGCACCGAGCCCGCGACTGCGCTCAAGCTGGCGCTCGGCTGGGCCGTCGCGCTCGCAGGCTTCGCTTGCGCGCGAAGCTATCCGATGGCGCTGATGCTGCTCTTCACGGCCGGATTCTTCGAGCTCTCGTTCAGCAGCATGGCTCAGACGATCGTGCAGCTCGAAGCGCCCGCCGCCGTCCGCGGGCGCGTGCTCGGGCTCTACAACATGACCGCCCTCGGTCTGCGTGCCTTCAGCGGCATCTTCGTGGGTCTGGCGGCGACCCAGACGGGCATTCACGTATCGCTCGCGTCTTCGGCTGCAGCCGTGGCCGTGGCGGTTGTCCTGGCGCTCTGGCGTGCGCGCAGGGCCGGCCGCGCTGCGCGAGGGGTGTCGGTCGAATAGGGTCAGCCCAGTGCCCGAACGCGTCGCGGCGGGTGCCGACGGGGGTCGCGGTCCGAGGATCCGCCGCGATCCCGGCGAGCGCGCCGACGCCCCACAAGAACGCCGGTGAATTCACGAAGCGCCTCACTGGCACGGGCGATGCGAAGGGGGCCGCCTCTGAATGACCGCCTACGCAAGGAACTCGATGCGATTGGCTCGAACCGGTTGCTTCGTCGCGATCTCCTTTTCAGCCGCGCTCGGATGCACCGGGGGCGGCGACGGCTGGTCGCTCGCAGCCCCTTCGGTCGATGGCGGGGCGCTCGGCGAAGACGCCGCCTCCGGAAGCGGCCAACCTACGGGCTCCGGGTCCGGAGGTGACCCGTCGGCCACCGGTGAACCGCCGGTCGACGGCGGGACCTCCGGCAGCGGGGAGGACGCGGCCAGAGGCGGCGGCGATCCACCTCCGTCGGGTGACGACGGCTCCTCGGGCGCGGACGGCGGTATCCCCTTCACCGGCCGCGGCATGAACGTCCCATGGGTCGAGTTGCAGGCCGAAGACGCGCAGACGAACGCGACCGTCCTGGGGCCGAGCCTGACGAAGTGGGACTCGAACTTCGTCGAGGCGGAGGCGATCGGACGCAAGGCCGTGCGCCTCGGGCAGACGGGCGACTTCGTCACGTTCACGACGACCGCCGCCGCGAACTCGATCGTGGTGCGCTTCTGCATCCCCGATTCGCCCAGCGGCGGCGGCATCGACGCCACGTTGGGGCTCTACGTCAACGGCCAGCGCCGGGACCTGAACCTGACGTCGCACTACTCGTGGAACTACCTGGGGGCGACGCTTCCGAGCCCCGGTGGACCCAACGTCGAAGCGCCCGGACCGCAGCCGCACACCTTCTGGGACGAAACGCGCCTCCTCCTCGACGAGATGCCCGCCGGCACCCAGGTCACGCTGAAGCGCGACCCGCAGGACTCGGCAAACTTTTACGTCATCGACCTCGTGGACTTCGAGGAAGTTCCTCCGCCTCTCGAAATGCCGGCGGGATTCACTCCCATCACCCAGTTCGGTGTCAATCCGGACGACCGGATCGACCACGCGGACGACATCGAGCGAGCGATGCACTCGACCACGAAGCTGTGGTTCCCCCGGGGCAAGTACGTCCTCGACAACCTCTCCGACGGATCCATCGGCATCGGTAGCCCGGGTACGGAAGTGCGTGGGGCGGGCATGTGGTACACGGAGCTCCACGGCCCCAAAGCGCTCTTCTACTGCGAAGGGCAGGTGAGCTGCGTCTTCGGCGACTTTTCCATCTACGGCGAGGCGACGTACCGGAGCGAAGAAGTCACCGGGCTTCCCCAGAAAGGCTTCGACGGCGACATGGGAGCCGGCTCGCTGATCGAAAATGTCTGGATCGAGCACGAGGTGAGCGGGATGAGGATCGGCAACGATCCGCCGTACCAGACGGTGCCTACCCAGGGGTTGACCATACGAAACGTGCGCATTCGCGACATGTTCGCCGACGGGATCAACCTGTCGAACGGTACGTCTCAGACCCTCGTCCAGAACTCCCATGTTCGCAACGTGGGAGACGACGCCGCGGTCGTATGGGCCATCAAGTGGACGGACTGGGTGCGTGACATCAGCTATTCGAGCCCGAACGCGATCGCTCCGACGTCACGCAATCAACCCGATCAGGGCGTGGCTCGCGACAACGTATTCCAGAACGTCTCGGTGCAGATGCCCTGGCGCGGTCCCTGCTTCGCGGCGTACGGCGGAGAGGCCAACCACTGGAAGGACAATACCTGCGAGGACGTCCTCACCTACCCAGGGATCTTCGTAGACCACGAATTCTCTCCTTACGACTACGGCCCCGATCTGACGACCTTCGAGAGCATCACGCTCACGCGCGCCGGCGGACAGATGTATCACGAGGACGCGAACCCACTGCTGCACGGGGCCATCAGCTTCACGATGCGCGAGGGGAGCGTGAGCAGTGTCCTCGTGCAGGACGTGGACGTCGTCGCTCCGAACTACGAGGGGATCGAGTTTCGCGGCTACGGCACGGCGATCGCGAATCAGTACGGAGAGGCCCAGGGTACGGACCCCGTGCTCCTCACCGCGGCCGACAATGCGCAAATGAGCAACGTCACGCTGAAGAACGTTACCGTCACCAGCGCGGGGACTTTCGGGATTCAAGTCAACGACGGCGGAGGGCGCGGTACCGTTCAATTCGATACGGTCGTGATCTCCGGCTCGAACCAGGGCGCCATCGACCCCGGCGGAGCGCCCGATACCTTCTTCGACAAGGTAGGGGGCAATTCCGGCTGGTGATGCGGAGGCGCCGCCTTCGACCCAGTTCGCTGGGGCACGCGCACTCAGAACGTGCCGAGGAGGCCCGCGCCGGTCGGTCCCACCCACGGCGTGAGCGTGCTTCGAAGGTTCGCCGCGCTCGGCGGGGGCGCCGCGGCCTTTTCCGGCGCGAGCAGGAAGCTCACCACCGCGAGGCCCGCGCCGACTCCTGCCGCGCAGAAGCCGACGGTCGAGACGGTCGACGTGGTGCGGGCCGTGTCGAGATCGTTCCACGTCGGGGGAGGGCACATGCCGTTGACGCAGCCCCTCTGCGCCGAGTTCTTCGCGCCGATCGCGATAACCCCGGTAACCGTTCCCACCGCGACGCCGACCGCGGCGAGCCCGAGCCCGCCCCAGCGAAGCCACGGCACAATCGGCGGGGGATGCCTCTCTTCGGTGCCGTCCGCCGCCGCGTCGATCGGTGCTGTCGCATCGGACGGTGGCGTCGAGGCAGCCTCCGGCGACGCCACGTCGACCGGGGTGGTCTGTCCTTCGGCCACGTCCACCTCGACGCGGGCGTCGTGACCCGCCGCCGTGGCAACGATCACGTGGTGACCGGGATTGACCTTGAACGGCGCGATGAGGGCCGGCAAAGGAATGGGCGTCCCGTCGATCTTGACCTGCGCGGGATTGCCCGTGACCCGGACGCGCAGCGCGGGAATGCGCTTCACGAGCTCATCGTCGAGCGCTCCCGCGGCCTTGCGGGCCATGCGGAATACCTCCGGCTCGCCCTCCGCGGCGGGGGCTCGCCGCACAGCCTCTGCCGCGTCGCGCGCCTCGACCAGGTGGCCAAGGGCCATCTGTTCTCGCGCGACCTCGAGCCCCGTGGTGGGGACGTGCATGATGGCGTCCGCGCCCTGAAAGTAGGAGAGCGCCGCCTCGTGATGTCCTGCATCGCGCTGCGCACGCCCCGCATCCATCATCCCGCGGGCCGTATCTTTCTCCGCGGCCGTGGGCGTGTCTCCCCCCCACGCCGCTCGCGGCACGGCGCAGGAGAGCAGCCCCAGGGCGACGAGGGCAGGCTTCATGGGCTGACCGTGTACACGTTGAATTCCCCGATGGACCACCACGGCCCGAGCGACTGGGTGAGTTGCACCCGGATGTATTGCGCAGTTTGGGCTTTCTGGAAGGTCACGGTGACGATCGATTGCGAGTCGGTCGCCATGTCGACCGCCGTCCAGTTCGTACCGTCGTTCGAGACGTAGACGCCGAAGGCTCGGGCGTAGTCGGTGCACCCCGGAGGATTGCCGTACGTATCCATCGTGAGGCTGTCGAACGTGACCGGCGCGCCCATGTTCACCTCGAACCACATGCCAGACATTGCGTTCGTCCCCGTCGTGAAGCGCGTCGCGAGGTTGCCGTCGATGCCCTGGGAGGCTGTCGATACGTTGGTCGACGCAGTCGCCGTCCACGAAACCTGCGGCAGCGGTACCGGCGTCCCGGACGGGGGATGGGCGGAGAACACCTTGATTTCGTCGAGGGCCCAGGGGCTACTCGAGCTGGCCGTGAGCTGGATCTTGATGTAACGCGCCTGCTGCTCCGGAAATACGATCGTGGTGATTCCCGAGCTCGATCCGAGACCGTTCACGACCGCGGAACCCCAATTCGTTCCATCCGTCGAAACGTAGAGCGCGTAGTTACCCGGAAAGTCGGCGGAATCGGCGTCGCCGTCGAGGACGACGACGCTGAACGAGAACGTGGCGCCCATGTCGAGCTCGAACCATTGCCCCGGCGCCTGGTTGACCCCCGTCGAGAAATGCGAGCACTCGACGCCGTCCAGCGCATTGGCTGCGTCGGCGCTTCCATCGCCGCCGGTCGTGGAGGCGCTGGCCGTCCACCCGGTCCGCGGTAGGCTAACCAGCCCGGGTGGAAGGCAAGCTCCGTTGGGCGGCGTGTACCCGATGCACGCACCGCCGGGCGCCATGTACCCGACGAGGCATGGACAGGGGCCCGAATCTCCTGCCTCCACGTCTGCCTTTGCGTCCGCCTCTGCGTCGGCCACGACGTCGGCCTCCATCCGATCGGCTCCGACGTCGAACGCCGCGTCGGTCGGTGCGGCGGATTCATTCGCGCCGTCCGTGACCCCCATCGACGAGTCGGCGGCGTCCGCGTCGGCTCTCCCGTCCGACGCGCCTTCGAAGGCCACGTCCCGAGCCGCGACGTCCGAGGCTGCGCCATCGTCTGCGGCAGCGGCTTCGCCGTAGCTCGAACCGTCGCCCCCGCCATCGCACCCGTCCACGCACGGCACCTCGTTGAGGTCGTTCAACCCGATTGCGAGCGCGCACGCAGCCGTCGAAGCGACGCAGAGCGACGCAAGGAGCCGCGTCGCAGCGGCAACCACACGGAAGCCCATTTGCAATCACAGGGTACGGACACAACTCGTGCGGTCGCAAGGCCCCCGACCTTGCCGCGGTGCGACAGCGCGGAGAGGCGCTCGCCTGGGTAACGGGTAACGTATGCAATCTGACCACGTCGACGGGTCGGGGCCGCCGGCCATGGTTGCAAGCCGCGGCCACCGTACATGCGCCATACCTGCGCGCAGTTCAGGAGCAACGCGTAAACGCCGCACTGCGGTGGGTGCGAGACGGGCTTTGCTCAGGCGCGTGCGTGGCGCGCGCGCGGCGAACGAGTTCGGCGCATCTCACGCCGGCGCAGCGGGCTGTCTGGCTTGGCTCCGTGTTCGGTCTTGCGCGTGGACTTGCGCGAAGGCCGCCCGGTACCCGAGTCTTCGAGCGCGAACGTCACGTGGTCGCCTCGGTCGACCTTCACGTTGCGGCGCGCGGTCGCACCACGAGCGGGATGGCCGCTCGTGTACCTGTCGACTTCGGCCTGGACGCGCTGCTGTACCCGCTCATGGTCGGGCCGCTCTTGCGGGCGCTTCCTCTTCTTGGGCTTCGCACGCTCGCTCTCGTAGCGCGCGGCTTCCGCTCGTGTAGCCATCGCCATCGTTGGTGCAACCGCCGTACCGCCGCTCCGCCCCGGGGCTGCCGGCGACCGGCTGGTCCCAATCGATACGGTGGCGGTGCACCCAGCCGAACATCTTCTCGGCTTCATGAAGGTGCGCATTGCGATGGGCATGACGATGCTCATGAGGGCTCTCGCCAGGGGGCCGGCGGTCTTGTCGTTGTTCGTCTTCGCCGCCTGGGCGGCGATCTTCTCCACGCGCGGTCGGCGCAGCCGCTCGTAAGCGACGAACGCGGCACGGGCATCGGGAAAGTCGCGCAAGCAGCGCGCAAGCTGAATCGCGCTCTCGACCGCGAGCGAGGCCCCCTGCCCGGAGCTCGAGGACGGCGCGTGCGCCGAGTCTCCCACCAGCACGACGCGGCCTCGGCTCCAGTGCGGAACGCTCGGCAGCATCTCGCCGGCGCCGAACGCGAGGAGCTGCTCGAGCTCGGTGTGCTCGATGAGCTCGCGACCCGGCGTGTCCTCGGCGTAGACCTCGCGCAGCCTGCGCATCCACTCCGCGTTCGGCACCCGGCGGGCCTCGGCCATCGTGAGCGGCTCCGGGTGGGGAAGGTTGCTGAACCACGCCGTGCCACCTCCCGGCGCAGACCAGTGCCCCATGAAGGCGCGCTTGCCGAATACGAAGTACATCGCATCGGGTCGCGCGCCCGCGACCGAGGCGCTCGAGAAGCCGCCGAACCCGAGGCGGCCCACGTATCGCGGCTGGGGGGCTGCCGCATCGATGAGCGCCCGCACGGTCGACCGGATGCCGTCCGCGCCGACGAGCACGTCGGCGTGGGCGACGCTGCCGTCGGCGAAGCGCGCGGTGACGCCGCGCCGGCTCTGATCGACGTCTACGAGCCGCTTGCCGTACTCCACGGCGACGCCCTGTGCTGCAGCGCGTTCGTGCAGCACTCGGTATGGACTGACCCGCTGCTGGTTGCAGGGCTGTACAGCGTCGTGTTACGGCTTGATAAGCGGCCTACCGTCCGGACGGTTCGAACAGATTCGTGCTCAGCGTTCAAGGCGGCGATCGATGGGAAAATCATGAGCACCGCAGCCGAAATCCAAACTGCGCCACCGTCACGTTCGCTGCGTGACCTTCCGCGGGCTCGTGGAGTGCCGCTCCTCGGCAGCGCACTTTCGATCCTGGGGAACCCGAACCCGTTTCTGCTCGAGCAGTACCGAAGGCTCGGTCCGATCTTCCGGCTGCACGCGGTCCACCACCGCTTCACCGTCCTCGCCGGGCCCGAGGCGAACGCGCTGTTCTCTCGAAGCGCCGACAAGCACCTACACGCCGAGCCGTCGTGGCGCGCGTTCAACACGAACTTCGGCGCGACCTGCGTAGCGCCCGGGATCGACGGGCCTCCCCACCATCGCGTCCGCAAGATGCTGCAGCGCGGTTATTCGCGTGGCGCGATCCTACGGCGCTTGCCCGAGGCCGTAGCCATCGCTCGTCGCGTGCTCGACCGGTTCGCGCCGGGCCCGGTGGCGCTCGTGCCCCTGTGTCGGGCGATCGTCACCGAGCAGCTCGGCACGCTCGTCCTCGGGCGCGGGCCGGGCGAGTACCTGGACGATCTCTCCCGGAACATCCGCTTCGCGCTGAATTGCCTCGTGACTCGCCAGTGGCCTGCGGCGATGTTGCGGCTCCCGGCGTACCAGCGCGCGCGGCGGCGGTTCTTCGAGTTCGCGGACGCGATCCTCGCCGCCCGCGGCAAACCGGGGGCGCCGAACTCCGACTTGCTCGACGACATGCAGGCGTTCGTGGACGCCGATCCCTCGGCCCTCAGCGAAGCCGACAAGCAGATGGTCGCGATGGGCCCCTTCATCGCCGGGCTCGACACGGTGGCCAACACCGTCGCGTTCCTCATGTACGCCCTGCTGCGAGAGCCCGCGGTCCTCGGTCGCGTCGAGGCCGACGCCCACGCGCTGCTCGCAGACCCCGGCTCGCTGAGCGGCGAACGCCTCGCCGAAGCCCGCGCCGTGAACGGCGCCGTCCAGGAGACGCTGCGCCTGTACCCGATCGCCCCGCTCATCTTCCGGCACGTCGCAGCGCCTTTCGACTTCGGCGGCTACCACGTCCCCTCCGGCGAGCCGGTCCTTTTCGCGACCACGATGGTGCACCACATGCCGGAGTATTTCCCGGACCCTCTGCGGTTCGACATCGACCGCTACGAGCGGCCAGCGCGCAGGGGAGCGGCGATCTGCTCGTTCGGGCTCGGGCCCCACACCTGCCTGGGGTCGGGGTTCGCCGAGGTTCAGATGCAGGTCATCGCGGCCGCTCTGCTGCACTACGCACGGTTCACCCTGGAGCCGGGCGCCCGCCCGCCACGCATTCGGCAGGACCCGACGTTGACGCTCGGAAACCGTTACAAGGTCCGGCTCGCCGAGCTGCGGTAGCGCAGCGCGCGCGGGGGGCGCGTCGCTCGATGCCCGCCCTTGCTGCGGGGAGCCTCCTTCTTAGACATTCCTCGATGCCCCCCATCCTGGTCACGGGCGCCGCAGGCCGTGTCGGTGGAGTCGGTCGCACGCTGGTCGAGCTCCTGCTTCAGCGCGCCCTCCCCGTCCGCGCGTTCGTTCATCACGACGACGAGCGCGCCGCCGCCCTCCGCGCGGCGGGGGGCCGAGGTCCTGGTCGGCGATCTCACGCGGGTCGAGGACGTGAGCCGCGCTCTCGACGGAGTGCGGCGCATCTACTTCGGCCTCAGCGTCTCTCCCAAGTACGTTCGAGCCACGGTCACCACGGCTGTCCTCGCCCGCGACCTCGGGCAGCGCGAGGTCTTCGTGAACATTTCGCAGATGACCGTCTCGCAGATGAGCGCGACGCGGATGACGGATTCGGCCCAGCAGCGAGAGCACTGGCTGGCCGAGCAAGTCCTCGACTGGTCCGGGCTCCCCGTCGTGCACCTCCGGCCGACGGTGTTCCTCGAGAACCCGCTCTTCCGGTTTTCGCCGGCTGCAGGGATGGTTGCGCACGGGTAGCCCGAAGGAGCGGCCCACAAGCGGGGTGGTCTGGAGCGACGGCCTCGCGGCGCGACCGCGACGACCGGTGCTTGCCCACGCACCAGAACCGGAGTCACATGCCCGGGCATGAGTGACGTCGCCGAAGAGCGTCGGAAGCAGATGTTCCCCAGACTGAGCGACGCGCAGATCGCGCGCCTCACACGGTACGGCGCCCGACGCTTCGTCCCGGCCGGCGAGCTCCTCTTCGATCAGGGGACTCCGGCGCCCGGCATCCACGTCATCCTGGGGGGCAGTCTCGAAATCGTGCGCCCTGGCATTCTTGGAGACGATCCGATCGTCGTCCACCACGCCGGCGAGTTCACCGGCGAAATCAGCCTCCTCGCGGGGCGCCGCACCCTCGTGAGGGGGCGCATGGTCGAGGCGGGCGACGTCCTCTTCATCGACCAGCAGGGACTACGCCGGATCATCCAGGAAGACTCCGAGGTGAGCGAGCTGCTCATGCGGGCGTTCATCCTGCGTCGGGTGGCCCTCATCGCGAGCGGCTGGGGCGACGCGACGCTCATCGGCTCGGCGCACTCCGCGGGCACGCTGCGGCTGCAGGAATTCCTGACTCGAAATGGACACCCCTACGCGTACATAGACGTTGACCGCGACACCGAGGTCCAGGGCCTGCTCGATCGCTTCCACGTGGCAGTCGGAGACATCCCGATCGTCATCTGCCGGGGCGAGCTCGTGCTCAAGAACCCCACGAACGAAGCGGTCGCCGAGTGCTTCGGACTGAACCCCGCGCTCGATCCAGGAAAGCTTCGCGACCTCGTCGTCATCGGCGCCGGGCCCGGCGGTCTCGCGGCGGCCGTCTACGGCGCCTCCGAAGGGCTGGACGTCCTCGTCATCGAAATGAACGCGCCGGGAGGGCAGGCTGGAACGAGCTCGAAGATCGAGAACTACCTCGGCTTTCCTACCGGCATCTCCGGACAGGCGCTCGCGGGACGAGCCCTCGCGCAGGCCGAGAAATTCGGCGCCGAACTGACCGTGGCGTGTCGAGCCACGCGCTTCCATTGCAACGGTGCCAAGGGCTACGAGATCACGCTGGCCAGCGGCGCGGTCGTGCGCGCACGCGCGATCATCATCGCGAGCGGCGTCGAGTACCGAAAGCTCGCCATCGACAACGTCGATCGCTTCGAGGGCGCCGGCGTTTACCATGCCGCGACCCCCACGGAGGCTCGACTCTGCGGCGGAGAGGACATCGTCGTGGTCGGCGGCGCCAACTCCGCGGGGCAGGCGGCGGTGTTCCTCGCCGGCCAGGCGCGGCACGTGCACGTCCTGATCCGCGGCTCGGGTCTGGCCGACACGATGTCGCGCTACCTGATCCGGCGCATCGAGGAGACGCGGAACATCACGCTCCACTCCCAGACGGAGATCGTCGCGCTTCAGGGCGACGATCGGCTCCGCGCCGTGACGTGGCGCGGACCCCACGGCGTCGAGACGCACGCGCTGGGGCACGTCTTCGTCATGATCGGTGCCCAGCCGAACACGGCCTGGCTCGACGGATGCCTCGCGCTCGACGCCAAAGGATTCGTGAAGACCGGCGGGGATCTCACCCCGGAGGATCTGTCGCGCGGTCACTGGCCGGTCTCCCGCGCGCCGATGCTCTTCGAGACGAATCGGCGCGGCGTCTTCGCCGTCGGGGACGTGCGCGCGGGGAGCGTCAAGCGTGTCGCTTCTTCCGTCGGCGAGGGGTCGGTCTGCGTTCAGCTCGTCCACCGGGTGCTCGCCGAGTGACCATGACGCGCGAAGCCGGGATGGAGCACGATCGGGAACGCCATCGGATGCTCGGGCTCTACGCGGCGACGCGGGCGCGAACCGAGAGCCTCGCCGCTCGGCTGTCTCCGGAGGATCAGCAGATCCAGTCGATGCCGGAGGCCAGCCCGACCAAGTGGCATCGGGCGCACACGACCTGGTTCTTCGAGTCGTTCGTTCTCTTGCCGCAGGGGGTCGAAGTCGTCGACGCGCGATACGCGGTCCTTTTCAATTCGTATTACGAAGCGGTGGGGCCGCGGCATCCGAGGCCGGCGCGCGGGCTTCTCTCGCGCCCGACCGCCGCCGAAATCGGCGGCTATCGCCGGCTCGTCGACGAACGGATGGAGCGCCTCGTCCGCGAGGCGGACGGCGCGACGCTCGCACGGATCCTCCCGGTCATCGAACTCGGAGTTGCGCACGAGGAGCAGCACCAGGAGCTCATGCTCACGGACATCCTCCACGCGTTTTCGCAGAACCCCCTGCGTCCCGCGTACCTCCCGGCGGGTCCGTCCTCGGCGTCGCAGACCGCCGACGAGAC
>CALKVG010000291.1 GCA_937998045.1 uncultured Myxococcales bacterium
AGAGACAGGGCCAGGGACCGCGCTTCTTCAGCTAGGCGTCGCGATTCGGAGATGTCGGCGACGACCGCGCCGGCGAGCCTCCTCGCGAACGCGGTGACCGAGCTAGCCGCGGTCCCCCTCACCATGACCGCAAACGCCGCGCCCCCTGCAGATTGGGATCGGGACGACCTATGTGAACGCCCCCTCCGCGGCCTGCGAGCTCCGTTATGGCAACGCGTGGTTCGTGGCGCAGTAGGGGCGGCGTCGCAGCGGCTGGTACCGGTCGTGCATTGTCGGTCGCGGTATGGACGGGTCCTTTCGCAGGGGGGTGGGGCGCCCGGGCCGCGCGGCTCTGGCTGTTGGCTGCGTGGGAAGCATCTGCGTGCTGTCCCTCGGCACCGGGTGCCTGTTCACGTTCCCGACCAGCAATGTGACGGGCGGCCCCGATGAGGGGGCCGACGCGTCCCCGAACCCTACCGGCGACGCGACCCGAGACTCGACAGGCGCGGAGCGCGGCTCGTCTCTCGTCGATGGGACGCCTCCGGACGTCTCACCCGTCGATGCCGTATCCGAGCGCGTGGCGGCGTCTCCTGGCGACGACGGCAGCGACGCGAATCCCTGCACGCAGGACCTTTCGTACATTTATACGGGCCCGTTCACTATCTCCTTCACGCTGAAGACGCTGCAGCCGGATACGCTCATCGCCCTCGTCAATCAGCGGAACGTGTGCAACCTCGGCGTCTTCTGGGACATCCGCCTGTACAACAGTCTCGTGTACGTAGAGCTCTCCGACAGCAAAACGGGCATCACGTCCTTGACCAGCACCTGCCCGCCGCTGAACGACGACAACGTGCACGAGATCGTCGTGAGCCGGGCGAAGGGTGGCCTGGTCACGATCACGGTCGACGGCGTGCCGTCGGGATCCATCATGGCGATTCAATCGTTCGATCAACTGAGCCCGCTGCAAATCGGTATGGACGTGTGCACCGGTTATAACGGAAGCACGGTCTTTCACGGGACGCTGAAGAATGTTTGCGTGAGGCCAGAGTAAGACGGTGCATGTGCGGGCTGGGAACCGACGTCTCAATTCGCCGTCGCGAGGACGGGATGGGAACGCCCACATGCCGACGGGGTGACAAGGCGGAGCTCGAAGCTCCCGATCCGGCGGCGTTCGCGCCGGCCCGCGGTCGCGCGAATCGTACGTATCGGCGCATGGACCGGGGAACGAGCGCTCCGAGAGTGCGTGGAGCGGTGCTCGGGTGGGGAGTGTCGCGTCTCATCTCACGAAACCGTTCGTCCGGACGGATGGGTAGCTGGACCGCTGATATATTGCTCGGCTGTACTTTCTGTTGAGACCACGACGTCTCTCGCCGCCGGGGGTGCGTGTGACGTCGGGGGCCTCGAAGACCAGGTCCCTTAGCCCCAACGACGCCCGTCCAGCGTCGTGAACACCCAGCAAAAGGATACCCCGCATGAGAGTTCGCCGAAGAGACGTGCTCAAAGTCGCTACGAGCTCCGCCGCTGCCGCCGCAGCGGCGACGATCACTGGAAAGAATGCCTGGGCGTTCGCGCCGACCAAGATCGTGCGCGACGTGGTGGTGCTCGGCGGAGGTTCCGCCGGGACGTATACGGCCGTTCGTCTGCGGAACCTCGGAAAGTCAGTCGTCGTCCTTGAGAAGCAGGGCAGGCTCGGCGGCCACACGCAGACGGAGACCGTCAATGGCGTTCCGATCGACATCGGCGTGCAGGTATTCGAAGGCCTGAACCCTCTCGTCAAGGCTTACTGCGCCCAGCTCAACGTTCCGCTGGTAAACGCGACGCTCGGCGGCGGGCCGCCAGGGGTGAACGTGGACTTCCGGACGGGCGATCCGGTCGCGATTCCTCCTACGGACCCGGTCGCGCTGGGCACGGCCCTCGGCACGTACCTGCACGTGCTCCAGACGCAGTTCCCGTATCTGGACAGCGGTTTCAACCTCCCGAATCCGGTCCCGCCGGACCTGCTCGCGCCCTTCGGGGACTTCGTAACGAAGTACGGCCTCGATCCGCTGGTCCCCACGGGGTTCTCCTTCGGGCAGGGCGCCGGCGACTTCCTCGGCGATCCCGCGATCTACGTGCTGAAGCTCTTCAGCCTCGCCGTGGCCAGCGCGATCGCGACCAGCACGTTCGTGAACGTGCCCACGGGCAACTCGTCGATCTACGACGCCGCGGCGGCCTTCCTGGGTGGCGACGCCATCGTCGACGCGACGATCATCGCGGTGCTCCGCGGCCCGAACGGCGTCGAAGTGCTCGCGGAGACGCCCAACGGACCGGTCTGCGTGCGGGCCGGTAAGGTCGTGGTGGCCTTCCCGCCGACGCTCCTCAACCTCGCGCCCCTCCTCCCCGACCCCCTCGAGTTGTCGCTGTTCAGCCGATTCAAGTCGAACTACTACGGGACGTCGCTCGTGCAGGTCTCGGGCCTGCCGCCCTTCACCGCCATCAACAACGTTGCGGCGGGCACGCGCGACAATCTGCCGGTTTTGCCGGGGCTCTACGGCCTGGAGCCGACGCCGCTCGAGGGCTACTACGTCGCGCTCTACGGGAACACGTCCTTTCTTCCCGACAATTTCGTCAAAAACGACATCGTGTCCAGCATCAACCGTCTGGCGTCGTCGGGCACGTTCCCGAACGCGCAGTTCGGAGGGTTCACCGTGTTCAGCGGCCACGCGCCGTTCGAGATGATGGTCTCGGCGAACGACATCGCGGCCGGCTTCTACTCGAAGGTGAACGCCCTCCAGGGCCACAATCGCACCTACTACACGAGCGCTGCGTTCCAGACGAACGACTCGTCGCAGATCTGGCGCTTCACCGAGGAACTGCTCCCGCAAATTGCCTCGTAGCGGTCGAGGAGCTGTGCTCCTCGACAGCCGACGACAAAAAAACAGGAGGCCGGCCCCTGGAGAGGCCGGCCTCGTGGCTTTTTCGGGCGAGAAGCGCGAATTACGGCTTCTTCGGGGGGGTCTTCGCGGAGGAGCTCGCGGGGGCTGCAGCAGGCGCCGGCGAGGCGGCCGCCGCGGGTGCGCTGCTCGCGTCGCTGGCAACGGGCTGGCCGTTGTATCCGCGGACGTGGAACTCGACGCGGCGATTGACCGCCATGTGGTCGGGCGTGTCGTTGGGCGCCAGGGGATTCTTCGAGCCGTTGCCCACGGCCGCCAGGCGGCTCTTGTCGACGCCCTGCTTGACGATGTAGTCGACGACCGACTGCGCGCGCTCCTGCGAGAGCTTTGTGTTGTCGAAGCCCTTGTTCTCGCCCGCGTTGTCCGTGTTGCCTTCGATCGACAGCGACGTGATCGAGGGGTTGTCCTTCAAGATCGTCGTGATCTGGCCGAGCACCTTCTTCGAGCTGTCGTTCATCAAGATCTTCGCGCTGCCCGTCTGGAAGTCGATCGCGCCGGGCATATCGATCTGCGTGGCGCTCTTCATCGCTACGCCCTTCAACTGAATGACCGGCTTCGGCGGAGGAG
>CALKVG010000292.1 GCA_937998045.1 uncultured Myxococcales bacterium
ATACGTCGACGCGCCGCCCCCGGCCCGGGTCGACCTCGACGCCATCCGCGCGCGCTGCACGCGACCGGCGCCGACTGCCGACGGCTTCCTGGTCCAGCAGTTCATGGACTTCGGGCCCCGATGGGGAAACGTCAGCCGCGTCGACCTCGGACGCGGCGAGGCCCTGATCTCGCTGGAGCTGCCTCGCGCGTTCGTCGCGGATCTGGCGGCGCATCCGCTTCATCCCGCGCTCCTCGATATGGCGACGGGCGGCGCGCAAGCACTCGTCACCGGGTTCGATCCGAGCCGCGACTTCTACGTGCCGTTCTCCTACGGACGCGTGCTCGCGCGGCGGGCGCTCCCCCCCCGGGTCTTCAGCCACGTGCGCTACCGCGAGAACGGGGCGAAGGACACCGCGGTGTTCGACGTGACGCTCGTCGACGAGGCCGGCGATGAGGTCGTCGCCGTCGAGGGGTTCGTCATGCGCCGCGTCGCCCCGGGTGTCGCCGCCGCCTCCCGTTCGGCCGCTCCCGCGAACGGCGCGAGCGCGCACGTCCAGCGCAAGGAGACCCCCGAGGAAGCCGCTCTGCGCGAGGGCATGACTCCCGCCGAGGGCGTCGACGCGCTGGGCAGGATCCTCGGGGCGCCCTTCTCGCCGCAGGTGGTCGCCTGCACGGTCGATCTCCACGCGTGGCTCGACAAGCTGGCCGAGGAAGCGCGAACCGCGCGCGGGGGAGGCGGCGCGAGCGCACCCGAGGCCGGCGGCCCCGTGTTCAGTCGTCCCAACCTCAGCGCGGCGTTCGTGGCTCCCCGCGATGCGATGGAGCTCGACCTCGCCGCTCTCTGGGGCGAGCTCCTCGGCGTCTCCGAGGTGGGCGTCGACGACGACTTCTTCGAGCTGGGCGGGCAATCGCTCATCGCCGTCCGGCTCTTTCACCGGATCGGCAAGAAGTACGGTCTCGAGCTCTCGATCGCGACGCTGTTTCAGGCTCCGACGATCGCGCAGTGCGCGGCGCTCCTCCGCGAGCGACTGGGTTTGCCGTTCGGCGCGGACGCGAGCTCGCCGGAGGAGGTGGCGCCGTCGAACGGCGCGTCTGCGCCGGCGCAAGTCGAGGGACCCTTCCGGGCGCTCGTGACGATCCAGCGAGGCGGCAACCTCCTGCCCTTCTTCTGCGTGCATGGAGCCGAGGGCAACGTCCTCAACTTCCGCGATCTCTCGCGCGCCTTCGATCCGGCGCAGCCGTTCTACGGGCTGCAGGCCTACGGCGTCGACGGCGTGACGCCGCCGCACGGTTCGCTCGAGGAGATGGCGCGCGCGTACCTCCCCGAGATCCGCGAGGTGCAACCCCACGGCCCGTATCTGCTCGGCGGCTACTCGG
Source organism: uncultured Myxococcales bacterium (assembly GCA_937998045.1). Classification (GTDB taxonomy): domain Bacteria; phylum Myxococcota_A; class Polyangia; order Polyangiales; family Polyangiaceae; genus Palsa-1150. The sequence goes on from CALKVG010000292.1 coordinate 1,359, forward strand.
GCGGAGGCGTGGTCGCCTACGAGCTGGCGCAGCTCCTCACGCGAGCCGGTGAGAGCGTGGCGCTGTTGGCGTTCATCGACTCGCCGAGCCCGAACATGTCGATCCGACGCGTCAACGGGCTCACGCGCCTGCTCGGGGACGGGTTCCGCAAGCGGGTGGCGCGCATCGCGAGGGGAGGCGTCGGGTACGTCGTCGAGGCGATCGAGCGCAAGCGCGAGGAGGCGCGGCAGGCCGCGCGCTGGGCTCGCGACGCGCGGGCGATCGAGAGCCATCGCGCGCGCGGAGAGCCCGTTCCCTACGAGCTCCGGGCGCTCCACCTCAGGCTCAACTTCGAGCGCGCCGCGCCCCTCTACAAGGGAGAAGCTTGGCCCGGCCGCGCCATCTTGTTCCGCGCCGAGGACGTCGACTTTCTGTTCGCCGAGGGCGGCCGGACGTACGGGTGGGATCGCCTCGTTCTGGGTGGCGTCGAAATCGTGGAGGTACCGGGAAACCACCACACGATCTTGCTGGGAGCCGGAGCGGAGGTGCTCGTGCGGTCGCTCGGTCGGGCCATCGCGACCGTGCAGACCGAGGTCGCCGTCGCTCCGGCGTCCCTTCGGCTCAGGGCGCCTCCATCGGCGGCCGTGAGCTCGGCGTAAACTCTTTTGGTGATACCAGCGAGGCGCTACCTCGGTGTAGACTCGCCGGACTCGAATGGAAGAAAAGGTACTCGTCACCGGGGGCGCGGGATTCTTGGGATCGCACCTGTGCGATCGCCTCATCGCGCGTGGCGAAGACGTCCTCTGTATCGACAACTTCTTCACCGGTACGAAGCGCAACGTCGAGCACCTCTTCGCCAATTCGCGGTTCGAGTTGATGCGCCACGACGTGACCTTCCCGCTCTACGTCGAAGTCGAGCGAATCTTCAATCTCGCGTGTCCGGCCTCGCCCATTCACTACCAATTCGATCCCGTGCAGACGACCAAGACGAGCGTGCATGGCGCGATCAACCTGCTCGGCCTGGCCAAGCGGGTGAAGGCCCGCATCCTCCAGGCGTCGACCTCGGAGGTTTACGGCGATCCCGAGGTGCATCCCCAGCGTGAGGACTACTGGGGGCGGGTGAACTGCATCGGACCGCGCAGCTGCTACGACGAAGGAAAGCGGTGCGCCGAGACGCTTTTCTTCGATTACCAGCGGCAGCACGGCCTCGACATCAAGGTCATTCGCATCTTCAACACCTACGGGCCGCGGATGCACCCGAACGACGGGCGTGTCGTCAGCAACTTCATCGTGCAGGCCCTCCGAGGCGAAGACATCACGATCTACGGCGACGGCTTGCAGACGCGCTCCTTCTGCTACGTCGACGACCTCATCGAGGGCATGCTCCGCATGATGGACTCCGAGAAGGGCTTCTTCGGCCCGGTGAACATCGGGAATCCGGGCGAGTTCACGATGCGCGAGCTAGCGGAGAAGGTGGTACGGCTCACCGGATCGAAGTCGCGCCTCGTCAACAAGCCGTTGCCTCCGGACGATCCCAAGCAGCGCAAGCCGGACATCTCCCTCGCGATCTCGAAGCTCGGCTGGACTCCGAAGGTCAACCTCGAGGACGGTCTCAAGGAGACGATCGCGTATTTCCGGAAGTTACTGGCGACCTGAATCCCGCGAACGCGGGCGTCCCCGACGCAACGTTCACCGCCGCAGCGTCGCGACGAGCGGTACGAGCTTTCCGTTGAGCGCGGCGTACCCCGACGACGTGAGGTGAAGGTAATCGAGCTGGTAGGTGTCGCGGATTCGGCCCGAGTCGTCGTCGAGCGCTGCATCCGCGTCGAGCAGGGTGACGCCGTTGCCGGCGAGCGTGGGGAGGAACGCGTTGACCTCCTTCACCGCCGCCGAAACGTCGTTCGACCAGAAAAGCCGCTTCCAGACCGAGACGTCCCCGATGCCGAAGACGGTCACGAGCACGACCGTCGCCCCCGCGCGGCGGCACCCCTCCACGATGCGCCGGAGGTTGGCCTCGCAATCGCGCACGATCTCCGCGCGCCGCTCGGGAAACTGGGCAATCGACTTGAGGTCGTTGATGCCGGCCTCGAGGACCACGACGGAGGGATGCAGGCGTACGACGTCGTCATCGAGGCGCATCAGGATCTGCGCGGTCGTCTGGCTGCCGACGCCGTGGTTTATGACCCGGTAGCCCGGCGTCGTCGGCGTCGACCACATCGCCGCGCGCGAATCGCCGAAAAGGACCAGCAGCGGCTCGCCCCCGCCTCCCGCCGCATTTTGCCGGTCCGCCGCGTAGATCTTGAGGCCCGCCGGATCGAGCCGAACGTCCAGCATCTCCTTGAAGTACCCCCGCGCGAAGCAAACGAGGAGCGCGTTGACGCCGAGCGATACGAGGAGCAGTCCCGCGAGAGACAGGAGGCCGATTCGACGCCGCATGGGTCAGCCGTCCAGGATGTGTTCGTAGGCTCGCGCCGCGTCGCGAGCCATGCGTTCGGCGTTGAAGTACTCGAGGACGCGGCTTCGCCCGTAGTCGCCCATTCGAGCTCGGAGCTCGCCATCTTCCAGGAGCTTCACGATATGGCTCGTCAGGGCCTCGACATCGCCCGGCGGCGCGAGCAGCCCCGACCGCCCGTGCTCCACGACCTCGGGTGTTCCCCCGTTGTCGAGCGAGACGACGGGCTTCTTCATCGCCATCGCCTCGAGGTACACGAGCCCGAAGGGCTCCTCGGAGCTCGGCATCGTGTACACGTCGCACGTCGCCATGATCTCCTGGACGTCGGATCGTTCCCCGGTGAAAATAACGCGATCGGCGACGCGGAGCTCGTGCGCGAGGGTCTTCAGCTCTGCCGTGAACGACCCGCCGTGGACCCGCGAAGCGTCGGCTCCGACCACCAGGAGCCAGACGTTCGGCACGCGCGATCGCACTCGCGCAAACGCCCGCAGAAGGTCGCGCTGTCCCTTCTGGGCGAACAGCCGCGACACGGAGGCGAGGACGAGCGCGTCCTGCGGAATCCCGAACTCGCGACGGACGCCGTCGCCGCGGATCTCCGGGTTCCACCGCGAAGCGTCAACGCAATTGAGCACCGTGTGAACCCGTTCCGCAGGGGTTCCGGTGCGGACGATCGTTCCCGTGACGAACCGTGAGATGCTGAAGACGCCGTCCGCGTGACGCACGCCGAACCGGGCGGGCGCGCTGTAGCCGAGCGCCCAGGCGACGTGCACGTGGACGACGGCCTTCGCCCCGACCAGCCTCGAGAGCGCCATCGTGTACGCTGCGTCCCGCGGGCGGTCCGTTCCGTGGATGATGCGGATCCGTTCTTTTCTCGCGTACCGCACCAGTCCTGCAAAATCGATGGGGAAACCCGTCGCCGCGCGGAACTGACGAAGGACCTCCTGCCTGCTCCGATGCCGAAAGCCGGGGACAAAGTACGTCGGCCGCACTCGAATGCCAGGGATCTCGCGGAACTTTGACAGGGAAGGAGGATCGCCGTCGCCGTTTCCGCGGCTGCACGCGAGGTGCACCGCGAAGCGGTCGCGATCGAGGTACCGCATCAGATGGCCGTGAATGGCAGAGTCCGCGCCGAAGCCATTTTGCGAATGAAGAAATAAGACGCCGACTTTGCCTTCCATCTCGATTCCCAACGCTCCTTCGCAATCGAAGCCATCGCGAGGTGGAGCTCCGCGACCGATCAGATGTCTCCCGACCTCATCTCCTGCGCGAGCCGGTCCCCGGCACGCGCCGCCAGGGCCATCGAGGTCAACACCGGGTTCTTCTCGGGCCCGGTTGTGAAGACCGACGAGTCCGCGACGACGACGTTCGGAACGCCGTGCACTCGGCTCCAGCTGTCCACCACGCCGAAGTGTGGCGACGCGTGCATCCGGCAGGTGCCGCCGTAGTGCACGGAGTTGCACGGCGGCTCCACATTCCACATCCGGACGGTGGGCCTCGCCCCGGCGCCGCGCAGAATCTCGGTGAGGTCGTCCCTGGCTTTCTCCAGCGCGCGCGCGGCATCCGGCGGGTGTCGGATGTGGAGGATCAGCTTCCTTCGGCCCGGGTCGCCGTCCGCCGCGCCGTCGAGCGCGACGAAGTCGCCCTTGCTGGGAGCCATCGTGCCGAACACGTTGAAGCCGAGCCAGGGAAGCTTGCCCGGCGTCCGATCGAGTATGCTGCGCGCGACCATCTCGATGCCGGTCCACTGCATGCACGCCGCCGCGTACAGCGGCGGGGCCTGGCCCAGCGTCGGGCGAGTGAGATAGCAGGCGGGGTGAATGGGCATGGGCTTGGCCACGTCAATGACCAGCTTGCCGAGCGGGTGGTCGTGCAGATACCGGCCGAGGACGCCGTGCCCATTGCCCAGGCCCTCGGGGAAGTCGGTGCACGCAGAGGAGAGCAGGATCTCCGCGGACCGGATCGCTCCCGCGGCGACGACGACCGCGCGGCACGGTACGCGATTCTCCGTCCCCGCCTTCTCGTCGCGGAAGACGACCGCCACGACGCGACGCCTGTCGCGCGACCACTCGAGGCGCGTTACGCGCGCGTTGAACCGTATGCTCAGCCGCTTCGCGCGAAGCTCGGGCTGGATGAGGCGAACGAACGAGTTGAACACGGTGCCGCTCAACGTGACCGTCGTCTCGGCGCCGTACGCATAGGGCATCGGCGCGAGCGTCCTTCCGTAGCGCTCCGCGCCGGAGACGAGCGGACTCCAATCGGAGTTGAGCCGGCGAATGCGCTGGAAGTTGCCCCGGGGCAGTTGTTCGTACGTTTGCGACGGCCCGGCGACGTGGAGCAGCGGTTCGACTCGGTCGTACCAGGGGGCGACGTCGTCGTAGCCAATCGGCCACATGAAGGCCTCTCCGGCCCGCTCGGCGTCTTCGAAGTCTTCCGGCGCGAAGCGCGGTACGGCGCAACTCCAATGGTTCGAGAGGCCCCCCGGAGCGAGGTCCTCGAAGAGCCTGGCGCTGGGATCGGCGGTGGCGGCCACGTTCTGGCGGCGCTTCAACTCACGACGGTACTTGAGGACGGTATACCCGCGCACGCGCACCGTCAGCCCGAGGGACGCGCGCTCGGCTCCCGCTTCGAGGAGGAGCACGTCCGCACCCGCACGGCATAGAAAGAGCGCCGCCGCGGCCCCAGGAGGGCCACTGCCGATGACGACGACACGCATGTCTTCTACCACGCGCGCCAACATACACGACTCGCGCTTCCGCGCGTAGCGTACGCTGTCCCTATGGTGAAGGGTGCTTCGCTCTGGGATACTCGAGCGCGTGCTAGTTCACGCCTTTGGAAAGACCGACCTCAAGGTATCCGAGTTCGGACTCGGATGCGCCCGCATCGGCGGGATTTTCCAAAATGACACGCGCGGGTTTCTCGAGCTCCTCGCTGCGGCTCGTGGCGAGGGCATCAACTTCTTCGACACTTCGGACATGTACTCGCAAGGCGAGAGCGAGATGCTCCTCGGCCGCGCGTTTCGCGGTGTCCGCAACGAGGTGATCGTCGCGACCAAGGCAGGATACTGCCTCCCGGCGCGGCGCAAGCTCGCCGCGCGCGTGAAGCCGCTCTTGCGCCCGCTCATCCGATTCGTCAAGCTGCGCCGGGACCGCCTGCCAGCGGGGGCGCGCGGAACCATCGCGCAAGACTTCACGCCGGCGTATCTCCGCAAGGCGGTCGAAGCGAGCCTGCGTCGACTGCGCACCGACTACATCGATTTGCTCCAGCTCCATAGTCCCCCGGCCGGTGTCGTGGAGCGCGGCGACTGGCAAGCGGCGCTCGAGGATCTCAAGCGAGTAGGCAAGATTCGTTACTACGGAATCTCCTGCGACACCGTGGAAGCGGGGCTCGCGGCGCTGCGCTTTCCCGGAGTGTCCTCGCTCCAGTTCCTCGCGAACCTCCTCGAGCGTCGAGCCGTCGATCAGGTCCTTCCGAAAGCGCGGGCCCAGGGCGTCGCGTGCATCGCGCGGGAGTGCCTGGCCAACGGGCTCCTCGTGAAGGCCCCCGAGCAGATCGATCTCGCGTCGTACTGTTCGTCGCCGGACGAGCGACGATTGCGGGAAGAGCAGCTCGCGAAATACAGGCAGCAGGCCGCCGGGGCCGGAGTGTCGCTCACCCGCCTGGCGCTCGACTACGTGGCGGGGCAAGAGGGAGTGTCGGTCACGCTGCTGGGGGTTCGTAGCCACGACCAGCTGCGGAGCCTCCTCGCTCACGTGCCGCGTCGGGAAGCGGTGGGCATCCCGGCGTGACGGTCACCGTTTGCGGCCGCTCCCTGCGGGCTGCGGCCGTGTTTCAGCGCAGGTGAGCGTCGATGACCGAGATCGACCAGGGCGCGAGCGATCGCGTGACCGTAGGCCCCGTCGCCGGCTGCGCGTCCGACGCCGGGGCGAAGGCGCCCGCGTTCTGCGTGTAGACGTATGTCCGCTCCGAGGCGAGCGCTCCGCACGCGCCGACGTCGAGGTTGGCGTCCACCTGCGCGTCCGGAGAGAGGTTGATGACGACGATCACCAGATGCTTGCGCTCGTCGTCTCGCGACGCGAAGGCGGAGACTCCTTCCGTGGTCGTCGTCGGCACGTACCAGTCGAGGAAGCGCCCGCCGTGCGAGTCGAAGTTGCGATACGCGAGGAACCCGAACGTCGACTGTGAGTCTTGCGCAGGCGCCGTCCAGTAAAACGCCGAGGCCACCCCGAACTGCGCGAACCGCCCGAGCACCTCCGCCGTCGCGAGAGCGCCGGTCACGTCCTTCTCGCCGCCGAAATTCCACTCGCCCACGGAGATGGCGCGCCCAGGGTACGCCTTGTCGACCCACTCCTTCATTCGCGGCAAGAGGCGTACGGTGTCCTTGATCCAGGACTCGTCCACGTAGTTCGGATCCCAGAGGCTGCGGGTCGAGCGCAGGCGAAGGAGCTGGGTCTCCCGATCGTTCCCGCCGGTGCCGCCCCCGTACACGTTCGAGCCCTGCGGGTAGTAGTGCAGATCGAAGACGTCGAGGAGACGCTTCCCCGTGCGCTGCTCGTGCTCGTGGAGCTTGCGCAGGTACCACTCGACAAGCGGCACGTCGTCGTGCGCGCGCCGGTCCGTGTGGAAGCCATGGCCGGCCAAGTCTTTGGCCGAGAAGAGATACCCTGACCACCCCCACTCCGCCGGTCCGGCGATGAGGGCCTCTGGATCCGCCTGGCGGATCGCCGTCGCATACTGGATGGTTCGTTCGACGAGCTCGTCGTACCCGACCGGCTCCGGGTGGACGTCCCGATGCGTCGTGTTCCAGAGACCGGGTTCGTTGTCGAGGATGTATTCGTACGTACTCCGCTTGCCCGCCTTCACCTCGCCGGCGTGAATGGCCGCGACCCACCGCTTCGCCCAGTCCGGTGGCGCCGCGACGCTGGTGCGCGTGGGCGGCCCGGGTGGGATGGGCTTCCTCGAAGCGTCCTCGCCGTTGCCGACGTCCGGATGCCAGGGATCGGTCCGCGCTTGGGCGCCAAAGACGGCTACGGGAAACGAGTACGACGTGTTGTCCTTCGCCACCCAGCCGAGCATGGGGATGGTGAGGGCGGACAGTGCATCGTGCCCCGCGCTTTCCGCGAGAAATTCGAGGTACGACTGGCCCCCGTGGTTTTCGAAAAACCAGTCGCTGCCGCTGTTCGAGAAGTGATTTTCCCAGTTGTAGCGGCTGGTGCCGTTGCCGCCCCAGCGGCGCGCGGCCGGCTTGAGGAGCGGCCAGTTCTTGTCCCCGAACGCGATCCCGTAAATGTAAGGGCTAATCTTCATCGCCTTGCCGTCGCACTCGACGCGAACGTGCGCGGTCTTGGCGAAAGCGGCCGCGCGCACTACCGGAGCTCGCACCACCGCCGAGACGGCGGATGCCTTGGTGAGCGCGATCTTGTCGAACAGCACCGACTCCGCCCCCATCGGGCGGAACGGCCGAACGATGACTCGATCGAACGGTGCCGCGTCCGGGTTCAGCTCGTTCATGGGCACTACGATCTGCGCCCAGCCGTCGCCCACGTCGGTGCGGTGATCGGGCTTGAGCTTGACCCCGGGGCGGCTTCGCCCGTCCGCTGTGCCCACGCGGACCTCCAGAAACTCGCCCTCCCCGGGAGGTTCCTTGACCGAGAAGGAAACGCCGCCGAACGCTCCCCCCAGCCCTCCCTTGGACAGGATCCATTCTCCCGAATCGCCGAAGGCCACCTTCGCTGGCCCTCGCGCCTCGGCTTCCCATGACGCCGTGCCCGAGGCCGCCCAGCCCGTGGTGAGCTGACCTTCGTAGATCGTCTCGGCGATCTCAAGCGAGTCCTGCTGCTTCGACTCCGCTCGCAATCTTGCGTCGCCCCTCCTTCCCGCAGGGTTCGGGCATCCCGAGCACGCGAGGGCGAGTCCCGAGAGCGCGCACGCCACGACGCCCCTCCAGAAGGGGACAGAGCCGCCCGCCAGCCCTCGTCGCCGCAGGCGCACCTCAGCCTCCGTTCGTGGGCGCCTTCGCCTTCGGGGGCGGCCGGCGCAAGACGATGGATCCGAGGACCCGCTCGCGGCCCACCGCCGCGATGGTCTCCTCGGCAGCCTTGAAGTTGGTCTCTCCGAGAGCAATCACGACGAGGACAGCTTCGGTCTCCTTCGCGATGAGCGCTGCCGTCGGGTTCTCGAAGAGCGAACGGAGCGCGACGACGAGGCGCGTGCCGGACTCGAGCTGCGCGTGCATCTCCCGCACCTCGTAGTCCACGAGACGCATCGTCAAATCGCGCAGGTCGTAGACACTCGAGGGCTGACCGCGATATCGCCACGCCAGCTGCGCCAGGAGCTCCGCCAGCTTGACGGTCTCGACCCCCTTGCTCGCGCTCAGCACGGCCAGCGAGCGCCACTCGCGCCGCTCCACGCCCAACCACAGCTTCTGCAGCCGGACGTCATCCCAGACGTTGATCGCTTCCTGCGGCGGCACAACGGCCAGCGCCGCTGACGGAGCGGGGTCGGACTTCACATTGAGCCTCGCCAAGTTCTCTCGCCCCTTCATCGCCGGGGCCGTGTACGGGCCCGAATTTTACACGCCGGACCCCGACACGTCGAGCGGTGCGCCGGCATCACGAGGCTCGATCGAACTCACCCAGGACTTCGAGCCGGAGTCGTCTTTTGACCTGCCACGACTCGAGGATCAATCCGCCCGCCATGTCGAGGGCAGCGGCCAGGAGAATGGCCAGGAGGGCGCCGCCGAGAATGGAACCGACACCGACGAGCTGCGCCGTCGCCTTCTTCGGTTTCGCCGGAACCTCGGCCGGGCTCACCACGGTGTACCGGTGCTTGTACGCGGTCTCCGTGATGTCGAGCTCGACCCTCGCGGCGTCGATCCGCGCGAGCGCGTCCTGGTACGAGCGGATCGCCGAGGCGAGCTTCGATTGCGCGAGCTGCAGCCGACCGTCGCGATCGAGCTGGTTCAGCGGGAGCGCGGGTAGCGAATCGGGAGTGGACGCGTCGGCCTCCGCGGCCGAGGTCGAAGGACGCACGCCCGGCCCCGTCCCCGCCTGCGGTGCGCTCGGAGACGCCGCGGGACGCGGCGGGACGATCTGCGCCATCAGGTCTCGCTCTTCGCTTCGAGCTTGCACGAGCCCCGGCGACGGCTGACTGGCCGTGTCGATCTGCTGCTGCAGCGCGATGACCGCCGGATGCATCGGCGTGAGCGTCGCCTGCGCCTGCAGGAGCTGCGTCCGCAACGTCTCGAGCGTATGCCGCTGCCCCTCCTCCAGCGACCGGATCTGCGCCCTCTTCTCCTCCAGTGCCTTCGCCAGCTCCGGATCGGGCATTACGACGATCGGCGCGACGCCCGCGATCCGCGGCCCCAGGACGTACGTGCCGCGTGGCGTCGCCGTCGGGGGCATCACGGTCTTCGCAGCGGTCGTAGCCACGACCTTCTGGTATTCGGTGAGCTCCGCGTCGACGTGCGTGAGCTCGTTCTTCGCGTGCTCCTCGAGCACCGCGATGCTTTCGTTGACGGCGGCGACGTCGTTGTCGTAGCGCGCCTCGAGGAAGTTCTTCTGGACGAGCGTCACGAGGTCGTACGCAATCTTCGGGTTCGACCACTCGACCGAGATGTCGACCGAGTTCTCATCGGCGGTCACATCCAGCTTGTGTTCCAGCGTGAAGACGAGCGAAAGCTGCTTGTCCTCTGCGGACGGGGCGCCAAAGAGTGCGGCGGAAACACGATCTTTGAGCCGGAGCGCTGGGGAGCGCGTCGCCTCGAACCTGTGCACGAGATCCGCTTCCTTCACGAGCGTCACCAGGTTGTCGCGGCGTTGAATCATGGCGGCGGCGTTCTTGGTGGGGTTGTCGACCGCGTCCATCTGCGGGTTCGAGCTGGTCAGCGTGCGGATCGTCGAGCTGCGCTGCGCAAGCAGCTTGACCTGCGCCACGTAGGCCCGCGGCATCACGATGGCGACCGTCACGCCGAGCGCCGCCACGACGCCGAACGTGATCGCCGTGAGCTTCGGGCGCCGCCGAGCGGCATGCAGGACGAAGGCGACCATCTCTCGGATGCGGTCGACATCGATCCCCTCGCCTTCCGCCTCCTGCGCGTCCGCTAAAGCATTGGGATCTTGTGCAATCATCGGAGGGAATGGTCGCGAAGGATGCGACGTATCGCGGGTTGGTCAGAAGCGTACCGGCGGCGCGCGCACGGTCACGCCCAGTGTCAGGATCTCGGTGCTGAGCGTGCCATAGTCCGTTTGCGTTTGCCATAGCACCTGCCCGCCCACCAGAACGTCGAGTTGGCGGTTTAGGCGGGTCCGCAGAAGGAACCCGCCGTTCAGGGCGGTGAGGGGGTACAGTTCGCTCACCGGAAGGGGCAGCGATTGCTGCAAGCCGGCGTTGACCGTGAGGAGCATTCCGGGTGCCACGAGCCGGCCGAGCGCTGCGCTGGCCATCAAGCGCTCGCCCAGGAGCCCGGTGCGAAGATCCGGCGCTGGCGCGATCTGGGCGGAAAGAAGCACGTTCGAACCTCCGGTGTCGAGGCGGTCGGTGTACGTCACCACCGCGACCGGCTCGACCACCAGCTTCCGCTGGAAGTCCGCCGTGATCTCGACGGTGGGCGCGACCCCGGCGCTCACGATCACCGTCGCCGTCCGAGAAAGCAAGTGACGGTACGTCTCCTCGAGCTGAGCGCTCGGCGCGTCCTCCCGGCATAAAGGTGTCGCGTTTCCGCCCTCTGTCCCAGCCGGCGCCGCTGGCTGCAACCCCGGAGGGCACGGACCGATGGTCAACGTCTCCTGACCGGTCAGGATGGTGTCCAGCGTGTCCACCCGCGAGGCGGCGTAGCTCACCGTGGCGGTTGCCCTTGGGCCATATTGCTTCGGTAGCACCGCCTGGGACTCCGCGTTCAGGCCGCCGCTCAGGTGATATCCCCCGCCGACGCCGAACGTCAGCCGCCGGTCCGTCCGCACGGCCACGTTCGCGCTCGTATCCGTCGCGCCATAATCGAAGTAACCGGTCACCGCCTGCAAGAGCAGAGGCTGCGGGGGCGGCGTCACGGGGAGGGTTGCCGTCTGGCCGGGCGGCGTCGACTCCGCGGGGGCGGCCGTCCCCTGGTAGGGAGCCGCTGCCAGTACCTTGCCGTAAGAGGCTGCCTCCGCGACCGCGATGCGCACGAAGCGGTCGTGCCATGCCAGCGTGACGCTGCCGTTGTGCAAGAGCTCGGGATCGAAGGCAAGCTCCAAGTCGCCGATCGTGAGACTCGGCGAGTACGCGATGGTCGACTCCAACTGGCGGCCGGAGAGCCGCAGACGGGCCGTGGCTGTGGTCGCGACATCGTATGCGAGGTTGGGGAGGGTTTGCACAGCC
>CALKVG010000293.1 GCA_937998045.1 uncultured Myxococcales bacterium
GTCGGCAGCGTCAGATGTGTATAAGAGACAGGTTGTGCCCAGCAAGTGGTCGAGTGCCTGATAGCCGTGCGAGCCGATGACGATGAGGTCTGCGTCGTAGTCGCGCGCGGCCTCACAGATGGCTCTCCAAGCGCTACCGGCGCCGGTAGCGACGCCGTCGAAACGCTCGGCCGGAACTTCTCGAGCCCGTTCCTCGAGGTCGGCCCTTGCGTGCTGCGCCAGAAGCTCTTGGAGGCCGCCCGGCGGGAACTGACGGATCATGTCCCAAGGAATCTCCGGTTGTATGGGAACCGCGCGATAGAGACGCAGCCTAGCCCCGGTGCTTTGTGCTACCGCCACGGCTTGGGCGAGGACCGTCGCCGCACGTGGCGATCCATCCAGGGCGACGAGTATTCGCTTCATGACGGAAGATGATGCGTCATCCTCCAGGTGCAGGGGAAGGCACCATCCGCATGAACTGCGACGCGGGAGAGCCTTCAGTCGCGCGGAGGTTGTCCCTCCTGATCCCGGGAAACGGAGCGATCTCAACGATAGCGACGTGCTCGTTGAAGACCCTCACAGAGTAGAATCGACGATGATGTACACGAAAATCCTCGTGCCCACTGACGGTAGCCCGTGCAGCGACCGAGCCATCCACGAGGCTGTGCGCCTAGCCGGAGCGCTTGGCGCCCAGGTCACCTTCGTCTGCGCGCTCAATGTGCTGGCGGTGCTGGGGGACGGACTCGTCACCGCGGGCGAGATCATCGACACGATGCGGAAAGAGGCCACGCATACGGTCACTCGTGCGGCGGAGGTCGCTCGAAAAGCCGGCGTCGTCGCGAAGGGAGAGATCGTCGAGGGCGAGCCCGCGCAGGAGATCGTACGTCGAGCGTCGGATTTTGATCTGGTCGCCATGGGCAGCCACGGGAAGGGATTCCTCAAGCGGCTGGTGCTCGGCTCCGTCACCCAGACGGTGCTTCTCCGCATCGACCGCCCGGTGCTCGTCATCAATTGCAAGGAGCACCCCGCATCGGGACCGGCTCCGGCGTGAGATGGTCGCAGCGCGGCTCGTGCATACCACTAAGGCGTGCGTCGACCACCGAGCCTTGGCACGAAGCTCCTCTTGCGCCTCACGCCCGCACGTCAGACGCAGGCAGGCGGGCGGTGTCAGGGTCGACGTTGGGCGCGCGTTTCGCAGGGTGGACGACGAGAGTCCGCCCACGACGGCCAGCGCGAGCGGCTAGTTCGCTGGACGCGCACGTCACGCACGCCGCCGACGGTGCGTGTGACCCGCGCTACGCGTTACCCTGGCCCTCGAGCGCGCTGAGATCGTCGTTCTGGAGCTCCATGGCCATGGGGGCGTAGTACCCGTTCGAGAAGACGCTCGCGACGAGGCCGCCGGGCCACTGGAGGAATTCCATGCCCGGGCAGTGCTCGTTGAGGAGGTGGTGCATGACGCCGGCGATCTGCTGCTGCGCGTCCTCGCGGTCTTCGGGCACGGCGAGCGCCACGCGGATGAACCCCATGTGCGGCCCGTCGTTGGCGCTCGTCATTGCGCTTCGCGGCGACGGTGAGTGCTGCGGCACCATTCCGCCGTGACCGTGTATCTGGACGACATGACCCATGCAGTCGCTGTCGAGTTCTACGCAGAGGGTGAGCGGCCCACAGGGATGCGCCGGGATACGCTGCTCGTCGGAGCGCGTGGCTACGTTTACGGGGCCGACGTGCCCGCCGCGCGATCCGCGGCGCACTTCACGCCTCGGATAGTACCCGCGCACCCGTGGGCGCATGTCCCTCTCGAGCTGTCGCTGGTCGCTTGGGCGAGGTGAAGAAAGCCCGACGGACCGAGCTAGCGCAGCCGGCTCGCTGTCGTAGGAGCGAGGCTTTACCAGCCGAGCAGCGCGCGTCGCACCTGTCCGAGGGGAGCGCTCGCAGGAGCGTCATGCGCGGCCAATAGAAGGAAAGCAAGGAGCAACGTGGCGAGGACGACGGCACATCCCATGCCTCGTTCCACGGAAGTGGTCGGCTTGGCAGCTGGCCGACGATAGGGGGACAGCGGCTGCTTGCCAAAGTGCTCCCGCACAGGCTTCTCGCACTCATTCGCCATGGGCGCCCTCGCGCGTTGCAAATCGGCTGCCGCTGGGAGCGGGGCGCGTAACTCATGGACGCAGGTTGGCGGGCACGACTACGCCAAAACCGAACGGTGGGGTGTCGAGAAACGTGTCGCCGCTTGGGTCGGCTATGACTCCTTTCCACCGCCCAAAACCTACGGTCTTGGAGCTTTGCTATCCCAGGAGTCATCCAGAAAAGCAACGACCCTCCGGAGCGGCTCCCCACGCCGCGGACTGGCCGCTTGTCGGCGGCGACTCCGGGGGACGAGGCCTGGGGACGAGGGCGGTCCGGATGACCAGCCAATGGGTCGGGATGGCGTACTGCTTCGGTCAAAATGATCGCCTTGCAGGCGCCCCATGCACTGAAACGCATGCCGGCGCTGTCCGCGAACGATCCCCTTTTAAAACAGCGGTTTCGTTGTCGGACTCGCTTACTGGCGCCACGGTTTGTGCACGAACGCACCATTCCGGAGCACGAGAGGTCTCCTTAAAATCACGAGCCGCATGTACCGCCGTACGGTTCGCACCCGCGGGACGCGCCACGCGGCGTCGCATGAGCCCAGCGGTCTTTCCCCGTGGTGCCGAGGAGAGCGCGCGCTCGTTTTCGTTTGGTATCGCGGTTTGGCGCGATTTTGATAATGTCTTTTCCAAAATGATTGCACGCAATACGATTTTCTTCGCTGCCGCAGTGCAGGTTGCAAGCACCTCGCTCGCCGCGACAGCGTTCGCCGCAAACCCCTGCGCATCCGTCGCTCACCAGACACGCGCGACGGTGATCGCCTACGAACCGCCGGCGACCTTCACGATATGCCGCGATGGACACGAAGAAGACGCGGTCGTGACCGGACGCCCAGTGTACGTCGAGCTCGTGCCCCACGGCGGTGAGGGGATGCAAGGGTTTCGCGTGTTCGGCCGCGCGACGCAGGCCGAGCCAACGGGTCTGCTCGCCGCAGCGCAACGCTTGGCGGGACTGGCAGGCGACCTGCGCGCTCTCGCGTCGTCGACGCAGACGATCGCCGAAGCGAGCGGCATGGCCCCACCTGCTACGGCGAGCGCCTTGGATCAGGAACGCGCCCTGTATCTCGGAGTTGCTACACCCCGCTTCCACGAGGGGCTCGCTCAGGTAGCCGAGCAGACCGACTCGCTTTCAGCCGACGCGGGCGTGCTCGCTCGCTGGTGCGCAGAGGTGAGGAGCGCCGAGTCGCCCCCAGTGCTCGCAGCCGAGCTCCGCAGCCGCTGTGACGATCCGGCGCTGTCGCCGACGTCCGTGACCAGGCAAGTGACGGCGCTCGTCGACGCCATGGCGGCGTATCACTCGTCGCAGGAATCCGCGCGCAATGCGCTCGTCAGTGCGCGCGCAAGACCCGAAGACGGTCCGTCCCAGGCTCGAGCGGCGGCGATGCTCCAAGAGACGCGGCACAAAGCGGAGATCATCGTCGAGCAGGCTGGCCGAATCGCACCGCTGGCCGCGTCGCTGTCGTCGGCGACGTGGCTAGTCCGCGAGACCCTCCGGAGCGCTGGCACCCTGCAAGCCGGCGTGCCGCGCTACTTGACGCGGTTCGGCCGGAGCGGCGTCGCGAATCTTCAGATTGCGATCGCGCCCATCGAGCTCGCTCCGACCGCGCCCGACGCGTCTGGCAAGCCCGGCGGAGCGGCCGAAAGTATGCAGACATTTCGCTTCCCCGTCGTCTCGGTGCACCTGCTCGACATCGAAGCCGGGATCGCCGGAACGGGAGGGATGCCGCAGGTACCCGTGCTGGGTACACAGAACGTGATCGAGGGGAAGAATCTGGATCAGTTCGTGGGGCTTGCGCTCGTCGAGCTCGAGCCGGTGCGATGGCTTTGGCCCGAGCGGCCGCTGGCCGGCGTACTTCGGTTCCCCGTCATTGGAATTCCCTTCACGCGCGATCCGACGCAGAACTTCTTCGCCGGTATCGGTCTGGGGTGGACGGGGATAGGGTCCATCAGCGCGGGGCCCTATGTCTTGCGCGAGTTGTCGCTGCAGAACGGCGCAACCGTGGGCAGCACCTTGATGCCAGCAGCGGGACAGACGCCCGCGCAGGCGTTCGCCGGGGTAACCGGTCCCGAGTTGCAGGTAGGCTACTTCGTTTCCGCGAGCATCGATCTGGTGGGGCTCTTTCACGCGTTCTTCCCGGTTCACGAGCCGTTGCTCGACGCGACCACCGGTACGACACCCTGAGTCAGGCGAGGTTGTGCGCGGCGCAGCATATGCAGCGGGAGCCGTCATGAAGCGGCCGGGCGGATGGGCGCTTGTGGCTTTTCTATCGTTGAGCTGCAGCAGTGCGCCGCCGCCACGCTGCGACGGCGACCCCTGTTGCGGCGACCCCTGTTGCGGCGACCCCTGTTGCGGCGACCCCTGCTGCGGGGATCCGTGTTGCGGGGATCCGTGTTGCGGCGACCCTTGTTGCGGGGATCCGTGCTGCGGCGATCCCAACTGCGCTCAGCAAGACGAGCTCACCACCCAGTCGGCCGCTATCGCATCCAGGAACGCGCGGCACTGCGGCACGGCGACGCGGAGAGATGGCGGCACGCGTGTGCCGATGGAAGACAGCTCCAGTAGCGCGGGCGCTTGCGTCGAGAGCGCCGACGGCGGCGAGGGCGCTACCGGCCTCACCGGAAGGGGCGATGCGTATTGAGGGGCGCGCGGTGCGCCGGGAAGAATTTCCGGGTCCAGGGACAAATTCCGTGCGACGAGTTCCGCGGACCCGCTCGTCCCTCATTCCCGAGCGCACGGACCATGGCGACGGGCCGCCCCTTTCTCTGGCACCGCCGTTGCTACGCCCGGCCAGCCTGGACGCGGGCGGCGAGACACCATCGCGCGTCCCCTTTGACGGACCGGGAGGTGCCTAATGAGAACCGCGAGGCGCGCCGCCTGGTTGCCCTGCAGCGCGACATTCGTCGTGGCAATCGCCGGCTGCTACGTGGAGGAGCAGCGCCGCGCACAGCCCCCTCCAGCGCCGGCTGCCTACCGCCTGCCCGCCGGAGCTCCCTACGCCCCTGCACACTATCCGCCGGTTCCGCCCAACGGCCGCGCCGTGATCCCGCCAGCGTCACCGGTGATCCTAGGCCAGTTCGCGCAGGCAGAGAACGCACAGAGGGACGCCGTTCGCGCAACACCACCACCGCCCGCTGCGAACGTCTTCTCGCAGATCAACCTCGCGGCACTCGCGACGGTGGCGCGGATGTTCCCCAAGGGATGCGCACCGTTTCAGGCGGCGCCCGGCGTCTACGTACACCTCGACTGCCGGCGGTACGCGAGGATCGCCGGGGCTCGCGTCGTGGATTCGGCCGGTAAGTTGCGCATGTTTCAGGCCGGGCAGCTCCGTTTGGATCCCCAGGTCCTCGGCGGCTTCGCGCCTCCCCTCTTGCTGACCGGGCTCGAGTCGCTCCTTGGAGGCGGCCCAGCGCCGGCGCCCGCCCCCGGCCCGCAGCAGCTTCCGGCCGCCGTGGATCACCGGAGCCTGGGCGTGGAAGGCCCCATCAAGGATCAGCAACTCGTCGGCGCGTGCACCGCGTTTTCGCTCTCCTCGGTTACGGACAACGCGATACGGCGCCTCAACAAGACGGACGTCGTCTCCGCAATGCACGTCTGGTCGCGATACGCCGATCCGACGATGCCGTCCGCCGAATCGCGCAACGAGGGGCACCCGCTCGCGCTCTGGGCTGATTACCCGTACGACGAGCGCATCGCATGCCGCATGGAAACACAAGACGACGGCTGCGCCGAGCTGCTCGTCCCTTCCGTCCAGATCAATACGGCGTCGAACGACCCGAGCGTCCAGGCGCAGATCCGCGCCGCGGACGCCCGCGGCAGATACACGATTAGCGAGGTCGACCAGATCGACCCGATCGAACCGGACGCGCTCGCCCTCGAGCTGGCGACAGGCAAGGACATCTGGTTTGCCATGGGCGTCAGCCAGGATGCGTGGACGAGCCCTCAGGTGCAAGCTAGCGGGATCGTGCCCGACTGGCTGATGGAGGACGGCGGCCACGCCGTCGCCCTCGCGGGCTATCGGACGACACCGGTGGGCAGGCAGTTCCTCGTCCACAACAGCTGGGGACCCACCTGGGGCGACGGAGGCTACGGCTGGGTCTCGGAGGCGATGATCCGGGCCCACGCGCAGTATGCGTACACGATCAAGGTCGTCGATCGCTCGGCGCCGGCGCCTCCTCCGACGCCAGTGCCCGCGCCGCAGCCGAGCGGCGCGCCGGGATGCCCGGCAGGCTACACGATGGCGCCGGGCCTGCCGCTCTGCCAGCGAACGTGCACGACCGCCGCCGACTGCGGAGGTGGAGGTACCTGCGTGCGCCTCGATCCAGGCGGGGGTGCGGCTGTCTGCGTGGCGAACAATCCGCTTACGGACGACGACTGCGGAACGGGCGAGCTCGTGGACATCGTAAGCGGACAGTGCGCGCCAGCGTGCGCGGGCGGCCTTCGCCCCGCGGCCGGGTGGTGTGCCTTCGGGCCAGCGGCACGTCACTGATCACGCTCCCCACAGCGGCCGCCGTGCTCCTTGCCCCGCAGTACCGGGCGGTCTCCATGTAGCGGGGCACGATGTTGTACTTGAGCGCATTGACGCGCTTCTGAGTCTTTCGCTGCGCCATGGCCAAACGGCGCAGCTCCGCCTCCGCCTCCCCCAGACGCGCAAACAGGACCGCGAGATCGGTGAGACGGCGGCGCGCCTCATCGAAGCTCGCGTCTGTCCGCATCAACCCGATCGGCTGAATCGGGAGCTTGTCTACCGTTACGACGGGTTGTGGTGGGAAAAACGTGCTCAGGCTGAAAGCCTGGCGTAGCGATGATCGAGTCCGCCGAGCCTCGGTATCGCGACGACGCGTCGAGGGCAGCCGGACATCTCGTTGCATCGGGGCGTACAAAAGGCGGTGTCCGGCGTGCCT
Organism: uncultured Myxococcales bacterium; assembly: GCA_937998045.1. GTDB lineage: Bacteria > Myxococcota_A > Polyangia > Polyangiales > Polyangiaceae > Palsa-1150. The sequence goes on from CALKVG010000293.1 coordinate 7,011, forward strand.
TGATTTCCAGGCCCAGAAGCGCGCGAAACCGCGGCGGTGCCATGCCGCCGGTTCCGACGAGTTGAGCGCACGCACACGCGACTGACGACCGACGAGTGGTCGCAGGCACGATGCAACGCTATATTTCGCATCCCGCCGCTGCTCGATTGGCCCGCTCACCGGCGGCTGCGAGTGGGGTCGCAGCCAGCGACTAGCGCCCACCATTCGAGAGCTGCTTGCAGACGTCGATCGCGCTTCCCGGGTTCACCCTTCCGTCGACATCGGCTGCGATGGTCGCGCAGCCCGGCCGCGTTGGATCGAACGTCCAGTGCTGATCGACGCGCCCGTCGCCGTTCGTGTCGTGCGCGCGCTTGATGAGGCGGCCTTGCTCGTCCATCAGATCCCAGGTGTCGATCCTGCCGTCATGGTTTGTGTCGTCGCCGTAGCAGCGTTCTCGCCCGTGCAGGGACACGCGCACGTGATCCGGCTTGCCGTCGCCGTTGCTGTCGTAACCGCGCGCCTCGCCGTAGTAGCACGGCGTGTAGTCCGCAGGCGGCGCCAGCCCCAGGCCTTCGGACGGGCGTTCCATGTTGATGACCTGCAAGCGCACCCCATCTCCGGCCGCGCAGGCAACGAGAGCCAACGGAATCGGCAGCAACGAGACGCGCACATAGTTCAACGTAACCATCCTCTTCGCCGCTTTGTCCCCATTTGGGCGTGAGCTGGGCGTTCGTGTCGACGCAATTTCTGCGCAGAAACCTCGCCAGAGAGAACGCATTTTCTGGGGAGTACGGCACGATCGATGCGCAGCGGAAGTCCCGGGCTGACTAGTGCCGGCGCAGACCGCCAAGTCATTCGCATGTGCCCAATGCGCGGCTCGCGTCCGCGTGCTTGGCGACATCATGGAGCCTTCCATGGTCCGGCTGATACTCGGGAGCCCTCGGACTGCCCGCCGAGGCTCCCGTCGCGGCCCGTGGTCGGGACCCCACCGAGCTCCTCGTCGGCCGTCACGTATCGACGCGGAAGTTTCGCATCATGCCCGCGTCCTGTGGGCGACCTGGAGGCCGCGCTGCGCAGGGGCGGCTGGAAGGCCGAGGCCGCGCGGACCGTCGGCCCGTACCGCTACCTGGTCGTGGCGGCCCGCCCGTGAGCACCGAGCGCAGTCCTTCGAGGAGGCGCTCGGTCGTGAAGGCGATCACGTACCGCCTCTTCATCGTCGTGCTCGACTTCTGGCGATCTACCTGTTCACCGGCAAGGCCCAGGTCGCGCTCGGTTTCATGCTCGTCAGCAACATTTACACGACGGTCGGCTACTTCCTGCACGAGCGCCTCTGGGCGCGCATCCGGTGGGGGGACAAAGACCACGTAGTGGGATAGCAGTAACCCGCTCGCAGCTTTCTGCGCGCGGCGGCGCGCGGCCGACTTGCCTGCCGCGGCCTACCTGGGCGACTACACTCGCTGCGGTGCTACCTCGGGGATGCGCCCAGGTCGCGCCCGCGATCGCGCACCTGCTCGCGCGTCGCCTCGACGAGGAGTTGCGCAACCTCCGGGCGGCTGAACTCGGGCGGCGGGAGCTTCCCCTGGCGCAAAAGCTCGCGCACCTGCGTTCCCGAGAGGGCGATCCGCGTCCCTGGCCCCCCGGGGGCGGTTTTCTCCGTCGCCATTCCGCCTACGGCCGTAGACCAGAAGGCCTCCTCGAACTTGAGCGGCTCGATGCCGAGCTCGCCCGGCAGGAAGTCGTCGAACGCTCGCTGCGCGTCGTAGATGCCGTAGAAGCGCCCGACGCCGGCGTGATCCCGCCCCACGATGAAGTGGGAGCAGCCGTAGTTCTTGCGCACGAGCGCGTGAAAGATCGCCTCGCGCGGGCCCGCGTACCGCATGGCCGCCGGATAGACCCCGAGGACGACCCGATCGCCCGGGTAATACCTCTGGAGTAGGACCTGGTAACAGCGCATCCGGACGCTCGCCGGGACGTCGCCGGGCTTGGTGGCTCCGACGAGCGGGTGTAGGAGGAGACCGTCGGTGATCTCCAGAGCGCATTTGGTGATGTACTCGTGCGCGCGATGGACCGGGTTGCGCGTCTGGAAGCCGACGACGCGGCTCCAGCCCCGCGACTCGAAGATGGCCCGTGTGACGGCTGGATCGCGGGGCACCTGCGGGAATTGCGGCGCGAGCGGGCGATCGACGAGCCACACCTCACCCCCGAGGTACGTGTCCCCGGAGGCTTTGAGGTATGCGACGCCGGGATGGCTCGGATCCGTCGTGCGGTACACCTCGCGCGCCTCGATCTCCTTGTCCGGAGTCCAGCGATCGCCAAGCTCGAGGACGCCGGCGATTCGGCCGTCGGGCGCTTCGAGCGCAACCTCGGAGCCGAGGGTGAGGCGCTGGGCCGCGTCGCCTGGAACGGCGAGCGTGACGGGCAACGGCCACACCGCTCCGCTCTCGAGCCGCCGCTCACGCACGACACGGAGGTAGTCGCGCGACGTCATGAAACCTCGGAGCGGGGAAAACGCGCCGTTCGCGATGAGCTCGAGATCGCTTGCGCTGCGCTCGTCGAGCCGGACCCGCGGCAAGCCGGCCGCGCGCTCGGCGAGCCTCTCTCGGGCTTCGCCCCGGATGGCGCGGTCGACGAGCTCCCCGCCGTGCGGGAGGACGAGCCCCGTCTTCGCAGGCTCGAGCTGGCGATCCAACGGCCTGACGAATCCGAGCGATTCGAGCTTGCTCAGGATCTTCGCGAGGCTCTCGCGCGGCGACTCGCGATCCGTGTGCACGACCACCTCGGGCGACGTCGGCGGCTCGTACGGATCGTCCACACCGGTGAAGCCCTTGATCTCTCCCGCGAGGGCGCGAGCGTAAAGCCCCTTGGCGTCGCGACGCTGCAGCACCTCGATGGGGCATTCGCAGTAGACCTCGCAGAAATGCCCGATCGCGCGTCGCTGTTCGTCACGGATGTCGCGGTAGGGGCTGATGGCGGCCGTGATCGCGCAGGCGCCCGAGCGACCGATCAGCTTGGCGACGAACCCGATACGCCGGATGTTAATATCTCGGTCCTCGCGCGAGAAGCCCAGGCCCTTGGAGAGGTTCATGCGCACGACGTCGCCATCGAGCGATTCGACGTGCACCCCGCGCTGGGAGAGCTCGGACGCCAGCATCGACGCCAGGGTCGATTTGCCCGATCCGGACAAGCCGGTGAACCACACGACGAACCCTTCCCTGGCACTCATGTCGCGCTCTCTTTCTTCTTCTCGCTGCGATGTTTCTCTGTCGTTAACCGGTCGTTAACCGCGGCACGCACACGACATGCCTGACGTTCAGCCGCTTTCTGCATCGACCCCTCGTGTGGCGGCGCGCCTCGCGGCGCGCGCCATGCAGAAGTCACCGGGTATGGTCCACCCGGGCACGACCAGCTACGACCACGAGCTCGAAGAGGTCATACGCATCGCGCGAGTTGCTACGGGCTGCGTGAACGAGGTGTACGCGACGAAGTTCGCGGTCGAGCTGAAGTCTCCGGGCGATCCGGTCACGCGCGCCGATCGCGAGTCGAGCGACCGCATTTGCTCGGAGCTCTCGGCTTCGTTCTCGGGTGACGCCATCCTCTCCGAGGAAGCCGTGCCCTCGAGCCCCGTCGAACTGTCTCGGCTGGTCGCGTCGAAACGGGTGTGGTTCGTCGACCCGCTCGACGGTACGCGCGAGTTCACCGAACGCATCGGCGAGTTCGCTGTCATGATCGGCCTCGCCGTGGCAGGCGAGGCCACCCTCGGCGTCGTGACGCTGCCGGCCGAGGGGGAGACGATCGCCGGTCGGGTCGGAGGCTCGGCCTTCGTGGAGGACGCGCACGGGGCGCGGCGTCCGCTCGCGGTGAGCGCCGTGCGCGATCCGCGCGAGGCGACGCTCTTCGTCTCGCGCTCGCACCGCCCGCCTCTCGTCGACGCGCTCATCGAACGGCTCGGGTTCCCCCGCGTGGTCCCGAGCGGCTCAGTCGGAGTCAAGGTTGCCCGACTGGTACTCGGGCAGGGGGACGTATACGTGCACGACGGCGGGGGCGCGAAGCGCTGGGACACCTGCGCTCCCGAGGCTGTCCTGCGCGCTGCCGGCGGTCGCTTCACCGATCTCGACGGCGCGGCGATCGACTACGGCGGCACTGACCTCGTCCTGCGACGCGGGATCGTCGCCACCAACGGCGTGCTGCACGAGGCGGTACTCTCCGCATGCGCCCGAACACGGGCGACTGCTGCGGCGACGTAGACTTACGTGCGGGAGCCCGCCAGGGGCAGCCGCGCCACGAATTCGGAGCCAAGCCCCGGCGTGGACGAGACCGATACCGTCCCGCCGTTCGCTTCGACTGCCCGTTTGACGATCGACAGACCAAGACCGGTCCCGGGTGGACCCTTCCGCCCCGCTACCCGATAGAACGCATCGAATACCTTGCCCGCCTCGTCGGGCAAGATCCCCACGCCGTTGTCTCGAACCGATAGCTCGTAGCGGTCGTCGGCGGAGCGTCCGCATATCTCGACGCGGGACGGAACCTCGGTGCGCCGATACTTGATCGCGTTGTCCGCCAGATTCCAGAGGACCTGCCGGAGGAGCCCCTCGCTGCATCGCACGCACGCCGGTTGCACGTCGAAGACCAGGTCCACGTCGCTTCCCTCTACGCGCGGCGCCAGCTCCTCGCGAACCTGTTCCGCAGCCGCAGCGGGGTTGCAGGCGCGGCCCGGATCGACACCCTGAATCCGCGAGATCGCGAGCAGGTCCGCGATGATCGCGCTCATACGGCGGAACGATCGATGGAGGACGTCGATGGCTTTCGTCTGTTCCGGAGAGGGAGATCGCGTCGCAAGACGCTCTGCGGCGAGGCTGGCCGTCGATAGCGGGTTCCGCAGATCGTGTGCCACCCGCCCCGCGAAGGCGTCGAGCTCGCGGTTGCTGATCTCGAGAGTCTCCGCATAGCGATGCAGTCGGTCGTCCCGGCGTCGAAGCGCCCGGACCATCGCGAGGCCCACGACGACCGATAGTCCCATCCCGGTGAAGCCGAACAACTGCAGGAGCACCGTCGCGGTCTTCTGGAGTCCCACGACACGCGTCAGCGCGTCGTCGACGGCTTGCCCGTTGACCCTGCGCAGCGCACGAAGGTCGCCTCGAGCGCTGCTGAAGTCGCCTTCTATCGCCGCGAGACTGGCCGCTGCTCCGCGTGGGTCGCTCCGACTCGACGTCTCGAGCACCACTCGGACAAGGGGCCAAATCTCGGCCACTTCCGCCTTCAGCTGCAGCCACCGCGCTCTTTGGACAGACCCCTTGAGCATCGATTCGTAGTTCGCCGCGGCCTCGGCGTAGTCGGATTCGCTCGAGGCGAGGCTCGCGTCGACGGCCTCTCTCGTGCCGATCACGTCTTCGAAGACATGCCGCTCGGCGAGGAACTGAACGCGGTCCAGATCGCGCTCCATCCGTGACAAGAGGTCGTTCCTGGCCACGGTTTCCTGCATGCCGTCCTCCGCCGCCGTCCGGAGCTTGGCCACGCGGCGCATCGCCATCAAATCACTCGATGCGAACAAAAGTGCCAGCAGCAGGAACGGCGCGAAAACCATCGCGGGCCGCAGCCGCGATTTGGGCACAGTCATCGGGATCTCGTGGTCAGCATGGCCTCGCGTTGATCGTTCGTCTACCTGAGGCGCGCTCGCGAGAGCCTCGCGCGCGGAGGTGAAGATGTCCGCGAGGAATTCCGTAGCGTCCTCGTCGTCGTCGACGATGAGCAGGTCGGCCATTGGGAGGTGACTCGGGCTCTGGGAAGGTGCTTTGCGGCGCAAGGCGCATGCCGGCAGGCGAGGCGGGACTGTTTTGCCGCCGGGCGAGCGCCGCTACCGAATGAAGGTGTGGCCGAGCATGAAGACCGCAGCCGCCAGCATGATCGCACCGAACGAACGACGCAGCGCCGCGCGGCTCAGGCGCCTCGACAGCCGGACTCCGAACACGCTGCCCATGGCTTCGGTCCCGCTCAGGTACGCAGCGACCCGCCAGTCGACCTGTGGATGAGGGAGATGGCCCGCGAGGCCTGCCAGGGTATTGACGGCGATGACGAGGAGCGAGGCGCCGATGGCAGAACGTACGGGCGTGCGTGCGTAGACGACGAGGAGCGGGACGACCGCGAAGCCGCCGCCGAGGCCGATCAGACCCGTCATCGTTCCGACCATCAGTCCCGTGCCTGCCAGCACGATCATGCATTCGGTGTCCGCGCGCGCAGGCCGCATGTCGGCCATGGGGCGCCGGACGAGCATGACGACTGCGGCGAGCAGCATGCACCCGAGGAACACGATCAGAAGGACTTTCTCCGGCACCATCGACGCCACACGCCCGGCAAGAAAGGCGGCTGTCATCGAGGCCATGCCGAAACTGACGGCAGGCCTCCAGACGACGGCGTGCTCCCGAGCATAGGGCGCCAGCGCGACCAAACTCATGAACCCGACCACCACCAGCGAAGTGGTGATCGCTCGCTCGAGGTCCAGCCCCGCGGCGTGCGTCAGGAGCAGCACCGTAAGGATCGACGGCCCGGCGCCGAGCATTCCTGCGAGGAACCCGATGCAGAGCCCCGCGACCGCGATCAGGCAGGTGATGAGGTCCATGGACGCCCGCCCACCTGGCACCGCGCGTGCCCCCGCGGCGTCGAGGGCGCTTCTGCGAGGGCGCCTACGACCGTGGATCGAGATCGCATTCGATCGCATCCGGCACCGCGGTGACGGCCCCAGGCGAAAGCCAACGTGATGAACGTGGCATTCGTGCGCGAATGCATTTCGCCGATGGACTTGCCAGTTGCGGGCGCGCGCCCAACCCCCCAGAGGCTTAGCGGCATGATCCCGACACGGCCCGGTCGAAACACCCCCTGTCCCTGCGGGAGCGGCCGCAAGTTCAAGCGTTGCTGCGCGCTCGCGCCACGTCCCACACGTCCCACTCACGATCGGGGCGCGTCCGTGCTTCGTCACGTTCCAGCCGCTCGGCCGCAGACCGCGATGCGGCACTGGCGCAGAGCGATCCGCCTGCGGGAAACGGGCGAGCACGCCGCCGCGCTGAGGCAATTGCAGCGTGCCGCGTCGGCGGACGCTGCCAATGCTCGGATCCACCTCGACCTCGGGCTCGCGTTGGCTGAATGCAAGCGAATGGACGAATCGTTGCGGAGTTTTTCGCGCGCGATTGATATCGATCCGAAGCTGGCGCACGCGCACTTCTATCTCGCAGCCGCTCTGGTGAAGCTGGGGCGTGAACGGGAGGCGATCGCGCCGCTCCAGCACGCGGCGTCGCTGGCGCCCACGGCGCCGGAAGTCCACCGCATGCTCGGCGCATTGCTGGGCGACTGGGGATACTCGGCGGCCGCAGCGGCGGCGTTCCACGCTGCAGCCGCTGCAGCGGCCTCGCCCGTGCACGCCTGGTGCGATACGGCCTCCGCCTTGTGCCTCGAGCGCCGACGAGAGGAAGCGAAGGCCGCGCTGCTGCGTGCGAGAGCCCTCGATCCCGATTGCCTCCAGATCGCGACGATGCTCGCTCGAATGTACGCGGAAGAGGGGCGCTTCGCCGAGGCCGAGAAGGAGCTGAGGTCCGTGCTGGCACGCGATCCGCGAAATTCGGTGGCCGCCTACGAACTGTTTCACGCCACCGAAGCACGCGAAGCGGACAGGCCGCTGCTCGCCGAGCTTGCGGCGCAGGCGCGAGAGCCCGAGCTGACGCCGCTCACGCGCATAACGCTCGGCTTCGCGCTCGGTCGCGCGTTCGACCAGCTCGGGGACTACGCCGAGGCGATCCGGCACTTCGACGCCGCCAACACGATTCGCGCCGCGATGGCGCCCCTCGATAGGACGGCGCTCGAGCGCGACGCCGAGCGGACGATCGCGGCGTTCCCGCTCGGCTCTTTCGCGGCAACCGCGAACAAGGGCCAGAACGAGGCGCCGGGAGCCGACGAGCGGGCGCTGTTC
>CALKVG010000294.1 GCA_937998045.1 uncultured Myxococcales bacterium
GCGGTTGCGCGCGAGGCGGCTCGGGCTCGGTGGCTGCCGCCTTGGCGGGGGACGGCGTCGGCGCGGGGGACGGCGTCGGCGCGGAGGATGGCGTCGGCGCGGATGGCCTCGGCGCGGATGGCCTCGGCGCGGATGATGGCGTCTTCGCGGATGGCGTCGGCGCGCCCGCCGGAGGGGCGCCGGTCCGTGGCGCCGGCGAAGTGTCGAGCGTCCCGTCCTCGAGCGCCTCGAGGAACGCGTTCGCCTTCGCGCGCTCGGCGGCCACGTCGAAGCCGGCCGCCTTCAGCTCGGCCTCCGCCTGCTCGACGCTCACGCTCGCGGCGCGATCGATCTCGTCCTCGCCCGCATCGTCGGCGAGCTTGTTCCAAAGGTCTGCGTGCTTGCGCTGGGGCATCACTCGTCCTCCTCGAATTTGGCGCCGCGCTCGGCGGCGAGCAAACGATTCACGTGCCGATTGCGCCGATCGGCGGCGCGGTAGAACTCCTCCGGCTCGCGGTTGCTCAGGCGCGCCATCTCGCGCGGCTCCTCCACGCCCGCGAGGTAATAGTCGAGCCAGAGCAGGTTGAGCTTGTCCCCCGCCTCGATGAAGGCCGCGCGCAGAGCGGCGGTGCGCTCCTTCGCGCGAGACTCCTCCGCTTGTTCGGTCTCCAGGCGGACGGCGAAGTCCTCGATGGATGGGACGCCGGCGTCGCTGCGGTCGAGGCCCTGTTCGCGGAGGAAGCCCTCTTCGGCCTTGCGGCGCGTCGCGTCCTCACGAATCGCGTTGGTCTGCTCGCTCCACACGAAGCGGCAAAGGCACTTCGCGAGCGTGACAACCCGCGGGTCCCACCCTTGCTCGACGAGGCGCATGTAGGCCCGATCACGCAGGTCCTGCGCGGCGGCCATGCTGCGCGTCTTCTTGAACGCGAAGTTCAGCGCAATCGAGCTTGCGCCGGCCAGGTCGTTCGCTCGGAGCAGCGACGCCAGCTGTCGACTCTCCAACCGCGTGAGCGGTCGCCCGAGCGCGTTCGTCCCCACGTACTTCGGCCCCTCGAAGGCGGCGGTCTGTTTCTGGATGTTCAATCGTTCCCCCAGCGGTTGGGCGCGGCATGAGAGCAAGAAAAGGCGGGCGCAGGAAGCGCCGCCCCCCTTCCGTGCGAGCGGCGCTTCCTGTCCCGGATCAGGCGCTTTCGCGCGCCTATGCGACGAGGCGGCGACTACTTCGTGGCGGGCGCCGCAGCGTTGGCTGCGGGCGCGCTCGAAGCGGTCGACGCCGGCTGTGTGGCGGGCGGCGAGGCAGTCGGCGAAGCCGGCGTCACCGGAGAAACCGGTGCAGCCGGCGCCGTGGCCGCGGTCGGCGCGGTGACGGGGGTCACGGTGACTCCGGTCACGTTGCCTTTGACGGCGAGCTTTTGCTTCTTGCTCGTCGTCCCACGCGCTGCGCGCGTGGCCCTGGCCTTGGCTGCCCGGGCGGCACGCTGCTCGGTGGACAGCGGCGCTTTCGCCTTGGGAGGCGTGAGGCCGAAGTCCGCCAGAGTCTGCGTCGCGCCGGCGTACGCAGCAAGGACGAGGCGCTCGTAAGCCCTGACAATGGGCCCAATTTGCGCGTCCGTCGCCCGCTCCGCAGCCAGTGCGTCCTTGACGCCAGCATGCGCCGCTTCCACGGCCTGCATCGCGTTCGCCAGATTCTGTAGAACCTGGATCAGCGAAGCCGACGTGTACGCGGTGCCCCCGATCGTGAACTGCCCGTTCGGAAAATGCTTCGTCGTGCCGGCGATGAGAGCCTGCACGTGCGCCAAGGCAGCCGCCTTGGTTTTCGACGTTGTAGTAGACATGGTACTTTCTCTCCTTTCTGAGGGGGGAGCCGTGGCTCCGTCGCTGGAGCGCCGTGGGTGGCGCGCCGTTCGTCGCGCCCCTCATATGGACACTCTGACGTCAGGGCCCGATTCCGCGCCGCAGGAGGAGAAATCGACAGGGGGTCGGTCGATTTCTGTAAGTGCGCGAAAGGACAAGGAGGGAGGGAGACGCGTCCTCGTATCCTCTGCCCGTGCCGCATCGAGCCGGGCAATGGCGCTGCCTAGGCAGGGCCCTTCTGCGAGGAGTCCCCGCTCCGCCGACGCGACGATCGTGACGCAATCGCTCGGTCTGCGTGCGCTTCGCGCTCCGCTTTCACCCGACGCGGTATTTCAGCAGCTCCGCCACCTGGACGATAGCCGATCCGTTGGTAAATCGAGTTGGACACGGGATTGCCTAAATCCGCGAACAGGATGCAGCGGAGCTCAGTCGCGAGCAGCTGTTGGACAGCGCCGTGACGCATGCCTGCGAGCCGTCCAGATGCGTGGCGGGTGGGGAGCTTGTTCAAGGCTGCTTTGAAGATGAAGTACGCCCGTGGTGCCGACACGTGAGCACCCGCCAGTTGGCGCTTGTGCCGGACGTGTTACCGATATCACCGTATGGCGCAGACTGAACTCGGTGGTTGGCGGATTGATGGTTGGTGCTCGCGGAATTGCGCGCGCTCAATACGTCTCAATCTCCTCCGCCTTCACCCCGAGCCGCGCCGCGAGCTTCGCGATCGTCTCCGCGTGCGGCTTCGCCACTTCGCTGCGCTCGATGCGCGCAATCTCCTTCGCGCTGATCCCCTCGAAGTCCTCGCGGCGCAGCCCGCGTTGGAGCCGCAGCCGCCGTAGGGCACCGCCGAAGCTCGCGTCCTTCTCGAGGCTGCGCTGCTTCGCCCGACGGCGCGCCTCCGGATCGAACTCGTACAGGATGGCGTCCGCCGCGGCCTCGAAAGCGCCGAGCCGCACCGTCTGACCGCCATCGGTGACCTCGAAGTCATCGGGCGCCGCTCGCGGTCCGCCTGGGCGCACGAACCAGGCGAGCGGCACGACGAGCGACTCGAGGTTGCCTCGGTAGAGAACGACCCCGCGATCGGCGGCGTCGACGGCTCCACCGATGAAGAGGTCATCGCGGTGCTCCGACGCAAGGACCTCGGCGATCTCGTCGGCCGCCAGGAGCTTCATCCCCTCTTCCTGGGCAACGACGAACCGGAACAGCGCGTAGAGGAGCTCCCGGCGCGCCCCTTCGACGCGCCCAAGAACGAGGAGGCGCTGATCGCCCTTGCGGGATCCGTGCAGCGAAGCGGCGAGGCGCTGCGTCGAGCTCGCGGCCGGCACAATCCAGAGCGCGCGGCGCCAGTGCACCTCGAACGCTTCGCGGATCTCCTCGCCCGAGCGAAGGGTCTTCGGACGTAGCGCCGCGAAGTGCTTTGCGGACTTCCCGTCGTGATCAACCAGAAAGACGGCTTCAGTCATCGTCGGCCTCCCGCGGCGCCACCGGGTTGCTCGGGTACATCGCGTCCCATTGCGCTCGGAGTAGCGGCAGGTTCTCCGCGATTGCAGTGACGATCGCTTCGGGGACGTCGCCAGGGGGCGGCTCCTTGTCCATGAAGCGGCCGGACCGCAGGTTCCACCGCCACTGTCGCGTCCGATGCAGGACGGTGACGTGCGGAGGCTCGAGCCGTTCGCGATCGCGAATCTTCACCCGCCAGCCGCGGCTTTCCCAGGGTGGCGGCAGGGGGAGCGAGAGCGCCATCGTGGGCCCGAGTCTCCATGCTGGACAATATGTCCCCTCATGCGTTCGAGTCAAGACAGGGACATTTTTGTCCTCCCGGGCTCGCTACCAAGCCGGCGAACCGCGCGCCGGTTTCCACGCTCCAGGTTCCGGCGCCGAAGCCTCGTCCGTCCCAGGCGGCCCGACGATCTCGCGAGCGCGGCCGGCCGGACACCGAGTGCGGGTCGAGGGCAACGGGGCTCAGCTTCTACGCTCGGAGCCGAGGCTTGTGCGCGTCCTGGGGAGACCTTTTCGTTCCTACTCGCGGTTCGGAAGCGTCTGGTGGCGCCCCTTTGGCAACGGATCGCGGCATGGAGCTTCCTTCGCCCAACTCGTAGGCTTCGTGTCGTACCTCGGGCGCTGCACGCGCGGGCCCTTTGGCCGCGGCCTCCAATCTGGATGGTCGGAACGAAGACCCTTCCGTTGGCGACTGCGGTCGGTGCGTTCATGGACCGGGGCTGTCTGCTTGGAGTCGCGGTTTGGAGGCTACGCATCGGGCATCGCCCGCGACGAGTCTCGGTTCGAGCGCTCCTGGGCGCGACTTGCTCGTTGCGAGTCGAGATCCGTAGGCGGCTGACCGCGTCCTTTCTGCTATGCGTCGAGGACCTGAACTAAGTGCGGCGCTTCCAGCGCTAGGGAGCGCGGGTCGAAGCCACCGCAGCCCGCCCCTTCGCGTTCGAGTCGCGATCCCTAGGCGAAGAAGTGAGCCTTGTAGCGTACCAGTCGCGGTCCCTTGTCGAAGGGGTGCATCTTGTAGCGTACGACTCGCGGTCCGTTGACGAACGAGCGCATCATGTCCCGTACGGACTGCGATTCCTACGCTACGCAGCGTGGCTCGCGGCGAACGTGTCGCGGTCCTTCAGCTCAAAGCCGCGTCTCTTCCCGCACGAACCGCGGTTCGTAGGGGCAGGAGCGCGCCCGGTATCGTACGAATCGTGGTTCCGAACGTGAGGGCCGCATCTCGTACGGTGATGACCACGGTTCGCAGGCTCCTCCCCGCGACGGGTCGCCTATGGCCCACGGGTCGTAAGCGCCGAGCTGCGCCCTTGGCACTACGAGTCACGACTTCCAGTCTCCGGACAGCGTCCTGTCCGCGTTGGAGTTCGACCCGCAGGGTCATGGGCGCAATTCGTGCGAAAAGAACCGCGATGCCCAGCGTCCAAGCCGCGCCCTTTCTGCGTTCGATCGCGCCTCGCAACGATCTGACCGCGGTCCGTTGCCGCCGAACAGCGGTCATCGGTGATCGTATGCACGACCTCCTTTACGCTCCCTTCGACCCCACGCACCGAACGGGCACGAATTCCCTTGCGGCGAGGAAAGTGGTGTCCCTGGAGAGATTGAGCTCTTCGACCAGTTGTTTGCTGGGTCCCACCTCTTCGTGCGACAGAAAAAGGGAGGCGAACACCTCGTCGTCGCTCGGCGGGCTCGGGATGACCCGTGGAGAAGGCTGCGGATGGACGGCCGCGAGCTGGGCGGTTTCCGGCGTCGTTCCGGCAGGCGTCGACACAGCGTGCGGTGGCGGCGCGTGCTCGCAAGCGGCCAGCATAAGGAGCATCGCCACGGCCAGGGATTCACAGGTCTGCATGATCTGGGGACCGGAGCGGTCCTGCTCGTCGCCGCGTCCTTCGAGTCACCGCAAGCTCGCCGGATGCAGGTCACCCCGGCTGTTGCCGCGAGGCCAATCGTTCTGCTGCGACATGGACGGCCAGAACACGCTTCATCAGCGCCTCACGCTGTTCGGCACTCGGCGGTCGCTCCCGCCAGCCTTCGGCCTCCTTCGCACACGCGAGGGCTGCCTCTCGCAGTTCGCGTTCTTCTGGCCCATCGGGCGCGTGCGACAGTCGCCTCAGGGTCAGGTCGATCGCCTCGAGCACGACGACGACGCCCTTGGACCATGTGTCGTGCGACCCTCGCTTCATCGTCTTCCCCCGCGTACGGTTTCCGGCAGTCTAACAGGGCGATGCGGGCGGCGGGCGGCGCACCGGATGGGGGCCTGCAGGCAGTCACGACATCAAGTCGGTCTGCGCCTACGGAGCGTGCACGACTTACGGCAAATACTCAGAACGGCGCGTCACGGACGATCCCGGCACTTGTTGTCCGCGGGGGAGGAGCGACCGCGCGTCGATGCGTCCCCGTCGGGCGAGCAATGGAAGCGCGCGCCGGATTCGCTGGCAAAGCCGACGCCGCAGGGGGCGATACAGCCGATGCGGATGCCGATGCCGAGCCGGCGGACGGCTCAGCGGTCGGGCCGCGGTCGTTCGAGTCGGGCGGCAACGGAACGTCGTGTCCGCGCGGGATGGCTGCCGTGCCGGTCGAAGTCGTCGCGGTCGCTGCTGCAGATGCGGGCGAACCGGGGGAAGGCTGCACTCCTCGTGAATGGCGACGCGCAAAGATGCCCGCGCCGCCGAGGGCGAGGGCAAGTAGCACGACCCCGACGATTCGCCGTTGGCGCTGGGCCAGCCCGGGTATTTCGATCGGGTCATCGTCGTATTGCATGCCACACCCGAGGCGGAGCCAGTCGGCGGCTTCCCGCCGCGGTTGCGTGAAACCGCACCCCTCGCACCAGACGCCCCATCACGGCCCGCAGAACAGCATGTTGCCGCGGCCTCCGCCGGTCGATCGGCAGGTGAACGTCGCGTTCGCCTGCGTCTGACAGTAGGTCGTCGCGTCGATCGTCCCGCCGTCGGGCGCAGGCGGGAGATCCGCCTGCGCGCAACTCAGGAAGCAGTACGTCTGGCCCGTCGACTCGAACGGCGCGCAGACCTCTTTGACACCCGAGCACTCTCCCGGCACCGCGCAGCAGTCCGTGTCCGACTTGCACGTGTGCGTGCAGTAGCCGGTGGTCAACTGCGTCAGACACGTAGCCTGACCCAGCAGCGCACCGGCGTCGATCCCGGGGTAGCACTGGCTCGGCGTCGTGCACGACTGCCCCGTCTCTTGAGCTGCGCCGGCGGCCGCGCCGCTGCTGCCGGAGCAGGCCAGCGTAACGCCGAGCGACGTGGCGGCGATCGCGGACCAGACCAGACGCTTGGCAAAGTTCGTCATGACATCACCCAGAGTACGAGGGTCATCGGCAATAGACGAGAATCCCGGTAACGTTGGAGAATGCCACGGTTCCAGAGCCGTTGGCGACGTCGCAGCTGCGCCCCACGGGAGCTTGCAACACCGTCACGTCGTAGGTCGCGCCGTGGGGCAGCGCCTTCGAGAAGGTGAACGACCCGTTCGATGTGACCGTCAGCGTATCGTTCCCGTTGTCCTGGAGCACGACACCGCCGAGGCCCAGTCCCGATACGTCGCCACCGATGGTGAAGGACCCCGACTCCGCCGCTCCATCTCCGGCTTTGAGCACGCCGGCTTCCGCGAACGCGTCCGGCGCGTCCGCGTCGGCCGGCGTGCTCCCGTCCGTGATCGGGCCCGCCTCGTCTGTATCCGCTGCACCGGCATCCGGCATCCCCCTGCCGGCGGACGAGGCCCCACCGTCGTGAGTGGAGGCGGCGCCGAACGGAGCGCCGCCACACCCGACCACGCTGCCGCAGCCGACCAGAAGGAGCGGGACGAGCGGGCGTATCACGATCAGTCGTGCCGGCCGAGGACGTCGGGAACGTTCACGTCGGGCATTCCCACGTCGGGAGCGCTCGCGTCGCGGGGTCCGACGGGGGTGCAGTGGTCGCTGACGCAGACCATCTGGCTCCCGCAGACGTTGTTGCACGCGCCGCAGTTGTTCGGGTCGTTCGTCGTGTTGACGCACCCTGCGGCGCACATCGTCGTCGTCGCGGGACAGCCGCAACCGCCGTTCGCGCAGGTCTGGCCGCCGGTGCACGTAACCCCGCACCCGCCGCAGTTGCTCGGATCGTTCGAGACGTCCACGCACGCGCCGTTGCAGTCGATGAGCGGCGGACTGCACGTCGTCGCGCACGAGCCCTTGCTGCACACCTGGGGTGAGGTACACGCCGTCGCGCAGCCACCGCAGTGGGCCGGGTCGGTCATCGTGTTGACGCACACGCCGCCGCAGAGCGTGTCACCGGCGCTGCAAGCGCACATGCTCAAGTTGCATGTCGTTCCGCCGGTGCACGCGATCCCGCACCCGCCGCAGTTGCTCGGGTCGGCCGTCGTATCGACGCAGCTTCCGCCGCAGAGCGTCTGGCCCGCAGGGCACGTCGTCACGCAGGTGCCTCCGGAGCACGCCTGATTGGCGCCGCACGCCTTGCCGCACGCACCGCAGTTGTTCGGGTCGTTGCTCGTGTCGACGCAGCTTCCGCTGCAGAGCGTTTGCGGGGCGGCGCAGGCGCACGCGCCGTTCACGCACGCGGTGCCGCCGCCGCAAACGGTGCCACAGGTCCCGCAGTTGGCGCTGTCGGATTTGACGTCGACGCACGCGCTCGCGCAGGCCGTGAGCCCCGTGCCGCAGGTCGTCCCGCAGACCCCGGCGCTGCATACCTGGGTGGCGCCGCATGCGTTGCCGCACGAACCGCAATTTGCCGGGTCGCTGCCGGTGTCGACGCAGGCGCCGCCGCAGGCGGTCGCGCCTTGCGGGCAGACGCAGGCGCTGCCGCTGCAGATCTGCGTCGCGCCGCAGGCCTTCCCGCATCCCCCGCAGTTGGCAGGGTCGCTCGTCGTGTCGACGCACGAGCTCGTGCAGTTCGTGAGTGTGCCCGAGCAACTGGCCGAGCACACGCCGAGGTTGCAGGCCTGCGCGCTCGCGCACGCCGTGGCGCAGGCGCCGCAGTTCTTGGGGTCCGTCGCCAGGTCGACGCAGGCGCCCCCGCACATGGCGTCGTTGGCCCCGACGCAAAGGACGCCGCCTTCGCTGGCGCCGTCGCCGCCGGAGGACGATCCCGTTTCGGAGGCCGCCATCGAATCGTTGCCCGCCTCCGCCGAGGGCATCGAGTCGCTTCCGGACGACGAGTCGCTTCCGGACGACGAGTCGCTTCCGGACGACGAGTCGCCCCCCGACGACGACGAAGTGCCATCGGTCGAAGAATCGACGGCGTTTCCGCCGTCGTCGCCGGTCACCGCCGAGCTGCCGCTTCCGCCGCAACTGGCCGCGGACACGCCGGGCATTGCAAAGAGACATACCCATGCAATGGCGCGCAGGCGCCCGAAGACAGGATCCATACCTCACCTCCCAAATGGTGGGTTTGCGTCGACGGTTCGGCGTCGAGCAATGCGCGCGCCACACCGGCTATCGAAGTCGCGTGAGTGGACGGAAGATCGGCCACCCATGTGACAAGGGCCGGTCAGGCGCCTTGCCGACCCGAGCGATATGGCTCGCGGCGATGCTCGTTCGTGGCGGTCTGCGTACGTACCGCCTCCCAGACCGCTCCGATCGGCGAAGAGATTTCTGCGCGACACCGCCACGGCATGCCTCTGATCGCGATGTCATAGGATGTTGCGTCGAAAGGGCGATTGTGTCCTTCGGCGCAAAGGGAGCAATCGAAAGTAGTAGCCGCCGGACAAAGCGACGGTCGAGCGCTCGTGGAAGCCCAAAACGAGCGCCGGGGCTGTCGTATCGTACCCTCTCGGCAACCGTGATTTTTCTGAACCCGGCACGAATTGCTGCGGGTAGGCCTCAGTATGGTCAGGGGAGTGACCGGCGTTCGCGCCGGGGCTCGTTCTTCTGCCGTGTGGTTCGGAGCCATCATTCACGAAGCCGTGAAGACCTGACACCGGCCGCGCAATCGCACATCGTACGGACAAAATTCTCTGTCGATTGTTTACAAAGTTCGGTTGGAAGCATGCTGCTACTATCGACTGCATGACTATGCGCCGACGTCTGCTGGTCGCGTGGGCCGTCGTGGTGTCGCCGTTGCTGCTGGCGGGCCTTTTCCCCGCTTGCGGAGGGAGCAGCAGCGGCTTGGGCAACGGAGCCGGCGACGGGGGAGACGCCAGGAGCAGCAGCAGCGGCGCCGTCGGGGGCGGCAGCGTCGGCATGCCGACCTTCGGCGACGGAGGGTGCTCGCAGCTCGGCGCTGCCTGCAAGAGCGGCGCGGCGTGCTGCTCGGGCAACTGCGCCAACGGCGTCTGCGACTACCCGGCGTGCGACGCGGATGGCACCGCGTGCACGACGAACGCCCAGTGCTGCAGCGGGTCGTGCACCGCCGGCACCTGCGCGGCGTTGAACACGACTTGCAGCACGCAGGGTAACCCCTGCGGCAGCAAACCTTGCTGCTCGGGGCTCTGCACGAACGGCACGTGCCAGCCGTCGTCGTTCTGCCAGCAGACCGGCGATGTGTGCCACCTGGGTACCGACTGCTGCACGGGCGTCTGCAACGTGGCCTCGGGTCAGCCGCTGGGGACCTGCGGCTCGCCGGTGACCGGCGCGGCCAACTGCACGATGCCCGATGGCGTCCTCTGCGGCGGCACGGCCGCCGACGGCGGAGCGACCTACGTGGACGGTGGCGTCCCGGCGTGCGGCGGGGGCTGCTGCAGCCGTTCGTGTGCACCGTGGGGACCGACCGGCGTGCTCGTTTGCCAGCCGGCCACGGGCTGCCACACCATCGGCGACCTGTGCACGAAGGACGGCGATTGCTGCGGCGGCAAGGGCGTGCCCAGCGCGCCCGCGCCGAACGGCATGAACGTCACCTGCCAGATCAACCCCGGGGCCACGGTCGGCATCTGCGCGCTGTCGGGTCGGAGTTGCGAGCCGAATGGCGCCGTCTGCAAGCTGTCGACGATGTCGTGCAACTCGACGTGCGACTGCTGCTCGGGCAACTGCGAGACGATGGACACCTGCAAGCAGGACAACGACGGCGTGCCCCGGTGCGCCAACGCGCACTGCGCCGATGCGGGCGGGGCGTGCGCCTCGAGCGCGGACTGCTGCAACGGCGCGCCGTGCGTGCCGACGGCGGGCGGCTCCTACCAGTGCTTCGGCTCCGCGTGCGTCTCGTGCGGCGGCGCATGCACCGCGACCAGCGACTGCTGCGCGGGCACCACGTGCAACGTCGCGCCCGGCAGCACGAACGGCAGGTGCGGCCCCTGCGGCACGAGCAGCTCGTCGTCGGGCGGAAGCTCGTCGGGTGGCAGCTCCTCCGGAAGCGGATCGAGCAGCGGCTCGTCCTCGAGCAGCGGGAGCTCGTCCGGCGGCAGCTGCGCGGCGTACGGACAAGTGTGCACGACCAGCGCCGACTGCTGCAACGGCGTGCCCTGCTCGAGCGGTCGCTGCTTCTTTCCGATCCAGTGACCCCTGCGCGAACCTCCGGACTGCGAGGACGGACGTTGCCGGGCGGCAGACGGGCGCGCCGGACGCCAGGATGGGGTTGTGCGGAAACGGAGCTTCATGCAATGGGCTGTCGCCGCGGCGGCGGCGGGCCTCGCGTCCGGGCGCGCGATCTTCGGCGGCTCGATCATCGAGAAGGCGGCGCACGCCGAGCGGATGCAGTGCGACGCGACGACCGCCCAGGACGAGGTGCGCGTCCTCCAGACGACGCTCGTGCTGCAAGTCGAGGGACGATACGCGTATCACGAGAGCGGCATCGGCAAGGTGACCGCGACGCGCGTCGTTCTCTGACGCGCACGCGTCGCTCACCGAGGCTCGTTCGACGGTTCGTCCGGTTCGGGCGGTTCCTCGCCCGAGACCTTTTCACTCGCTTCTTCGAGCCGCTTCCCCTCGAGCATCCGCGCCGCCCGTTCGCGGTCGGCGTTCTCGCGATCCTTCTGCGCCTGCGTGCGGCCGTGCCGGACCCGGTTGATCTCCGCTCGCTTCGCTTTCTCTTCGCGGAGCTTCTTCTTTCGGAAGCGGTTCAAGTTGACGACGTTCCCAGCCATTGCCGTCACGTTGCCACAGCCGGTCCTTCCCTTCGATCTACTTCCACCCATCGCGTGGGGCACCGAGGAGAAAACGACCGCGATCGCGCCGCGTGAGCTTGGTGCGGCGATGGCCTCGGTCCGTCCGTTGCGCCGAGGCGATGTCTCGCCGAGGCGCTCTCAGCTCGTCCGTCCACCTTCGCGGACGCGAGCCACGCGAGCGCCATCGGCGTCTCCTCGAGCACGCGCGGCCGGGGTCCGGGCGGGGAGCTCAAGAATGACCGCGAACGCTCGAACGGCCTCGTGTGGTTTCGCCTTGCGTTTCGGCCGAGGAGCTGGCATGCTCCGCCCCCTCACAGAGCGTTCACCGCGTACGAACGACTACGTCCACTCGATTTCTCGGGATTCCGGACTGGCCTCGACCTGGCAACGACGCGTGGGAGCCGAAGGAAGCTTCGGCGGCCCCTTCCGATGCTACGGCTCGTTGGACGGCGGCAAATTCTCAGCCGGAATTGAAATCGAGAACAAGAACATGGGTAATCGTCTCTACGTTGGAAATCTTTCGTTCAGCGCGACCAACGACACGGTCCGCACCGCCTTCGCCTCGTTCGGCGACATCACCGACGTGCACGTCGTGTCCGATCGCGAGACCGGTCAGTCGCGGGGCTTCGGCTTTGTGACGATGGGCAGCGCCGACGCCGCCCAGAGGGCGATCGCCGAGATGAACGGCGCGATGCTCGACGGCCGTGCGCTGAAGGTCAACGAGGCCGAGGAGCGCCAGGGCGGCGGCGGCGGCGGCGGTGGTCGTGGCCGCGGCGGTGGTCGCGGCGGCGGCGGTGGTCGCGGCGGCGG
>CALKVG010000295.1 GCA_937998045.1 uncultured Myxococcales bacterium
GCGCAGCGCCGAGCGCGTCGGCGACTACAAGCAGGCGTTCTCGGTGCTCGCGTCGGCGCTGCGCGACGACCCGGCGCTGGCCGAGGCGCGCGACGAGATCGAGCGGATCGCCGAGAGCTCGGGCGGGCAGCGCGAGCTCGTCGCGCTGTACGGCGAGCTCGCCGACGACATCACCGACGCGCTCCTCTCGCGTGACTACTGGCTGCGAATCGCGGCGATCGACGACGCGCTGGGCGACGTCGACGAGGCCGCGCAGGCTTATTACAAGGTCCTCGCGATCGACGCGACGGACGCGGAGGCGCTGGCGGCCCTCGAGCAGCTCTTCATGCGCACGCAGCGCTGGCAAGACCTGATCGGCGTCGTCGGGCGGCGCATCGAGCAGACGAGCGACGCGAAGGATCGGGAGAGCCTGTACGGCTCCATGGCCCAGATCTACGACGAGCGCCTCGGACGGCCGGAGGACGCCGTCGCGGCCTACCAGAAGGTGCTCGAGCTCGAGCCGGGCAGCCAGCGCGCGTTGAAGGCGCTCGACGATCTGTTCACGCGGCAGCGCATGTGGAGCGAGCTCGCCGAGAACCTCGAGGCGCAGCTCGCCCTCGCGGCGTCCGACGAAGCGCAGCTCTCGCTGATGCTCCGCCTCGCGGCACTGCGCGAGTCCGAGATGGGGATGGTGGACGTGGCGATCGAGGGGTACCGGCAGGTCCTCGATCGCGATCCGACGAACGCGCAGGCGCTGTCGGCCCTCGAGCGGCTGGGCAGGGACGCGAAGTACGAGCTCACGATCGCCGACCTCCTCGAGCCGCTCTACCGGCACATCGGCGACTGGCAGAAGCTCGTGGCCGTTCACGAAGTGCAGGTGCGCCGCAGCGAGGACGCCACGCGGCGCGTGGAGCTCCTGCATCAGATCGCGCAGCTCTACGAGGACTCCGCGGGCGACCTGGGCTCCTCGTTCGCGACGCTTGCGCGCGCGCTCAAGGAGGACTCATCCAACGAGGCGACGCAGCAGCAGCTCGATCGCGTGGCGCGCGCCACCGGTCGCTTCGCCGACATGGCGCAGGTGTTCCACCAGCTCGCGTCGCAGACCGACGACCCGACCTTCGCGAGCGCTCTCTACATGACGAGCGCCCGCGTTCAGGAGAACGATCTCGGCAACCTCGATACGGCGATCGGGCTCTACCGGAAGGTCCTCGAGATCGATCCGCTGAACCTCGCCGCCGCGGAGTCGCTCGAGCGCCTGTTCCGCGTCACCGAGCGTTACCAGGAGCTCTCGATCATCCTGCAGCGCAAATCGGAGATCCTCGAGGAGCCGCACGACAAGAAGGACGCGCTCTTCCAGGCCGCGTCCATCGAAGAGGACGTCCTGAACCGGCCGGAGGCCGCGATCGGCGTCTACAACAAGGTGCTCGAGATCGACTCGGACGATCTCCGCGCGATCGACGCCCTGGTCCGCCGCTACCTGGATCTCTCGCTCTGGGAGAACTTGCTCGCGGTGTACGCGAAGAAGGCCGATCTGGTCGCGGAGCTCGAGGAGAAGAAGGGCATCTACTACCAGGTCGGCGCCGTGTACGAGCGCGAGCTCGGCGACGTCGCTCGCGCCATCGATACGTACACGAAGATCCTCGAGCTCGACCCCGACGACCTCCAGGCGCTGTCGCGCCTCGACGTGCTCTACGAGCAAGCCCAGAACTGGACGGAGCTCCTCAGCGTCCTCACGCACGAGAGCGAGATGACGGCCGACCCCAACGAGGCCGTCAGCTTCCAGTACCGGATCGCGGAGCTCTACGAGAAGCACCTCGACGACGTGCCGAGAGCGGTCGAGCTTTACCGCGAGATCCTTCAGCGCCAGGCCGATCACGAGCCGACGCTCCGGGCGCTCGAGGGACTCAAGGACGGAAAGAAGGACCCTCTCGGCGCCGCCGCCGTCCTCGAGCCCGTATACGAGGCCGCGAGCGACTGGCCGAAGCTCATTCGGGTTCACGAGGTACAGGTCAAGCACTCGACCGACCCGTTCCACACGGTCGAGCTCCTTCACCGGGTCGCCCGCCTCTACGAGGACGCGCTCGGCGACCACGCCTCCGCGTTCGACACGTTCGCGCGCGCGCTGCCCCTCGACGACGGCAACGAGCAGACGCTCGGCAACCTCGAGCGCCTGGCGATGATCGTCAACCGGTGGCCGCAAGTCGCGAGCCTGTACGACGTACAGCTCGACAAGCTCGCCGCCGGCGACAACCGCGATCGCTTCGTCGAGCTCGGGCTGCGCAACGCGCAGATCGTCGAGGTGCAGCTCGAGGACATCGACGGCGCGATCGCCCGCTATCGGCGCGTCGTGGACGTCGATTCCGAGAACCTGACGGCGATCCGCGCGCTCGACCGGCTCTATTTGCAGGCGGAGCGCTGGTCCGACCTCGCCAGCGTCCTGGGGCGCGAGGCGGAGATCGCCCAGTCGCCCGACGAGATCCTCGAGCTTCGCTACCGCCTCGGCCAGGTGCACCAGGAAAAGCTGGGCGACCTCGACTCGGCGATCGCCGCGTACCGCGACGTCATCGCGGCGGCTCCGGAGCACCAGGCCACGATGGAGGCGCTCGAGGGCCTCTTCGCGAGCGGATCGAAGCAGGCGGAGGTCGGGGAGATCCTCGAGCCGCTGTACCGGTCGATGGGTGAGTGGGAAAAGCTCGCCCAGGTCTACGAGGCGCAGCTCGCGCACACCCAGGGGCAAGACGATCGACTGACTGCGTACTACCGTCTGGCGGAGCTCTTCGAGGAGAAGCTGCTCGATCCGGCGAAGACGCTGGAGGTCTACATTCGCGCGCTCAAGGAGTTCCCGCTGGACGAGAAGTCCGGCGAGGAGGCGCCTCGGCTCGCCGGTAGCGTCGACGGCGGCTGGGAGACGCTGGCGAACGCGTACGCGGACATCCTCGGGATGCACACGGAAACGAGCGCTCAACGCTCCGTCGGCAGGCGCCTGGCGAGGACGTTCGAGGACGAGCTCGGCGACATCGGCAAGGCCGAGGAGACGTACAAGTACGTCCTGAGCGTCGACCCCGAGGACTCGGAAGCGCTCGCCAACCTGGATCGCATCTACCTGTCGCTCGAGTCTTGGCCCGAGCTCGCGCAGGTGCTCGAGATGCGCGTCAAGGCGACGTCGGACGCTGTGGAGCTGGTCGAGATGTACGCGCGCCTCGGTGAGCTCTACGAAGTGCGCCTCGCGGACGTCCCCAACGCGATCCGCGCGTACCGGCGGATCTTCGACGACCTCGATCGCGCCCACGAGGGATCGATCGCCGCGCTCGCGCGGATCTACGAGCAGCAGGGCTCGTGGGCGGATCTCGACGCCGTCTACCAGCGCGAGCTCGACAACGCGTCCGGCGACACCGTTCAGGCGGAGATCCGCGCCAAGATCGCCCGCCTGGCGTCCGAGAAGCTCGGTCAGCCCGAACGCGCGATCGAGACGTGGAAGGGCGTCCTCGATCTGCGCGGAGAGGACTCCGAGGCGCTCCGCGCGCTGTCGAACCTGTACGAGTCCCTCGCGCAGTGGGCCAGGCTCGCCGACATCCTCGAGCGCGAGTTCGACATCGCGGTGAGCGACGAAGACCGCGTGAACATCCTCACGCGGCGCGCACGGACGACGAGCGAGAAGCTGGGGCGGGACGATTCGGCGCTCAACGACTGGAATCGCGTCCTCGACATCGACTACGCGAACCTCGCGGCGTTGCGGGCGATCGCCGAGATCCGCCGGCGTCAGGGCGACCCCACGGAGCTCGTCACCGCGCTGCACCAGCTGGTCGATCGCGGCGCCGCGCTGCTCGACAGCGAGGAGCTGAAGGAGGTCTTCCGCGAGCTCGGGAAGACGTACGGCGAGCAGCTGCAGCAGCCGTACGACGCCGCCGAGGCTTGGCGCAAGCTGCTCGAGGTCGGGCCGGACTTCGAGGCGATGGACGCCCTCGAGGCAATCTACCGCCACGAGGAAAAGTGGACCGACGTCATCGACGTGAAGATGCAGCGCGCCCAGGCGCTGGGTGAGGCCACCGACCGCATCCAGGAGCTTCGGAGCGTCGCGGCGCTCTGGCGCGAGCAAGTCTCCGACCCGGACGGCGCCCGCACCGCTTACGAGAAGATCCTCGAGACGGACCCGACTCACGACGAGGCGTTCGCGGAGCTCGAAAAGCTCCACAACGCGGCCGGTCGCTGGGAGCCCCTCGTCGAGCTCTACCTCGCGCGCCTCGAGACGCGCGAGGAGACCACCGAAAAGACGGAGCTTCTCCGCAAGATCGCGCGCGTCTTCGAGGAGAAGCTCGACGACAAGAATCAGGCGCTCGACGCGCTGGTGAACGCGCTGTCGCTCGACTTCCACGACCGCGAGACGGCGCGGTACCTGGAGAGGATGGCCCAGGCGACGGGCCGCTGGTCCGAGGTGATCCAGACGGTCAACGGCTGGCTGAAGCAGCAGACCGAGCCTCAGGACAAGATCCGCCTCTGCCTGCACCTCGCCAAATGGTACGGCGACGACCTCGGCCACCCCGAGTACGCCCAGCCGTACTACTCGCAGATCATCCAGCTCGATCCGCTGAACGTCGGGGCGACGCGGCAGCTCGCGAGCCTCTACAAGAAGGCGGGCAACTGGCAGCAGATGGGGGCGACGCTCACGCGCGCCCTCGACGTGGCGACAAACGACCTCGATCGCAAGGAGATCCTCAACGATCTCGGCGAGCTGGTCGAGTCGCAAATGCAGCAGACCGAGCAGGCCATCTCCTACTTCCAGCGTTCTCTCGAGGTCGATCCGCAGTTCCTCGCGCCGCTCGAGAACCTGGAGCGTATCTACACGGCGCGCAGCCAGAACCGCGAGCTCGTCGACGTCCTTCAGCGGAAGGTGCCGGCGCTCAAGGATCCGGCGGAGATCGCGTCGACGAAGCTGCGGATCGGGCAGCTGTTCGAGACGAGCTTGGGCGACGCGTCGCGCGCGTCGCAGGTGTATCGCGAGGTCATCGACGTGGAGCCGATGAACCTCCAGGCGCTCCGCGGGCTGACGCGCGTCTACGGCGTCCTCGAGCAATGGGCCGAGCTCGTGAGCGTCCTCGAGAGCCAGCTTCAGGTGGTCACGACGGAGCGCGAGAAGATCGACGTGCTCATGCACCTGGCGACGCTGCACGAGGAGCACTTCCTCAAGGCCGACCTGGCCGCGCAGCGCCTCGAGCAGGTGCTCGAAGTCGACCCGAACAACGAAGAGGCCTACTTCAAGCTCGAGCGCAACTACCGCAAGCTGCGCCAGTGGCTGGACCTCATCAACACGTACGACCGGCACATCGCGGCCACGCTCGATCGCAAGACCAAGGTGGAGCTCTTCGGCGCCATTGCGCAGGTCTACGCCGACGAGGTCGAGGACGCGGAGCGCGCGGTCGACGCCTACAAAAACATCGTCGATCTCGACGATCAGAACGTGCCCGCGCTCGAGGCGCTGGCGAAGCTCTACGACAAGCTGGGCGACGCCGCGCGCTCGATCGAGTACATGACGCGCGTCGCGGAGCTGACCCAGGACACGAAGCAGCGCGTCGACGCCTTCTACCGCATCGGCAAGGCCCTCGACGAGAAGCTGAGCGACCGCGTGGCGGCGCAGGAGCGCTTCGAGATGGCGCTCGATCTCGACTCCTCGCACCTGCCGACGCTCGCCGCCCTCCGGCAGATCGCGATCGACGCAGCCGACTACGACAAGGCGGCCCGCTACCTCGATCAGGAGCAGAGCTACACGCAGGCGCCGCGGCAGCGCGCTCGCTTGCTCGTCGAGCTCGGGAAGCTACGCGACGAGATGCTCGGCGATCACCCGAGCGCGATCCTGGCGTGGGAGGCGGCGTACGAGGCCGACGCGGAGAACGAGGACGCCGCGGTGCCGCTGGTCGACGAGTACATCGCGAACGAGGCGTGGCAGAAGGCCGAGCCCCTGCTCGACATGCTCGTCCGCAAGAGCGGCAAGCGCGAGCGCAGTGAGCAGCACGCGCTACAGAACAAGCTGGGGCGCGTCTGCGCGGCGCTGGGCAAGGACGAGAAGGCGCTCAAGGCGTACACCGCGGCGCACCAGCTCGACCTCACCGACGAGGCGACCATCCGCGGCTTGGCCGACGTGTGCTTCCGCCTGAAGGACTGGGCGGCGGCGCTCACGAACTACCAGAAGGTGCTGACCGCCCTCGGCGAGGGGGAGACCGCCGCGCGCGCGGACGTCTACTACCGCCTCGGCTGCATCAAGCGCGAGCAAGGTCAGGCGAAGCAGGCGATCAACAACTTCGAGAAGGCGCTCTCCGTCGATCCGTCGCACCGTCCGACGCTGGAGTCCCTGGTCGGTCTCTACACGGAGCTGAAGGACTGGAAGCAGGTCGTCGCCTACAAGCGGCAGATCCTCGACGACGTCTTCGAGGCCGAAGACCGCTTCCGGATGCTGAACGAGATCGCCGACGTCTGGAACGACCAGGATCGCAACCCGATGAAGGCGATCGAGGCGCTCGAGGAAGCGCGCGAGATCCAGCCGCTCAATCCGGGCCTGCTCCACAAGCTCATCGCGCTCTACCAGGCGACCGAGAACTGGTCGAAGATGATCGACACGCTGCAGGCGATCGCCGACAGCGAGAAGGACGGCGTCCGCAAGAGCAAGTTCCTCTACACGATGGCGCAGCTCTATCGTGACAAGGAGGGGGATCAAGACAAGGCGGTCGAGCTCTTCAGCGAGGCGCTCGATCTGAACCCGACGTATCTCGAGGCGTTCGAGCGCATCAACAAGCTGCTCACCGCCAAGAAGGACTGGAAGGCGCTGGAGCGCGCGTTCCGGAAGATGCTGCGGCGGATGTCGACCGCCAACATCTCGAACCCCGACCTCGAGTTCAATCTCTGGCACAACCTCGGCCTCATCTACCGCGACCGCCTGAAGGACATGGCGAGCGCGATCGAGGCGTTCAAGATGGCCACGCGGTTCAAGCCCGACGAGGCGGTCGAGCGCCAGATCCTCGCCGAGCTTTACGAGGCGACCGATCAGACCGAGGCCGCCGTCGGGGAGCACGCGCTCGTCCTTCAAAAGGACCCGCTGCGCGTGGATCCGTACCGCAGCCTCTACAAGCTGTACTTGCGGATGCACGAGTACGACCGCGCGTGGTGTATGTGCGCGGCGCTCGCGTTCCTGCGAAAGACCGACGAAGAGGAGGCGCGCTTCTTCGAGGACTATCGCCCGCGCGGGATGATCCAGGTAAAGAGCCGCCTCGACAACGAGGGGTGGGTCAAGAACCTCTTCCACCGTGACGAGAACCTGTACATCGGCAAGATCTTCGAGATGCTCACCCCCGCGGCGATCGTCGCGAAGACGAACCAGCTGCGGACGCAGAAGCAGCTGCCGGTCCTCGACCGGCGCTTCCGGCAGGACCCTGCGACGAGCACGGTCACGTTCGCGAAGACGTTCGGGTGGGCGGCGCAGGTGCTCGGCGTGCCCATGCCCGAGCTCTACGTGCGCAACGACGTCCCCGGCGCGCTCATGGCCGTTCCGGCGACCCCCCCGGCGAGCGTCGCCGGGCAGACCGTCTTGACCGGGTTCACGCCGCAGGAGCTGACGTTCATCGTCGGCAAGCACCTGTCGGGGTACCGCGGCGAGCACTACATCAAGAACCTCTTCCCCACGCTGAACGAGCTGAAGGTCATCCTCTTCTCGGGCGTGAAGATCGTGATGGCGGACTTCAGCGTCCCCGGCGAAATGGCGCAGGCCGTGAACGCCACCGCGTCGGAGCTCGTGAAGCACATGCAGCCGGTGCAGCGCGAATCGCTGAAGGTCGTCGTCCAGCGGTGGATGGAGGACGGCGCCAAGGCGGACCTCAAGCGCTGGATGCAGGCGATCGAGATCACGGCATGTCGGGCCGGCCTCCTGCTCTGCGCGGACCTGGAAATCGCAAAGAAGATCATCGCCGCCGAACCGCAGCTCCCGGGCGATCTGCCGCCGCCGGAGAAGATGAAGGAGCTCCTCGTCTTCTCGGTGAGCGAGCAGTACTTCGCGCTGCGGAAGATGCTGGGAATCGCCGTCGGCTGAAAGGCGGCCACGATTCGCGTTTGCGAATCGTGACCGCTGTTTTCGCAGTGTGAGCGCTCGTTCGCACGCAACTCGGGTCGCGCCGCGACCGAACAGGAGGCGTGCGAAGGGAGCCCCGCCATGCCGCCTACGATCCAGGAACCGATCCCGTCGTCCACGACGCTCGAAATCGCGACCCTTCCGCCGTCCGTGCCCGGGGGATGGGGAGTCGAGGTCCAGGACGAGCAGGGCGCCCGCCACGTTCCCCTCGCCGCGGCGAAGCTCGTCTTCGGGACGTCGGCGGGCGCAGACGTCTGCCTGTGCGACCCGACGGTCAGCGCGCGCCACTGCGCGCTCAGCGTGCTGGGCGGAGGAGTGGCCATCGAGGATCTCGGCTCGCGCAACGGGACGTTCGTCGGGAGCGCCCGCGTGCGCGAGGCGTGGGGCTGCGCGGGCACGGCGATCTCGGTCGGGCGCTCGACGCTCGTCATTCTCGCGCGCAACGACGCCGAGCCGGCGCAGCCGCCCGGAGATCCGCTCCCGGGCATCGCCGGCGCGTCGATCGCGATGCGTCGCCTGGCGGACCAGGTGCGCCGCCTCGCGCGCCACGCCCTCCCCGTGCTCATCGCCGGCGAGAGCGGGACGGGCAAGGAGCTCGTCGCGCGCGCGATCCACGAGGAGGGGCCGCGGCGGCTGCGCCCGTTCGTCGCGATGAACGTCACCGCCCTGCCGCGCGATCTCGTCGAGAGCGAGCTCTTTGGCCACGAGCGCGGCGCGTTCACCGGCGCCCACGCGCGGCGCGCGGGCGCGTTCGCCGACGCCGACGGCGGCACGCTGTTCCTCGACGAGGTGGGCGATCTGCCGCTCGAGGCTCAACCGAAGCTGCTCCGCGCGCTCGACGGATACGAGGTGCGCCGGGTGGGCGCCTCCGGAGGCGGAGCGCGCGCCGATGTCCGCGTCGTCGCCGCGACCCACGCTCCGCTCGAGCAGCGGGTCATGGCGGGCCAGTTCCGGCGCGATCTCTTCCATCGCCTCGAGTGCTTCGTCGTGCAGGTGCCCCCGCTGCGCGAGCGTCGCGGCGACATCGCGCCGATCGCGCGGGAGCTTCTGTCGCAGCTGGCGCCGCAGGTCGGCGCGCGCAAGCTCACCCCCGCGGCCGTCGCCCGGCTCGCGGCCCACGACTGGCCGGGGAACGTGCGCGAGCTGCGCAACGTCCTTTGTCGGGCGGCGGACGCGACGGCCCGCGGCGCCGCCGTCGACGTCGACGACATCGACCGCGCCTCGTACCGGAGGCCTTCTTCCTCTGCGGCGCGGAGCGTGACGCCGCAGGCGGCGCATGCGCTGCTCGACGAGCACGCCGGCAACCTGAGCGCCGCCGCGCGCGCGGCGGGGATGCCGCGGACCTCGTTCCGCAAGTTGCTCCGGGGCTGACCGGTGGCTCTGGTACTGTCCACGCGATGACGCACCGGCTCGCCGTGTCGCTACCGGTCGTCCTTGCCGGCCTTCTGCACGGCTGCACCTGCGGCAGCCGCTCGCACCTCTCGACGACGGACGCGCCGACCGGCGACGCCGAGCCCTCGGCGTCGACCGCAGCCGCGCCCCGGCTGCCCTCGGCGGAGACCCCGGCGGTGTTCTCGGCTCCGCTTGCCGCGGCGCGCCTCGCGCACGGCAACGCCGTCGCGGGGCTGGTCGCCGCGGACGGCGCCGTGCGCGTCCTGCGGGTCGCCGAGGAAGGCAGCGTCGAATGGTCGGCGGACGCCTTTCGCGACGCGGTGTGGGGGGCGGACGCGGACCTCCGCGTGTTCCCCGCGGCGGACGGCGCGGCGGTCGTGTGGCGCGGGCCGCGCGACGGGTCGATGGGCCGCTCGCTGCTCGTCCTCGGCGCGGACGGCGCGCCGAAAGATCAGGCGCCGATCGAGGTCGGGCCCTCCTTCTGCGGTACCGCCGACGGTCTGGCGTGGATCGAGCCCCATGCCGGGGCCGCGACGCGTGTGCGGTCACGCCGGTGGTCGGAGGCCACCGTCGGCGACGTCGCGGGCCTCGCCCCGGACCGGGACGTGAGCCTCGTGTGCGGTGAGCACGCCGTGTTGATCCTCGGGGACGGCGAGGACGACCTCACGCTGACGTCCTTCGTCCCCGGCGACGTGAGCGCGCAGCCACCCGTCGTCGCGATCCGCGAATCCGACTTCGGCGACGACGACGAGAGAGAGCACGACGCCTACTCCTTCGGCGACGACCTGGGCCTCGTGTGGATCGGCGGCTCGGGCACGCTCCTGCTCCGTGAGGTTCCGCGCGGCGGCACGCCGACACGATGGCACCGCCTGAAGCACGCGATCGGCGACGAGGACGACGTCGTCGCGGTCGACGGGGACGCAGCGTTCACCTACGTCGTCTACATCCACGAGACCGACGAGGCCTGCCCGGACCTGGTGTCAAGCCCCACGAGCGTCCGAGCCATCGTCGCCGACCGTGCAGCGGGGACCGACGCACGCTTCGAGCTGGCTCCCCCCACCTGCGATCGCTCCGCGGGGCCGTTCTGGATCGCGCCGGCTCCCGGAGGCGCAGCGATCGCGTGGGTCGAGCGCGTCGCCGAGGTCGACACGCACGCGCCACCCATCACCGGCGTCGCCCTGCGCACGATCCGCGACGGCGCCGTTCAGGCTTCGCGGATCGACCTGGCGGCCGACGCCGTCGTCGACGCCGGCTGCGACAGCCGCGCGTGCTTTCTCGCTGCACTCGAACGCGTCCCCGACGGCGACGGAATGCAGCCGGGTCCGGTCCGACTCATTCCGTATCCGTAGTGTCCCGAGTTGCGGTCGCAGTGGCGCTAGAACTGGCCGCCGATCGACAAGCCGCCGAAGCCGCGGCCGACGACGGGAGTCACGACGGGCTTCGGCGCCGCAGCCGCCGTTGACTCGTATTCCTTGTCGGCGAACATCCAGTAGAGGAGCGCGCCAGCCCCGAACGCGATCGCCCCGCCGAGCGCGAAGTTCCCGATGGTGGCGTCGGTGTTTACGTCGTTATTGTCTTGCGTGTAAAGGCTGCACGCGGACGCGAACCCCGACGTGGGCGGGTGGTTGCAGACGCCCTGCGCCTGGCCCGGGGGGGCATTCGACTCGATGCTGGCCGCGGTCTGGTTGGCGTTGTCTTGCGCCTGGTTCTTGAAATAGACGCCCGTCAGTCCCGCGGTGACGCCCGCGCCGACGGCGAGGACGCCGAGGACGATGACGGGCGCGACGTTGCGCGGCGGCGCGAACAACCCCGGGCCATGGTGCGTCGACACCGGGGCCTCTTTCTCGTGGGGGCCCGAGTTGTCGATCGGGGACGCCCCCTCGTCGCTCGATTTGCTCACGGGCGGAGGCGGGGACGACGTGGCCTCGGGCTGCGCGGGAGGCGGAGGAGCGGGAGGCGGCGCTGGCACAACGGCAGGGGCGGTCTTCGTGAACTTGGCCACCACCTTCTCCCCGCCCATGACGCTCACGCTCTCGGTCTCCACCGATGCGTCGGCGCCCTTGAATTTCACCGTGTGCGCGCCCGCCTCGACCGAGATGAGGTCCGAGATCGGAGCCGTACCGACGCGTTCGCCGTCGATGGTCACCTCCGTCCCCGTGGGCGCCATGATCTCGATCCTCCCTAGCTTGGTGTGCGCTTGGGTGAGCCCCTCGTTGGCGTCGGTGCGCTGCTTCTCGGTGATTTCCTTCCCCTCGGAGAGAAACTGTTTGAAGTACCGCTCCGCCTCCAGCGCGTGCCCGCCTTTGAGGCAACTCCAGGCCAGGTTCAGCAGAACCGCCGGGTGCTTCTTCAAGGCGTAGGCCTGCAAGAACGCCGCGCGCGCCTGCTCGAACTGGCCCTTGTCGTAGAACTCGACCCCCTCCTTGAACCGGGCGCGAGCCGCGGCGGTCGTGGGGTCTTCGGAGCCGCTCTCGGCGTACGCAGGGGTCGAGACCAGCGTGGCCGGCGGCAGCGACAGAAAGAGAAGGGCGGCAAGCAGGCCTGGCGTTCGCCGGACCCGGGCCGACCGGGTAGTACGGATTGTCACGCGCCCGATCCTGACCAGGGTATGGCGCCCGTGTAAAGCGCCTTCAGAAAGGCACGTCACGCACGATGGTCTGGCTGCCGCCGCCGGTCTTCGGTCGAAGCGCCGGGCGC
>CALKVG010000296.1 GCA_937998045.1 uncultured Myxococcales bacterium
GATTTCTGCCTGTCTCGTGGGCTCGGAGATGTGTATAAGAGACAGCCCCAAGCAGTTCAACCCAAAGCCCACCGTCGACGCGCTGAAGCCGAAGATGCTCGATTGCTACAACCAGGCGCGCGCCTCCAACGCGGGCCTGCACGGCAAGCTCAAGCTACGCATTCAGGTCAACGAGGCCGGCACGGCCGTCGCGGTCGACGCCGAACCTGGAGGTTCGGCCAACGACCCGGCCCTCGTCTCGTGCCTCGCGAGCGTCGTGAAGGGGACGACCTTTCCGAAGCCCGGGGGTATGGCTACCGTCGTTGCGCCGATGGTGTTTCACCCCTGAGTGCCCCCCAGCAAAAGACCCATGTCGCTCGACAAGAAACTCGCTCTCACCCTCGCCCGCATCGAGAAAGGCGGCGCCGAGAAGTACCACCAGAAGAACGCCGATCAGGGAAAGCTCTTCGCGCGAGAACGCATCGCGCGGCTCGTCGACGCGGGCACGTTCGTCGAGGACGCCGCGCTCGCGAACAATCTCGACCCGGAGCTTCCGGCGGACGGGGTCATCACCGGCACTGCGCTCGTGAACGGCCGCAGCGTCGCCATCATGGCGAACGACTCCACGGTGAAAGCCGGCTCGTGGGGGCGCCGCACGGTCGAGAAGATCCTGCGCATCCAGGAGACGGCGGCCTCGTTGGGCGTCCCGATGCTGTACCTCGTGGACAGCGCAGGAGCGCGCATCACCGATCAGATCGAGATGTTCCCCGGCCGCCGCGGCGCGGGGCGCATCTTCTACAACCAGGTTCAGATGAGCGGGCACGTCCCGCAGGTGTGCCTCCTCTTCGGCCCGAGCGCCGCCGGCGGCGCGTACATACCCGCGTTCTGCGACGTGGTCGCGATGATCGACGGCAACGCGAGCATGTACCTGGGTAGCCCCCGAATGGCGGAGATGGTGATCGGGGAAAAGGTGACGCTCGAGGAGATGGGCGGCGCGAGGATGCACTGCACGACGAGCGGGTGCGGCGACGTGCTCTGCAAGGCGGAGGGCGACGCGATCTCGTTCTGCAAGAAGTACCTCTCGTATTTGCCCGGCAGCTCCGCCGACGCTCCGCCGCGCGTCGAGGCGCGGCCCCCCAAGGCGGGCAAGCGCATCGAGGAGATCGTCCCTGTCGACGAGAACAAGGCCTTCGACATGATGGGCGTCATCGACGCGATCGTCGACGAAGGCTCGTGGCTCGAGATCAAGGCGCTCTTCGCGCGCGAGATCCTCACCGGCTTCGCGCGGATCGATGGCCGCGCCGTCGGGGTCGTCGCCAACCAGCCGAAGTGGCTGGGGGGCGTGCTCTTCGTCGACAGCGCCGACAAGGCGGCCCGTTTCATCTGGCTCTGCGACGCGTTCAACGTGCCGCTGCTTTACCTGGCGGACGTGCCCGGCTTCATGATCGGCACCAAGGTCGAGCGCCAGGGAATCATCCGTGCCGGCGCGAAGATGATCGCGGCCGTCAGCGAGGCGACGGTCCCGAAGATCAGCGTCGTCGTTCGAAAGGCCTACGG
This sequence comes from uncultured Myxococcales bacterium, assembly GCA_937998045.1. Taxonomy (GTDB): domain Bacteria; phylum Myxococcota_A; class Polyangia; order Polyangiales; family Polyangiaceae; genus Palsa-1150. The sequence goes on from CALKVG010000296.1 coordinate 1,537, forward strand.
CGCGGGGCTCTACGCAATGTGCGGTCCGGCGTTCGAGCCCGACGCGTGCATCGCGCTGCCGACGGCGTCCATTGCCGTCATGGGGCCGCAGGCCGCCGTGAACGCCGTCTATTACAACAAGATTCAGGAGATACCGGCGGGTCCCGAGCGCGACCAGTACGTCGCGCGCCTGCGGGACGAGTACCGGGCCGACATCGACGTCATGAAGCTCGCGGGCGAGCTGGTGGTCGACGCCGTCGTCCCCGGCGATCGCTTGCGCTGCGAGCTGTCGGCGCGCTTCGCTCGCTACGAAGATTGCGTCGAACGAAAACGATTCCCCTCGAGCGCCGGGAGGGGTGGGCCCGCGGACGCTCGGCGCAAAAAGCACCTCGTGCCGCCCGTGTGACGCTAACCGGGGCGCCGCACCTCTGGTATGGTTCACTCTAGTGGAGAGGGCCCAGGAGGAGCGGATCGTCGGCGCCGTCGTGGTCGGCAAGTACCGCATTCGACGCGTCATCGGCGCCGGCTCGATGGGCGTCGTCTGCGAGGCGGAACACCTCGAGATCGGCAAGCGGCTCGCCATCAAGCTCATCGACGCTTCGCTCGCCGGAATGCGCGACATCGCGATGCGCTTCCGGCAGGAGGCGCGCGCGGCGAGCCTCGTCGAGAGCCAGCACATCGTCCAGGTGTTCGACGTGGGCGCCGACGAGAAGCTCGGGCTGTATCTCGTGATGGAGTACCTCAACGGTCGCGACCTCGCTGCGATGCTCGCCCGCGACGGACGTCTGGAGAGCGAGGCCGCCGTCCGCATCGCGGTGCAGGTCGCTCGCGGGCTCGCGAAGGCGCACGAGGCGGGAGTCGTCCACCGCGACCTCAAGCCGGCGAACATTTTTCTCTGCGACCGGGAGGACGACGAGCCCTTCGTCAAGATCCTCGACTTCGGCATCTCGAAGGTGATCGACGCCTCGAGGGCGGAATCCAAGCTGAAACTGACGCGCGCGGGCACCGTGGTCGGCACGCCGCAGTACATGTCGCCCGAGCAAGCGCGCGGGTCCTCGGTCGACGTACGCACGGACGTCTGGGCTCTCGGTCTCGTGCTCTACGAGATGCTCGCGGGGCGACCCGCGTATCCCGAGCTTCCCACGTACGAGCAGTTCATCATCCACCTCGTGTCGACGCCTCCGGAGCCGCTCGGCGAGGTCGCCCCGTGGGTGCCCGAGGCCCTGGCTCGGGTCGTTCATCAATCGCTCGTGCACGACATCGACGCGCGGATCCCGAATTGCGTCGAGCTCATGAAGCGCCTTCTCGAGGCACACCCGCTCACGAACATGCGGTCGTCGATCGTGGCTGCCGCCGAGGTCGCGGATACCTTCGCGGACGTCGCGCTGCTGGCGCCGCACCTGGCGGGGACGGACCCGAGCGGTGAGCGCATGGCGTTCGCCGAGACCGACCCGCGCTCGGAAACGACGGTCATGAGCGACCTGCCGCTCGACGACTCGATGGCCGTCGACGTCGACGCCCCGCCGCCCGTACCGGCGCCGCCTTCATCGTCCAGGCGTCCCTCGAGCGGCAGCCTCTCCGCGTCGGGGGTACGCGATACGTCGGGCGTGGCAGAGAGCGACTACGAGGAAGACGCTCCCCAGTTCTTCGATCGCAAGGCTCTCGAGCGGCTTGCCTCGCCGCCCGTCGTCGTTGCCGCGCCGGTGGCCGCACCATCCACGACGGCGCAGAATCGTCGCGCGGACCGGGCCTCTCCTCTTCGCGGGACCTTGCCGCTGGCGGCCGCTGCTCCTCCTCGTCGGCACCCTTCGGAGGCGAGTCCCGTGCGCGCGGCTCCGCAGGCGAACCTGCTCTGGGCTGCGGCGGCGGCCCTCGCGTTGATCTTTGCGCTTGTCGCTGCCCTCGCGCTCCGCTGACGCAGTATCCTTCGAGCATCGATGCGATCGCGTCGAATTCCGTTCCTCCTGAGTTTCGCCTCGCTGCTGGCCGCACCCTCCCTTGCGCTCGCGCACGACGTGGACGGCGCTGCGCTCGTGCGGCTTCTGGGCCCAAGTGCGAAGGACGCCTTCGCGCCACGTTGGGCGGGCGGCATGGGCGCGCTCGTCCGACTGCCGGCGGGTGCGCGCGCGAGCGATGTCGGGCTTCGCGAGGTCGCCCCGGGATTCGCCCGCCTCTGGGGGCCCCCGTCGCGCATCGTCGCGTTCGCGGACGCACATCCCGGCTGGTCGATCGAAGTCGCTCCGCCCCTTCGCACGCTGCTCGACACGGCGACCGGCAGCATCGGCTCCACCATCGCGAACGAATCGGGGCTCGACGGTACCGGTGTCCTCGTCGGCATCGCCGATACGGGCCTCGACGTCACGCACCCGGACTTCCTCGACGAGCAAGGGCACACGCGCGTCGCGTGGCTCCTCGATGTTTCCGCGACGCCGCTCGGCCTCCACCCGGATCTGGAGCAAGAATTCGGCTCGACCGATGCGAACGGCCACCCTGTCGGCGCGGTCTGGGCGGCAGCGGACATCGACGCGATGGTCGCGCAGCGCGGGGCCCAGATACCCCAGGACGAGGTCGGCCACGGGACTCTGGTCGCGTCGTGTGCGGCTGGCAACGGGCTCGGCGGCCACTCCCCGTACGTCGGGGTCGCGCCGAAGGCGACCCTCCTCGTTGCGCGCATCACGGGCGCCGCGGACGCTTCCATCGGCAACGACGACCTCCTCCGGGGCGTCGCGTTCCTCTTCGGTCGCGCCTCCGCGCTGAATCGTCCTGTCGTCGTGAATCTCTCCATCGGCACCGATTTCGGGCCACACGACGGGACGATGGCCTGGGAACAGGTCCTTGCGAGCTACGTCGGTCCTCAGCACCCGGGGCGGGCGCTCGTGGCGGCTGCGGGCAACAGCGGGTCGATCGCCGAGACGACGGTCCACCAGAGCGTGCACGCGAGCAGCGGGACGACGATGAGGGTCCCGGTGCCTACCAGCGGAGCGACGAATGGAGGCGTAGAGGTGTGGGTCGCCATGCACGGGGGCAGTGGCCTGCGCGTGGGGCTGGACGGACCCGATGGCACGTGGATATCGCCTGTAGCGGCGGGCGATTCGGCGGGGAAGAACACGAGCGACTACGACGCGGCGGTCTACAACGGCAGCCAGCCAAACAGCAGCCCGGTGCCCGCGCAGTCCCACGGAGCGGTCGTCGTGTGGCAGCGCCACTGGCCGAGCGGAACGTATTTCGTCACGCTCGAGGGGAGCGGCACCGCAGAACTGTACATCCAGGCGACGGGCGACGCCTCCATCCCGGGCATTCGTGACGTGGGCTTCGCGTTCGGAGTGCGCGAGAGCACGATCAATCTGCCCGCGACGTCGCCGTCGATCATCGGCGTCGGTTGCACGATCAACAAGCCGAGCTGGCGAAACGAGCACGGCGTCCGCCTCGGCCTCATCGTGCCCGTGCTCGACGCTGCGGGCGGAATGGTCAACCCGCGGCTGACGCGCGACGCGGTCGCCGGTGAGCCCTGCTGGTTCTCGAGCGCGGGGCCTACGCTTACCGGCATTCAGAAGCCCGAGATCATGGCGCCGGGCGCGGCCATCGTCGGAGCGATGTCGCAGCAAGCCATCCCCCCTGCGACGTCGAGCATCTTCACCAACCCGGGGTGCCCCAACAAGGACGGCACGGGGACCGATCCGACCTGCCAGGAGATCGACGGCGTGCACGCTGCCTCCTTCGGGACGTCGTTCTCGGCGCCGCTCGTCTCGGGCACCGTGGCCGTGCTTCTCCAGCACGATCCGACGCTGACGCAGGACGAGATTCTCGCCGCGCTTCAGGGCGGCGCGCATCCGCTTCGCGGCGCAGCCTCGTTCGAGGATCAGGCCGGGGTCGGGGAGGTGGATGTCCTCGGGGCCGTGGCTGCGGCGGATCGGCTCCGTACTCCGCAGAGCGCGTTGCCCGATCCGTCCGCGAGCTGGATCACGCTGGGCGCCGACACGTACCTCGCGGACGGATCGACGCCGCTGCAGGCCGTCGTCGAGCTGCGCGCGGCCCCCCAGGGGCAAGAGCCCGCTCTACCGGCCGACGGCTTCGCCGAAGGAAGACTGGTCCCGTATGCGCTCGTCGACGCGACGCCGTACGAGGGCGCGGTCTCCTCGTTCGTGCGCCGCGGTCCCGGCGTCTGGCTCGCGACTGTGCAGCTCCCGGCGGGCCTGGGCGGGTCGCGGCTCACGGTGGGCGCTCGGTTCGACGGCAGCGATATTGTGTCCCCGAAGTCCATTCCCATCGCGACGGACGTCTGGAACGCGGGTTATCCTGCGAGCGTTCGCGGGGGTTGCTCCACGACCGCCCGGGGTGCAGCTTCCGCAGCGAGCCCGGTCGCGTGGATCGGCGCTCTCTTCTTCCTCGCGACGGCGATGCGCCGGCGGTCGCGCGGACTCAGAGCGTCTGAGGCTGCGTTGCACGGCGAAGTGGCTGCCCGACCTCCGGCAGGAGCGCCGCGAGGACTCCGACTGCAGGGAGGAGGGAGCACCACCGGTACACTTGCTCGATTCCTGCGGCATCCGCGAGCTTGCCGAGAAGCGCCGCGCCCACACCCGCTGCTCCGAACGACAGGCCGAAGAAGAGCCCCGCGATCGTTCCGACCCGTCCCGGAGCGAGCTCCTGACCGTACACGACGATCGCCGGAAACGCCGAGGCTAGGACGAAACCGATCGCGACGCTGAGGGTCGTCGTCCAGAAGAGATCCACGTAAGGCAGCGCGAGCGTGAACGGGAGAACGCCGAGGATCGAAAACCAGATGACGCGCTTTCGTCCGAAGCGATCGCCAAGCCCGCCGCCCGCCAGCGTGCCGGCTGCGGCGGAGGCCAGAAAGGCGAAGAGGTGAACCTGCGCCGAGCGGACGGACAGGCCGAACCTCTGGATGAGGTAGAACGTGAAATAGCTGGTGAACGCTGCCAGGTAGATGAACTTCGAGAAGAGGAGGACGAGCAACACCGCGATTGACGCCTTGACGCGCGCCCTCGGGGGCCGTGTCCTCCCCTCGGGCTCACCTCGACTGCGATGAAGGGCGGCCAGGCGCGGAATGCCGTGGTTCCGGTACCAGACGCCGACCCCCGTCAGGACGGCCGTCGAGACCAGAGCGACGAGAGCGAAGGGGCCCATGCCGTGCCTCCCCCAACGCACGACGACGGCAGCGGCAGCCACCGGCCCGAGCGCCGAACCCACCTGCCCGCCCACCTGGAACAGCGACTGCGCCATCCCCGGGCGACCGCCCGAGGCCATGCGCGCGACGCGCGAGGATTCGGGGTGGAAGACGGACGAGCCCACACCGAGGATGCACGCCCCGGCGAGGAGCACCTCGTAGCTCGGCGCAGCCGACATGATGCTCAGCCCGACGAACGTGAAGAGCGTGCCGCCGGGGAGCGAGAAAGGCATCGGTCTCCGATCGGCGACGAGCCCCACCGCGGGCTGCAGGAGGGACGCCGTGATTTGATAAGAAAGCGTCACCGTGCCGATCTGTGCGAAAGTAAGGTGGAACTCGCTTTTGATGGATGGATAGAGTGCCACGAGGAGAGACTGCAGCATGTCGTTTATCAAATGACAGAGGCAAATCGCCGAGATCACTCGATAGACGGGCCTGTCCAATTCTTCCATGATCGTTAGTCCTCGTTCGAGAGCGCCCTCGAGAGCATGCGAGCCAACGAGACCGCACGCGGGGTGCGCTCGCGCACCGCGTGCGCGGGCCCTATTTCGGAGTCCAGAAACGTCGAAGGCCGCCTCGGGTTGCCCCGGGCGGCCTCCGCTGCGCGTTGCGCGCGTCGTGAGTTTGCCTAGGGCAGCGGCCGCTCGTACCAAATCGCGGACGAGCGCGTTCGCGGGCTGCTGAGCCACCAGCAGCGACCGAGGGAACGGGCGCGATGCGCGCGAACGGAGAGGCCGAACGTCATGATTGTTGAGTTAGCGCCCATTTCTACATTCGTCAAGAACGCACTCTCTCCGGCGCGCCATTTTTAACGTATGCACGATGAAAACTAATTGGATGTTCGAGACGAGCGCCCGCCGAATGCGGTGACGCCAGGCCGCTGGCGACGACGCGCGCAGGGCGCCTTTTGTTCTCGTGTTCTCGTGGCCTCGTGAGCGACCGATCGGCAACGCAGTCGTGCCCAGATGGCACGCGTGAGGGCCGCTTCACGTGCAGGATAGTGCATCGGTGGGGCCTCCCTCTCCACGGGGCTCGCGCGGGCGGACGGCTGCGCTCGCGGCTGCTCTCGACGGTCCAACGGTCCTCTTGCCGTTGCCGCCGCCGCTGCTCTCGCCGTCGCCGTCATCCTTCGCACGCATGTGCTGGCAGAGGATGCACGACACGTTCACGCTCGGCGCAATTGAGCGTCCTCCGTGCGCAATTTCGCCGGTCCGCGCTTTGCTTAGGCCCGCGCGCCGACAGAACGGCTCACTCGCTCGGGGAGGAATTTTGATGAACGCGCAGCTTTCTTCCATCGCCGCGGCCTTCGCCTGCGGCGCGTTCGTGGCGTGCGGCGGGTCCGGTTCCACGGGCGCGTCCAGCACCACAACGGGGGCACCCGACAGCGGCGCCGCCAACGTCGACGCGGGCGCCGCGAGCGGTGAAGACGCGTCGTCGGCGCCCGATGGGGACGGCGGCCCTCCGGCGGACCCGGGGGCGCCCAGCAAGACGTACCCGGCCTTCCCGCCGGACTTCGGCCAGGTGGTCAACAACGGCGGCCACGTCATGAGCCACGCGACCCTCGTGGCGATCACCTGGGACATCGATACCTCCCAGGCCTCCTTCGACACGTTCGCCGACACGATCGGCCAGACGAACTACTGGAATGCGGCGACCGGCGAGTACGGCGTCGGCCCTGCAGCGTGCGGCGGCGCGAATCACGTTCACTTGTCGACCACCGCGCCAATGCAGGTCACCGATCAGGACATCCAGAACATGGTCATTGCCAACGCAGGCGGCATGGCCGCGGTCGCCGACGCCGGCGGCGGCGCCGTCGCAGAGGCGGGGGCGGCGGCTCCCGCTTGGCCTGCGCCTACGCAAGACACGATCTACGCGTTCTTTCTCGCGCCGGGGACCAGCCTCCAGATCCAGGCCGGGCCGGGAAGCGGCACGATGGACGCGTGCTCGGCGGGGATCGGCGGTTACCACGATCAAGTGACCGTGGGCGGCGTCACGACGTCGTACGCGGTCGTGCCGAGTTGCACGTTCCCGGGCGGAAACACCGCCGCTCAGCAGACGACGATGTCGATGAGCCACGAGCTCATCGAGGCGGTCACCGATCCGGATCCGCAACAGGCGATGCCCGGCTACATCGGGTTCGACGACGCGCACTTCAGCTTCGACTGGTTCCAAGAGTTCAGCGACGAGGTGGGCGACGCTTGCGAGCTCTTCAAGCAGTCGTTCTTCGAAGACCAGGAGACGAGCCCCGTTGCGTTCGACTATTGGGTGCAGCGCACGTGGTCGAACAAGGCGGGCCCCGAAGGTCACGACCCCTGCCAGCCCGCCCCGTCGACGCCGTACTTCAACGTGACGCCGCTGAACCTAGACATGGTGACGCTCACGTTGCCCGCGCAGCTCTCGAGCAACGGCGCCACCCAGAACATCCAGACGAAGGGCCTGCACATCGCCAGCGGCGCAACGGCGATGCTCGACCTCGGCTTCTACAGCGACGCTCCGACCGCCGGTCCCTGGACGTTGAGCTACAGCCTCGGCAGTCCGATCTCTCAGAAGAAGCAGACGTACCTGAACGTCGCGCTCGACCGCACGAGCGGTCAAAACGGCGAGAAGGCGCACGCGTCGATCACCGTCACCTCGCTCGGGTCGCTGAAGGGCGAGCTCCTCGTCTTCCACTCGACGATGAACGGGGTCACGCACTACATGCCCGTCGTCATCGGGAGCGAGTAGCGGCGATCGTCGTCAGCTCTCGAGAGGGGGCGGGCGGATGGACGGAAAGCTCGGCGCTTGCACGCGCGAGGTCTCCCCCGCGCGGTCGAGCGCCAGCTTGAACAGGACGGGGCCCAGCATCTCGTTGATGGCGACCGTCGCAACCGCCAGCGAGCGAAGGGAGGCGCCGAACCCCGGGAATTCGCGTGCGATGACGACCGAGAGCCCGATCGTGAGCCCCGCCTGGGAAACCAGCCCCGACCAGCTCCACCTTCGAAGCAGGGGGGGATCGTTCGCGAGCCTGCCGGCAAGGCGAGCGGCCGCCCACGTCACGGCCAGACGCGAGCCCGCGAGGATGAGCGCCACGGGCCAGAGCTGCCTTAGGAGCGGCACATTCAGGTCGGCTCCCGCCGTGGCGAAGAAGACGACGTAGACGACCGTGCCTGTCTGCTCGATGTACGAGACGAACTTCCGCCCCTGATTGGACATGTTTCGCACGACGAAGCCGGCGACCATGAACGTCAGCAGGGAGTCGAACTGCAGGTAATCGAGAACGGTGCTCACGCCGAAGCCGAGTACGAGGAGCACGACGAGCATCTGTCTGTTGACGAGTCGCAGGTAGGCCGCGATGACGAGCCCGAGCGTCGTCCCGAGTGCCACGCTGCCGAAGAGCTCGTGGCCGAGCGCGGCGAACGCCGTGAGCGAGAAGCTCGCGGACGAATCCATGAACGGGCGGACGCAGCCGAGGATGGTCGTGAGCAGGACGACGACGACCAGGTCCGACGTCATGACGAACGCCAGAGTGAACGACGTGAGAGGCCCGCTTGCGCGCGTCTGCGACAGAATGCCGAGCGTGGCCGACGGGCTGCGCGAGACGGCGAGAGCCCCCCAGAGCAGGGCGACTCCGACGAGCGCTCCCACCGGGAGCCCGCGCGTGAAGGGCAGCATCGAATGCATCGCGACGAAGACGCCGCTGAGCACGACGAGGACGCTCACCGACTGTACCACCATGGCCCAGCCCAGACTGCGCGCCGATCGGCGCATGTCGGCGAAGTCGAGCTCGGCGCCGCCGGCGAGGGCGATGAGCGCGAGCGCGAGCGTATTGACGGGCGACAGAAGAGTCACCGTGTGCTCGTCGACGAGGCGGAGCATGTGCGGGCCGGCGGCCACGCCGGCGATCAGGTACGCGGTCAGGTGCGGTAGGCCGAGCGGTTCGATCAGCTCGCTCGTGAGGGTCCCCGCCAGCAGCAGGAAGCCGATGGCCGTGATGGTCCAGAGGCCTCCGTGGACCTCCGGCACGGAGCGAGTCACGAAGAACAGCAGCCCCCCGAACGCGGCCAGGAGGGGCGCATGCACGAGGCGTCGCACGATGTCTCGTTTGCCTCCCGTGACCACTCGACTCATAGGGCGGTTCCCGGGGACGCCGATCCCGCGATGGGGGCGTCGATCTCGCCCGCGGCTTGGAGCGCTCCGCGCAACCGGGCCGGTCCGACGAACTCGCCAGCGGTCGCCGTCACGGCGGCGACGACCAGCACCGTGTCCCCGACCAAGCCCGGAAACCGCAGCGCGAACGCGAGCCCGATGCTCATCGCGAGCGCGCCCGAGGACATGAGGGAAAGCCCGACCAGGGGTCCCGCGCGCCGCGCGGGCCGCGAAACGAGCGCGAGCGTCCATCCCACGACGACCTTCGCGGCGAGTCGCGCTGCGATGGCCGCCGCCGCAATCCACGGGAGGGCGGAGCTCGCGCGGAAGTCCAGTCGCGCGCCCGCCAGGAGCAGCGCCGGAAGCAGCACCGGTCGCTCCGTCGGCGCGACCATGGCGCGGAGCTCGCGACGATGCCGCGAGAGCAACGACACGGCGATCCCCATGAAGAAGCTCGCGGTGAGCGTCGACATGGCCAGGCGCGCGCTCGTTCCGATCGCGATCAGTGAGACGCCGAAGAGCACGGCCCACGTGTCGTCCTGCGGAAGGTCGCTCCGAACGAGCAGCGCGGCGCCCGCGCCGAGCACCAGGCCGAGAGCTACGGTCAGGGCAGGCCAGTCGCGCAGCGGTACGCGCACGGCGACATTTCGCGTCGGTTCGAGCGCGAAGAGGAACGCCACGGCGAGCAGCGGAAAGAGATCGTCGGCGTGCGCGAGCTCGTTCAGGCGGTCGGCGAGCGGCCCGCGCGCGCTGTTCCGCTCGACGATCCAGCGCACTGCGTGGCGCGTCGTCTCGGAGCACGCCGCGCCGACGCCGCCCGCCACGAGGATGTGCTCCGAAAAGCTGCCCGGCGCGTGCAAACGGCGCATCGTGAACCACGCCGCCGCTGCGACCGCACTGCCTGTCGCGAGCGCGCCGAACGTCCCGAGCGCCAGGCTTCCAGCGCGGACTCGCTTGTCCCCGGCGTAGCCGAAGTCCATTCCGACGGCGAAGGCCAGCCATCCGAGGGCGACTTGCACCACCGGCTCGAACGCCTCGAGCGTGTCGTGGCCCACCCAATCGAGCACCTGCGGTCCGAGCACGAAGCCCAGGGCGACGTACTCGACCCCCGACGGCAGCCCCGTGCCGCGAACGGCGCGGCCGGTCACCAGGAAGCTGCCGAGATACGACAGGACAAGCAACCCCATCAAAAGCAGAATCGCGTTCACCTAGTGCGTCCTCTGCCGCCCGGAACCGCGTCCCAGCGCGATGCCCTGCTCCTCGATCGCTTGCGCGACGGCGTCCGCCAGGCTGGCCGCGCCCTTCCCGTGCTTCGGGACACCGGCCACACGCCACCGCGCACCCTCCGCGTCGAGCGATACGAGATCCACGCGCGCCCGGTCGCAGGTCGCCACCGCTGCGCCGACGAGGGCCTCCTCCACTTTGGCCGGGCGCTCGTTCGGATCGATGGCGATCTCTATCGTCGTTAGCGCTGCCCTCCCCACGATGCGGGTCGGGTGCCACAGGCCCAGCAGCTGGGGGACATGCACCTCGCAGCCAACCGAGTCTTCGAGCACGAGCTCGAGCAACGTCACTTCGCGAACGACGCCGGCTCTCCCGCCCGCCTCGACGAAGTCGCCCGGATGCAGTCGGCGCAAGAACACCGCCGGGAGCCCTGCAGCGGCGCACGCGAGGACTGGAGTGCACGCGATCCCGATCGCCGCGAGCGCAACGACGCCGGCGCGCGAGAGGGCGCCGTCATCCGTTCCCGTGATCAGCGGCGCCGCCAGGACGATCGAGACGAGCACGATGCCCGCGCGCACGATGACGCTGGTCGGACCCGCCAGGTCGCGCGGGAGCCACGAGACCTGGGTCTCGCCGCGCGCCACGCCGCCGAAGAAGAGGCCCACGAAGCGCACGGCCACTCCGAGCGCGACGGCGGCGATCGCCGCCACGACGAACAGCGGGAGCGCCGCGCCGATGCGCCCGACGAGCGCCGACAGCGGCGCGAGGACGAAGCCGGCGAGGCGATCGGTGTAGTCGCGCGTCGCGTCGAAGCGCGAGAGCGCGAAGATGAGCCACGAATACGCCACGGCGAACTGCGCGATGCGGTGCGCCAGGGCCAGCGCGATCGACACGGCGCCGCGCACGGCCACCGGCCTCACGACCTCGATGCGGCCGAGCTTCAGCGCGGGGATGCGGTCGGGGTTTTCGCGTACCCACGCGCGAGCGCGCCCCGAAAGGTCGCTGATGCGCCGGAAGAGCAAGAGCGCGAGGACGCCAGAGAAGACGAGGAGAGCCAGCGAGAAGACGCGCTGGGAAATGGCGATGCGCCGTCGCTCCGCGCGCAGCGTGTCGTCGATCTTCGAAGCCACCGTCGCCGCGTACACGTGCAGCGTCGCGTCGCCGCCCGCCGCGGCCGCGTCGTCGTCCGTCAGCGCGATCACCGGCGTCTTCCCGACGAACACGACGGCGCTGCCGGTCGCCTCCTCCACGCGAGCGCTCACGAGCTCTGGGTCTTCGAGCACCGACTCGAGCGCACGGCTCGCCGTGCGAGCGCGCTCCTGCGGCGACTGTCCGGACCGTCCAGTCTTCACCGAGAAGACGACCCTCTCGTGGAGCCGGACGTCGAACGACGCCGGTGTCGCCGACGCGCTTCCGGACGGAGCAGGGGACACCGAGCGCGTCCCGGGCGCTGCGGCCGCGTGCGGCGTCCACTCCATCGGTGCGGACACCGACGTCGGTGGCTGGGGGTGGGGGGACGACGGCGGCTGCGCAGCCGATGACGCGGCGGATGCCTCGGTCGCCTGCGACGCCGATGCCGCAGCGGGCGCGGATTCGCCCCGCGCTGCCGCGCCAGGGAATGTCCACACGATCACGACGAGCGCCGCGGCAAGGAGCACGGATGCCCGAGCGAAGCGACGGCGCGGACGACGACGAGGCCGTGGTGCGAGCGAGAAGCTGCGCTTCAAGTACCTAGCAGCCTACTCGCCCTCGAGCGTCAGAAGCCAGCCGTGTGGCTCCCATTCGCCCTGATCCGGATCGAACGCGCGCTCGGTGCTCCCGACGTTCACGCCCACGACGAGGACGTTTGCCGCCCCGTCGAGCGATTCGATGGTGAGCGACGCGTTGGTGCCCCGGTCGAGCGACGCGACGGGTAGCTCCCCCAAGGAGTGCCCTGCGGAGTCGAGCTTCACGACCACCCAGCGCATCCGCGCGTAGTCCTCCCACCGCGCCTCGACGCGAAGCTTCGACCCGCCCGGCGCCCCCTCGCGGCTCACGAGCACGTAGCTCGCCGCCGTCGGCGCAGTGGGGGCGGCCGCTGCGAGGCGCCGGGCCCCGAACGGCCACGGGATGCGCCAGTCGAACCGCGGCGCCTGCGGAGTGAGGCCGAGCGCTCGGTCGACGGCAAACCGGACAAAGACGTCGTCGAGCGTCGAACCGGGCCAGAGGGCGTCTTTCAGAGACACGCGCAGGACGTCGAAGCCATTCGGCTTCCCCGCCCAGCGCGGGGAGGCGGGGGGCGTGCGCGTGGCGGCCAGGGCCCAGAGTCCGGCGATGAGCCCCCCGGGCTCTCGTCCGAACCGCGTGTCGATCCAGTCGAAGAACAGCGACGCTCCGCGGTCGAAAGCGCGCGACGTCGGATCGACGATCGCGCGCTCGGGCTGCGCTTGAAACCGCGCGTCGTCGGCCGCGCCGGCGGAGCATGGGGTGGCCAGGCGGGCGATGGCCTCGGTCTCCGCGCGGGCGCTCCCTTCGTCCGTCGCCGGTGCGGCTCCCCACAGCACCCCGCGGGCGACCGCCCGCGCGAGCGCGAGATCCAGCGCGCACCCCGACGGTGTCGTGCGATCGACCACACCGAAGCTCGCTCCACGATCGAACCGGGCGCGCGGATCACGCCCGGCGAGGCGCGCGTCGCCGCCGCCGTCGACCCCATCGACGAGATACACGGTCCAGCCCACCTCCAGATCGCCCTCCGGTGGAGGGAGCGTGAGTACGCCGGTCAGCGCCTCCCAAGCCCGCTGCGCCGCAGCAAGCGCGGCCGCCGCGAAGGACGAAGCCGTCCCCGGCGCGATTCGCATACAAAGGGGATACCGGAACGAGCACGCCCTGCTCCAGGTCTGTCTCTTATACACATCTCCGAGCCCACGAGACAGGCAGAAA
>CALKVG010000297.1 GCA_937998045.1 uncultured Myxococcales bacterium
CCAGTTCGCACCGCTCGATCCGGTGCCCCCCGTGACCCCCTTGCCGGCCGTGACGGTCGAGCGCGTGAGCGCCAGGCTCGCACCGTTCGCGAAGACGGCGACGCTCGATTCGCCGGGGTTCGCGCCGTTGCCCGCGGCAAATGCGACGTCCTCGAAGGTCACGCCCTTCGTCGTCGCGCCCGTCACGGACAGCGCAGACGCCGGAGCCACGCTGCCGGCCGGCGCGCTCACGACGGTCGCAGGCGGCTCGCCGGAGCCTGCGTCCGTTGCCACGCCCACGTAGGTCCATCCGTTCTTGCAGTCGAGCGCCCCGAAGACAGCGAGTCCGTCCGCGGAGGCATCCAGCGCGAGCTGCTCGGAGTACGTCCCGACGCATGCGTACACCCGCTTGGAGCCCTTGAGCGCCGCACGGATCGCCGCGCCCATCGTCTTCATGGGCGCGGCCATCGTCCCCACGGCGTGGTCGTCCCCGCCGGGCGATACGAAGATCCCCGGCGACATGGAGATGACGCAGGGGTCGCTCGCGGGGCCGTCCGCGTCGCTCAGGCACTCGCCGTTGCACGCGTGATAGCCGGAGGAGCATTGGACGCCGCAGATGCCCCCGGCGTCGTTCGTGAGGGTGCAGGTCGCCTGACCCTTTCCGGAGATCGGTCCCGGGCAGGACTTGTCGCAGGAGCCGCAGTGCTCGGGGGAACGAGGGTCGACGCACGCGCCCGAGCAAACGAGTCCCCCCGAGCCGTCGCAGGCTGGCCCGGTCTCGGCGGGAGCATCGGGTTGCGCGTCCCCGCCATCGCTCGGCAGAACGACGATCACGTCCGGTGATCCGTCGAGCGGTCCGTCGTCGCCTGCGTCCTCTGCGCACGTGTTGTTCGCGCACGTGGAGAACGACACTCCATCGATGCCGCAGTGCGCGAGCGCTGCGCTCGCGCCCACCAGGGCAAGCGAAGAGGCGGTGCGAGCCAGAGAACTCGTCATGGGCCGCGGATCGCGGGTCGCGGGGGGCCGTTGCACGGCCGCCACTTATACAAGAGTCTCGTGCGGATGGCACCTTCCGCCTCGAGAACTCAGACGAAGCGCACGCGTTTCGTCACGCCTCGAGGTTCGATGACGCCCCCGCCGCCCTTTTTTCGCTCTCCGCGGTCCGTTTCCCGAGAATCACCCGCGCTCAGCGCAGGGCGCGCTCCTTCTCTCGTGCCGTTTCGAGCTTGCCCTGGACTTCGTCGACCACGTTTCGCGCGCGGCGAGCCTCGTCATGGGCGCGCGCGGCGGCCTTCGCCGCGTCGTCGGCCGCGGCGCGCGCGCTGCGGAGAGCCCCCTCGAGCTCCGCGACCTGTCCCCGGGCCCTTTCCCATTCGGCGTGACGCCGTTCGCGTTCCCGGGCTGCTGCGCGTTCTTGCGCCTTCTCCCGGCGCTCCTCCGCCGCTCGCCGGCGCCCGTCGGCCTGACCGCGGACCCCACCGGGGGCGGCCGCCCCTTGCGCTTGGCGTTCGGGCAGTTCGCCGACGCTCGCAAATGGATTCTCCAGCTCGACGTCCTTGACCAGGCGGCCCGACACGAGCTGCGCGCGCGCTTCCGCGTCTCCCGCGCCGGCCGCGTTCAGCGTTTCGGCGATCCTGCGCACCTGCACGGCCGACGGCGCCGCTCCCGCGGCCTCCAGGAGGTCGCGAGCCTCGTGCACCAGCCCCGCGGCCTGGGCGCGATACTCCTGCGTCGCGGCGCGGAACTCGTCGGCGGTGCCGCGCTGGGCCGCCGCCGCCGCGTCCCGCGTCTCGAGGAGGGCCTTCACCCGCCCCGGATGGCGCCGCGCGATCTGGTTTATGGCCCACGCAGTGCGCGACGGCTTCGCGGCCTTCATTACCGCTTGGGCCGCCGCGGTTTCGCCTCGCGACTTCAGCTCCGCAGCGAGCGCCTGCCGGACGGCGACGAATTCCTCGAGGGGTGTCCCGTAGAGGCGGTCGAGGGCATCGGAGAGCGCGCCGTCGTGCGCCGGGGGCATTCCACTTACCAGCGGGGCGTGCCGAAGCCGCGATCGGGCCTCGCGAACAGGTATCCCTGGAGCAGGTCGCAACCCAGCCCGACGAGCATGTCGCGTTCGCCCTCGGTCTCGACGCCCTCGGCGACGACGAGCATGTTGAGCTCGTCGCAGAGCGACTTCATCGATCGGACGATGCTCTGCCGGCGAGGGTCGCTATCGATGCCCCGAACGAGCGACATGTCGAACTTCGCGAACTCGGGCTCTAGCTGCATGAAGCTCGTGAGCCCTGCGTAGCCGGCGCCGAGATCGTCCACCGCGAGACGGAAGCCCATCGAGCGGAGGTCGCGGGTGCGCGCCGCGGGGTTCTTCACGTCGTCCATCGACGCGCGCTCGGTGACCTCGAGGACGAGCCTCTGCGCGATCGTCGCGAGGCTCGACTCCGCGCCGAAGAGTTCGTCGTCGTTCAGGTCGGACGAGTGGAGGTTGACGAAGAGGAGCACCCCTTCGGGGGCGCCGCGCGAGTCGGCGGCGACGCGCGCGCGGATCGCGCGGCCGAGATCGTGCAGACGGCCCAGCCGCTCGGCGACCTCGAGGAACTCGCCCGGGTTCTTGAGCGCCGGGTCGCTCGAACGGAGGAGCGCTTCGTAGCCGAACACGCGACGCTCCCTCCACGAAACGATGGGCTGATAGGCCATCCACAGCTGCTGCAGCGCGCCGCCGAAGCGCGCCTCCAGCGTCGCGCGATCGCCGAGGAGCCCGGGCCCGCCGCCGAGGAGCTCGAGCGCCTCTCGCTTCAGGCGAGCCAGCTTGTGCATGCGCGCCGCGCGGCGAACGGCGTCGTCGAGGACGGCCGGGTCCACCGGCTTCACGAGGTAGCGGAACGCCCCGTACTCGACGGCGCGGATCGCCGACATGAGCTCCGGGTCGCCCGTCATCAAGATGACCGGAACGTCCAGGTCGTGCTCGCGCACGGCGCGCAGGAACTCCAGCCCGCTGATCTCGGGCATCGAGATGTCGCTCAGGATCACCTCGAACGAGTCGCTCTTGACGCGCTCGATCGCCTCCTTGCCGCTTGCCGCGGACTCGACCTTCCAGCCGGAGCGCGCCAGCGATCGCTGATACGCCCGCCGCACGGCGGCGTCGTCGTCCACCAGGAGCAACGGTACCTCCTCATGCAACGACATCTCGGTCCACCGTCTCCTCCCCCGCGCGGACTCCCGCGCAGTTTCCCACCATTCTAGAGCAACCGAACGAACGCTCAGCGACAGAACGTCCGGGGGGCTTCATGTCGGGAGAGGTCTGCCCAATCAGGGCTGGGCGGCGCGACGGTTGCTCGCAGATTCCGGGCGGACGCCGGCGGGCCGCCCCGCTTGCCCCGTCTGGCCCGTCTGCCCGCCGAGTCGATACGTTCGCTCGTAGCCGCTGTCGGCGTTCCGGATCGCCACCTCGACGATCCCGCTTTCGTCGACCGCATAGCTCTCGACGATGCTCGGCCCCTCGCCCATGCGCTCGACGCGCACGGTGGACAGGTCGTCCTGCCCCGACAGCGACGCATCGAACGGAAAGAGGACGTCGCCGCAGAGCGCCATGTCGCCGCGGGGCTTTCCGCGTTCGTCGACGGCGTTGCACTCGAAGAAGCGGAAGTGCCCGACGTTGTGAGCCGCCCGGTAGCTGCGCGTGTGCCGGGCGACTCGCGCGCCATCGGCCCCGCCGGGCGAGTGCGCGTCGTCGTGCAAGAGCGTGTCCGCGGTGAAGATCGGGTCGAGCACCACCTCGCGCCCCTCGTCGGCCTCGCGAAACACGGCGAACGTCCGCGCGTAGCGATCGATGAGCTGGAAGTCGCTGTTCTCGGCCGCGGCGATCGCGAGGCCGATCGCCACGGCGGCCGACGGGTAGGGCGAGCGGTGAACACGGCGCCCGAAGCGCTCGCGGAGCGCGCGGCCGACGATGGGCAGCTCACTGGCTCCGCCGACGACGTAGATGCCCGCGACCTCGCTGTAGTCGGCGGAGGCCTCGTTGTCCGCCCGGGTCATGAGCGGCGTCATCGCCTCGATCGACTGCGCGACGAGCGGCAGGCACGCCTCGTAGAACGCCTGGACCGGGAGCGTCACCTCCGGACGGGGGGCGCGCTTGCCGAGCACCGCCTCGAAATCGAGCGAGACCTTGCGCGTGCTCGGCGTGAGCGTCTCCTTCGCGCTCCGGCACTGCATGAGCCACTCCTCGACCATCCGTTGCGGGAGATCGCCTCGCGCGAGGCCGGCCGCGCGAAGGCCCATGTCCGCGAGGATCTCGTCGAAGTCGTCGCCGCCGAGGTGGGCGACGCCGGCCGTCGTGAGCACCTCGTGTTGACGGCCCGACATGCGGACGACCGAGGCGTCGAACGTCCCGCCGCCCAGGTCGTAGACGACGACGAGATCGCGCTGGGAGGTGAGCGTGGTCCGGTGCCCGTGCGTGTACTCGAAGCCGGCGGCCGAGGGCTCGTTCAGCATCGCGGTGACGGCGAAGCCGGCGCGCCGGAAGGCGTCGATCGTGACCATGCGCTGAGCGGCGAAGGCGTTGGCAGGGACCCCGACGACGGCGGTGAGGTCGGCGTCGGCCTTGAGCTTGCGCCGGAGGTTCGACCGCTCGAGGAGCGCCTGACGCAGGTGCGAGAGGAACCCCGCGACGAGGTCGTCGATCCGGATGCGGATCGCGCCGACGGTCACCTCGTCGGCCGGCGCGGCGCGCGCCCCCGAGAGCAGGCGCTTGAACGATCGGACCACCGTGAACGAGCGGTCCTCGACGACCGCGGCGGCGTCGAGGCCGTAGCGAAGCTCCCCGTCTCGCTCTGCGACCATCGACGGTACCCAGCCGACGGTGTCCCCGGCGCGATCGACGAACTGCACCACCGGGTAGTTGCCGCGATCGGCGTACGCGACGACCGTCCGCGTTGTTCCGAAGTCTATGCCGAGACGCACGACGCGATCCTCGCACCGTGCGCGGCGCTGGGGAAGGGCGGGGCGTCCGGCACCGCCGTCAGCTCGCGTACACGTGGTAGTCCATCTCGGGGAAGAGGTTGTCGCGGCGCTCGACCTCGGCGAGGAACCGGGCGTCGACGTCTCCCTTGAGGAGCTGGTCGTAGATCCGGGTGAAACGGGTCACGTGGTCCACCGTGCGCTTGGTCGCGTACGGCACGGTGGTCCCGGTCTTCATGATGAACGCCCAGTCGCTCGCCTGCGCGAGCATGACCTCGCGCGCCGCCTGATCGAGCGCGCGGCGGCGGACCCCCTCGGCGTTCGGGAACTTGCGCGCGAGCTCCACCATCCGCTCGGCCATCTTGTGCAGGTGCCGGTAGACCCACGCGTTGCTGCCGTTGCACCAGTAGTCGCCGTACCCCTTCTCTCCCCACGACGAGAAGCTGGGCGTCGCCACCTGGTTGGTCGGATACTCGAGCAGGTAACCGCTCGGCGTGATGGGCGCGATCGCCCCCTGGTCGTAGTGGATCTTGCGGAAGAGGAGCTCGAGGAACGTCGGGCCCTCGTACCACCAGTGCCCGAAGAGCTCCGCGTCGTACGGCGCGACGACGATCGGGCGCCGGTCCATGTTCGCGCGCAGGTGCTCGATCTGCCGCTCGCGGTTGAACATGAAGTTGCCCGCGTGCTCGGCCGCGCGCAGATACGCGAGGTGCGGGTCGTAGGGGCGCTTGTTGTCCATCGAGCGGTGGGTCACCGCGTAGTACTTCACGCCGGTGAACGTCCGGATGCCCTCGGGATGGATGTAGGGCGCAACGTAGTCGTGCGGGAGATCGAAGCCGATGTCCCGGTAGAAGTCGCGGTACGCGGGATCGCCCGGATAGCCCTCCTGGGCGCTCCATACCTGCTTCGAGCTCTCGATGTCGCGGCCGAAGGCGGCGACGCCCGAACGGCAATACACGGGCGCGTGCACGCCGTAGAGCGGCCGCGGTTCGGCGAAGAGGATGCCGTGCGTGTCGACGAAGAAGAAGCGGATGCCCTCCTCCCGAAGGAGCTCGTCGACCGCGGGCACGTAGCCGCACTCGCCGAGCCACATGCCTTGCGACCGCCGGCCGAACGCGTGTTCGTACACCGTCGCCGCGGTGTGGACCTGCGCGCGGAAGGCAGCCCAGTTGCGGTCGAGGAGGGGAAAGAACGGGTGCGTCGCCGTGCACGTGATGATCTCGAGACGGGCGGCCTCCTGGAGCGCGCGGAAGCCTCGAATGATATCCCCGTCGTAGCGTCGCCAGCAGTCGCGGATCTCGTAGAACCGATGGCGGTACATCTTCGCGAGCTCGTGGTAGGTGCGGTCTTCCCTCCACGTGCGGTCGACCTCCTTCTCGGCCAGCTCGATGAGACGATCGAGCTTGGCGGCGTAGCGCTCCTTGAGGAGGTCGTCGCGCATCATCGCGATGAGCGATGGGCTAAACGAGAGCGTCAGCCGGAAGTCGACGTCGTCGCTCGCCAGGCGCTCGAACGCGAGGAGCAGCGGGACGTACGTCTCGGTGATCGCCTCGAAGAACCACTCTTCCTCCATGTAGGAAGCGGCCTCGGGGTGGCGCACGAACGGAAGGTGCGCATGCAGGACCATCGCCAGATAGCCGTGCGCCATGCTCATCGCTCCTGCCTATCTCGACCCCCCTCCGGCGAAGCCGGAGACGTGCCGTCCGGGCGAAACGCCCACTTCTCGGGTACGCCGTGCGCGCGCGGCGCGTGCTCGCTCGCGCCGACCAACGCGCTGCCGCCCATCCACTCGCTCCCGCCGACCCACTCGCTGCCGGCGGCCGACGCGCGCCATCGCTCGCTGGCCCCGCCCCACTCGCTCGCGCCGAGATACATGAACGCGCTCGCGCCGGCGAAGCCGAACTGCGAGGCGCCGAGCATCAGAGTCTCCGAGGCGCCGCCCACCCCCTGTTCGCTGGCTCCCATCCAGAGGCGCTCGGACGCGCCCATGCGCCAGATCTCGCTCGCCCCGCGCTCCAGGAGGCCGTGCTGTTCGGAGGCGCCGAGCACGACGTGCTGGCGCTCGAAGCCGGAGACCCGGATGCGCTCGAGCGTGAAGCCCCAGCGCTCGATCATCGGCGTCGTCGCGACGACCCAGTGCATCGTCCAGGCGCCGAGGACGCGGCGCTCCGGCTCGCGCTCGAAGCTTCGAATTACGACGCGCCACGGGCCGTATACGGTCACCTGGGTGCCCTGCGACCGCAGCATCACGGGCGCGCCGCCGAGGAGCTCGTAGGCCACGCGCTCGGGGTCGAGCAACGCGAGCGGGAACGGGCCCTCGTGCCACGTGGTGCGCTCGAAGCCCTCGGGGCCGCCCTCGCTGAAGGTGAACCGAAGACCCCCGCGCCACTCCGCGCGCCACTCGCCGAGGTGCCACCAGCGCTCGATATGCGCGCTGCGCTCGAAGCGCCGCGGAGCCGCCCCGCTCCAGGGCCCGTGGGTCTGGACCGCCTGCGCCGCGTCGCTCGGGGCGAAGGCCGCGCGCCACACGTCGACGTAGCCCGCGCCCTCCCGCGGGGGCAGGCGCGGCTCGGGGCCACGGTACCGCGACCGGCACGGGGCGGCCGCGGGCGGCGCGTAGTCCGTCGTGACGGTCATCCACTCGAGCGACGTGTCTGGCGAGGGACCGTTGCGCGGAAACTCGGCACGGCCGCTGCGAGCGATCGGCTGGAAGAACCCCTCGCTCGACTTGACGCCGATCTCGACGTGCATCGACGAGGTCGGGCGCCGGATCATCAGAAAGTACTCCCGGTCGCTCCGGTCGACCCGAATGTCGAAGTAGTCGTTCGCGTTCGTGCCGTCGAAGGCCCGGCCGGTGGTGTCGTACACTCGCAGGTTGCACCACCCGTCGGCACCCGCGGAGCCAAGGCGCGCCTTGGCAGCGGCGATGCCCTCGTCGGTGATCTCCCAGTAGAGGTAGGCGGAGTCCGGGTCACGAACGATCGCCGTAATGCGGTTCTCGCCGTATCCCCACGGAAGCTCACCCGCGTCGAGCTTCGAGGCGCTCGGCCCGGGCTCGATTTTGGGACCGATCGGGCGCACTTCGTCTGCTGTCGCGGGATTCATTTCGCGGGTCGCGATGGAACCACCGCGCCGGAGGTCCGACAAGCTGCCATAGCGGACTCGTGTAAGATTGTGACCGTCGCGCGCGAGCCCTTGCCTGACGTTCAGGGGACGACGCGCTCGCGAACCTCGCGGCCGTCAGTCAGTCTGCGTCCGGAGACGATCAAGTACGCGACTCCGAACGGCCAGCCGAGCTGTGCGTAGACGCTCGTCAGCTCGGCGGGGGTGCCGGCGATGGCGGTCGTGGCTGCGGCCCAGCAAGTGTCTCCTTGGGGGCGCGAGGCGACGACGATGGGGCGCGCCGAGAGCGCGTGCAGCGTCACGGACACCTGCCCTCCCGTGGCGCCGCGCTCGAGCACGCGCTCCCCCGCCACCCCGTAGGCGGCCACCTCATGCGCGAGGAGCGGCTCCGTGGCGAGAGGTCCGTGCTCGAGCATGCGCCAGTAGGCAAAGACGGGGGCCCGGCCGGCCGGCGCGCACGCCTCGTCGAGGTGAACGCCGTAGTGCACCTGGTTGCGGTTCTCGCTCTTCGCCACGAAAAAGACGCTGGTGAGGTCGCGCGTACGGCTTTGTCCGTGCGCGAGGCGCGGCAGGGAAGCGCCTACCGCCAGCGCGGCGGTGACCAGCGCTACGCACGAAAGCGGCAAGTGCCGCACCACGTCGCCAGCGTGGTCGGGGCGCGTGACGAGCGCATCGCGCGCGCTCGAAGCTCACGTGAACTTGTAGTGGCCGATCCGCGACGCGGACGCTTGCGCACACCTCGGCCGGGCCCCATGGAGCCCTCGATGGCCGACACCTCCAGGTCAAGCCCCGCATCGGCGACCTCGACCGCGGTCGGCGCCACGGTCAGCGCGACCGGCGCGCCCCCGTTCGAGCGCCTGCTCGTGCCCGTCGATTTCTCTTCGGGCGCGCGCGCCGCGTTCGCGCTGGCGATCCGCATCGCCGAGCGCTGGGGCTCCGAGGTCGTCCTCTTCAACGCTGCAGGACGCGACCAGAACGACGAGTTTCTCGGGTCCACGGGGGTCCCCTGGGGGCATTCGGACGTCGTCCAGGAGACGAGCGAGCACCTGCGGCGGTTCGCCGACCAGATCGCGCCCGGCAGCGGAGAGCGCGTGCAGCTCGACGCGATTGTCGACGAGCATCCGCTGCGCGCCATCGTGCGCGCTTGCGAACGGCACCGCCCGACGCTCGTGATCCTCGGGACGCAGCCCCGCGACCGAACGCGCCTCCGGAGGTCGCGCGCAGAGCGCCTCATCCGCGCGCTTGCGTGTCCGGTCATCGTCGTCCGGGGCGAGCCCGAGGCGCCCGTCGACGCCGACATGTAGCCCCTCGCGCGCGCCCGCGCCGGGCCGTTGTCCGCGCGTCAGGGAGTCGCTGCCGTCAGGCACTCGCTCGACGCGGGACAACCGGCTGCTTGCGCGCAGCCGATGCACGTCGAGGCGCACTTGCCGCCGCAGCTCTGGCGCTGCGAGGTGCAGGTCTGCATGCAGGTCGAGCCGTGGCAAGCCGCGACGCACCTCTGGTACGTCTGCCTGCACGTCGCCGCGCACGTCGCCGCCTGGGTCAGACAGCTCGCCGACGGAACGCACGCTCCCGAATCGCCCACCGAGTCGACGGCCGAGACGTCGCTCCCGGGCGTGCCCGAGTCGGTGCTGCCCGCGTCGCTCCCGGGGTTCGGCGAGTGCGCGTCCGGCTGGGCCGTGCCACCGTCGTCGCCGCCGGCATCCGCGGGTTCGTAGCGGTCGAAGTCCAGCGTGCAGCCCGGAGCCGACGCGGTCCCGACGAGCACCGCCGCGGCGGCGAGTGCGCGTACGCGCAAGCGCATCACCAGCTCCCTCGCATCCCAGCCCAGGCCGGACCGACGACGACCGCCGCGCTCGGACTCGAGGCGCTCGGCGGCCTGCCCAACACGAAGAGCGCCGCCCCCGCGGCGAGCCCCACCACCCCAACGGCGAGACCGACGTTCGCGATGGTCTCCTGCGTTCTGCCCGAGGAGATCTCGTCCGCCTTGCTCGTCGGGCACGGGCCGTTGTGGCACGCGCTGCCGAGGTCGTTGTACGTCGACTGCGCCATCGCGCCGACGATGCCGAACGTGACGAGGCCGGCCACGCCGACCCCGCCCGCCACGTACGCCCACGTGCGGGGCGCGATCGACAACCCGTGCCGCTCCGGCGGAGGTACCTCCGCGGGAGCAGGCGCCTCTGCGACGGCCGGCGCGTCGGGCGGCCGCGCGTCGATCGTCAGCTGCATCTTCTGGCCCGGCGCGAGAGTGAGCGCGCGTTTCACAGGCGGTCGGCCCGGCGTCTCGACGACGATCTCCGTCCCTCCGGCGACCACCGGGGCGGTCTCCCCCCATGCGGCGCGGCGAATCTCCTCCCCGTCGATTCGCAGGGTGGACTGGTCGGTCGCGTGCTCGATCGTCAGCGTGACGAATCCGAGCTGCGGCTCGATCTCGGCGCGCTCCGCCGCCGCGGCGTCGTAGGCTCGCTGGTAGCGGTTGTCCTGGGCGACGAGCTCCTTCGCTTCCACCATCGAGCGCCCGAGCTCCGCGTACGCGGCGACGATCTTGCCCATGCCCCGGAGGCAGCGCGCGACCTCGAGTCGCGTGTTGGGACTCGCCACGATCTCGTGCGAGGCCCGGAACTCCGTGAGCGCTTCCTGGTAGCGCCTCTTCGCGAGCAAATCCTTTCCGCGGAGGAAGCGCGATTGCGCCTGCTCGCGCTGGACGGGCGTGGCGACCGCGGGGAGCACGCCGTCGGCGAGCGCCGGCGTGGTCGCAATCAGCAAGGCTATCGCAGAGCAGCGGGCGAGCGTTCGCATCGGCTCAGATCCCCTCGGGCTCGTACTTCGGCTTGGTTCGGCGAGGTGTTGCCGCAGGGCGCGCGGCCGCGGCAGGAGGAGCGGCCGCCGCCGCCGCCGGCCGCGGCGCGGCTGACGGACGGGCGGGCGCTGGCTCCGAGAGGTCGACGGCGCTCGGGGCAGCGGGCGGCGGAGCGGGAGGAGGCGGGGCAGTCGCCACGTGCACAGCCGCAGACGCCGGCGATCGCGCAGCCGCCGGCGCCGATGCGGTGGCGGCCGCGGTCGACTCCTGGGTACCCGTCGCGGTCCCAGTGCGACCCGAGGCTGCCCACCGAACGACGACGACCCCGAGAAGCAGGACGCCGGCGATCGCAGCCGGAAGCAGCGCGCGGCGGCGATGCAACGGCACCGAGGCGAGCGCGGCGGCCGCTGGTGCCTCGTCCCGGTCCTTGGTGGTCATCGGCGGGGTCGGGGCCACCACGCGCGCCGCCGCGGGCAGCGCCAGCGCGGCGGCGACGAGGTCGCTCGGAAGGCGCGGTGCGGCCGGCAGGTGCACCGAGGAAGGCGCGTCCTCGAATAGGGACGACGACGCCGGGGCGGGCGGCGGCGGGTTCGACGACGGCACGACGACCGGCGAGCCCGGGCCAGCGTCGGTGCGCGGCGGAGCCGGCGGAGCCAAGCCGTTGAGCGTGGGGAGTCGCTGACGCAGAGCCGGCGGACGATTCGGCACGGGCGCCACTTCGGCCGCGGCCGTCGGCGGCGCCGCTGCCGTCCCCCGCCACGCAGGGGAAAGCGCGGCCACCTGCGC
>CALKVG010000298.1 GCA_937998045.1 uncultured Myxococcales bacterium
GATTTCTGCCTGTCTCGTGGGCTCGGAGATGTGTATAAGAGACAGCCCGCACACGGGATCGGTAGTCGTCGGCGCTCGAGCCGCGCACGCGGTCGTTGGCGCCCACCGCGAGCGTCACCAGCGTCGGGTGAAACGGCGCCACCTGGGGGATCTCCAGCTCGAGTACGTCTTCGGTGGTGAAGCCGTTGACCGCCACGTTCTTGAGCGCCACTTTGCGTCCGTGCGCGCGCCAGAGCGACGCGAGGCGCGTCGGGAACGCGGCCGATGGCGGGTTCCCGGTCCCGGCCGTGAACGAGTCGCCGAGCGCGAGGTAGCGGATCTCGCCGAGATTGCACGCGTCGCCCGGGACCTGCTGCGCTGCTCTCGATCGCGCGGGCTCGGCTCGCTTTTGGGCGCAGCCGCCGAGCGATGCCGCGGCAACCGCGAGCGCGACGAGCAGCCAGCGTCGGGCGCGCATCCTTCGACACGGGGCAACGGTCGTACCCCTCGCGCTCCTGCTGGTCCGATGCGCGCCTCCCTCACCGTGTTGTTTCGACCCGGTCGGGTCGAAACGACGCAACCTCGAACGATGCGGCCCTCGATCTGCACGTGGATCCATCGCGGCACGGTGGTTGCTGGTCGCGGACCGAGTTGGAGGTCATCTTCATGTCGCGCCTTGTTGGCGTTTCGCGAGGCCAAGGCCGCGCAGACGCGGTGAGCAAGTACCTTGCAGCGCGCGTGGACAAGGAGAGGCCCTCGCGACGTCCCGAGGTGCCATGGATGCCAGCGGCACCGACGAATCGACGTGGCAGCGCGATCGTCGCGTGGACGTGCTCCGCGACAACTGAGGATAGCTGCCGTTCCGTGCGAACAACGTAGTTCTTGGACTCGCCGCCGGGGGGTCAGTGTCCTCGTCTCCTCCTGGGCATCCCCCGGCGGCGCTTTCTTTCGGTCTGACGCGAAACCCGGTCAGCCCGGCGCGGCGGGAAGCTGCGCCGGCCGCGGAGCGCGAGCGTCGCGTGCGGCCGTGAGCGACCCTCTACTCGGCGCTCCGCCTCGCTGGCTTGGACCGGTCCCCCTCGAGCAATGTATCGTGTAATGATATATTGTGCCCATGCCGCTCAGGCCAAGAGACCTCGACGCCCACCAGTACCGAGCGCTCGCGGAAGTGCGGTACCAGATCCGGCGCTTTCTCGCGTTCAGCGAGTCCGCCGTTCGCGACGCTGGCGTCGAGCCCCAGCAGCACCAGCTGCTCCTCGTCCTGCATGCCCTGGGGCCCGCGCAGAAGCCGAACATCCGCACGGTGGCGCAGCGGCTTCTGATCCATCACAACAGCGCCGTGGAGCTCGTGCGCCGCTCGGTCGAGCGCGGCCTCGTAGAACGAAAGACGAGCAGCCGTGACCGTCGGGAGGCCTCGCTGCACCTCACCGCTTTCGGGCGACGCGTGGTGCGGCGACTGAGCCTCTCCCATCGTTCCGAGCTTCGCTGTGCGGCCCCGTCGCTGATGGCGGCGCTTCAGGCGCTGCTCCCCGCCGAGCGGAAGAAGAGGGCGGCGTGAGCGACCTACAGCAAGACGGACCCCGAGCCGCGGACCGCGCCTCGGGGCGCCTCCCCATCGCGCCCTCGATGGCGCCAGCGCTCGAGAGCGTGCGCGCGCCGTACGAGCGCGTCAACGTCGACAAGCGTGTCCTCGGCGTCAGCGCCCTCGCCCTCGGGCTCGGAATCGTCTCGGCCGTGATCGCCAAAGTGCTGACGGCCCTGATCGGGCTCATCACCAACCTCGCGTTCTATGGACGGTGGTCCGCGTCGTTCTCGAGCCCCGCGGGCAATCACCTCGGGGCTCTCGTCGTCGCGGTCCCCGTCGTGGGCGGCCTCGTCGTCGGCCTGATGGCGCGCTACGGATCCAAAGCCATCCGCGGGCACGGCATCCCCGAGGCGATGGAGCAGGTCCTGTTCAACGAGAGCCGCATCCCCGCGCGAGTCACGTTCCTCAAGCCTCTGTCGGCCGCCATCTCTATCGGCACCGGCGGGCCGTTCGGCGCCGAAGGGCCCATCATCGCGACGGGCGGAGCGCTCGGCTCGTTCGTCGGCCAGGTATTGCGCGTGTCATCGGAGGAGCGGAAGACTTTGCTCGCCGCCGGCGCCGCGGCCGGCATGTCGGCGACGTTCGCGAGCCCGGTCAGCGCCGTTCTGCTCGCAATCGAGCTCCTGCTCTTCGAGTACCGCCTTCGCTCGATCGTCCCGGTGGCGCTCGCCAGCGCCGCGGCGTGCGGCGCGCATATCGCGCTGGTCGGCGCGCAGCCGGCGTTCACGATGCCGTTGGTGATGGCGCCGAGCGGTTCGGCCCTCGCCCTGTACATCGCGATGGGTGTCGTCGCCGGCGCGGTCTCGACGATCGTCACACGCGCGGTCTACGCGGTGGAGGACGCCTTCGAGAAGCTGCCGATTCACTGGATGTGGTGGCCGGCGCTCGGCGGGGTGGTCGTCGGCGCGGTCGGTTTCTTCGCTCCGCACACAATGGGGGTCGGCTACGACAACATCGACCGCATTCTCCAGGGCGACTTGACCGGCACGGCGGTCATCGTCTTCTGCGCGCTGAAATTCGTCTCCTGGTGCCGGTCC
>CALKVG010000299.1 GCA_937998045.1 uncultured Myxococcales bacterium
CGCTGCAAGTTCGCGCTCGACGACCAGGCGCTCGCGAGCTTGCTGGCACTCGCGTCGCGCCTCCTTCCGGCCTATTCCTCTTCGGCCTCCGCTTCCTCCCCCCACGCCGCCCCATGACCACCCTCATCGTCCATCCTGCCACTGGGCCGCTCGTCGGAAGCGTGCCCGTCCCCTCCGACAAGAGCATCGGCCACAGGGCGCTGCTCTTCGGTGCTCTCTGCGAGGGCACCACGCACATCGCCGGCTTCTCTCACGGCGAGGACAACGTCTCGACTGCGAATGCGCTGCGCGCGATGGGCGTCACGATCGAGGAGCCTGCGCCCGACGAGCTCGTCGTGCGAGGAGCAGGGCTGTTCGGTTTGCGTACGCCCGAGCGGGAGCTCGACTGCGGCAACTCCGGGACGACGATGCGCCTGATGTGCGGGATCCTGTCGGCGCAGCGCTTTCGCGCAACGCTCGTCGGGGACGAGTCGCTTTCGCGCCGTCCGATGATGCGCGTCGCCGGCCCGCTGCGCGCCCGCGGCGCCGTCATCGATGGGCGCCGTCATCCCACGCGCGACGGCGAGATCCTCGCGCCGCTCGTCGTCGGACCGCTGCCAGAGGGCCGCCAGCTGGCTCCGCTCGAGTACGAAAGCCCTGTCTCGAGCGCCCAGGTGAAGAGCGCGGTCCTCTTGTCGGGACTTTACGCGAGCGGTCCGACGCGGTTTCGTGAGCCGACGGTCTCGCGTGACCACACCGAACGGATGCTCGCGGCCCTCGGGTGCCCGTTGCGCAGCGTCGCGTCGATCGTCGAGCTCGACCCTGCCGGGTGGGATCGCAAGATGCCCGGCTTCGACATCACGATCCCCGGAGACATCTCGGCGTCGGCGTTCCTCCTCGTCGCGGCCCAGATCGTCGAGGGCTCGCGAGTCACGGTGCGGGGCGTCGGGGTGAACCCAACGCGCACGGGCATCCTCGAGATCGCGCGCGATATGGGCGCGGGCCTCACGGCGGAGTCCAAGGGCGAGCGCAGCGGCGAGCCGGTGGCCGAGCTGCACGCGTGGCACGCGCCGCTGCGGGCGGTCTCGGTCGGCGGGGAGACCGTTCCGCGCGCAATCGACGAGATTCCGATCGCCTGCGCGCTCGCGGCGCGGGCCCGGGGAACGACGCGCATCCGCGACGCCGAGGAGCTTCGCCACAAGGAGAGCGACCGCATCGCGACGATGGCGAAGGTACTCCGGGCCTTCGGCGTGACCTGCGAGGAGAAACCGGATGGAATGGACATCGAGGGTCGCGAGGGTCCGCTGGAGCCGGCCGACGTGGAGAGCCGCGGCGACCACCGCATCGCGATGACCGCCGCGGTACTCGCGCTCCTCGCGCGCGGACCGAGCCGGGTACGCGACGCGGCATGCATCGCGACGAGCTACCCGAAGTTCGTGGCAACGTTGCGCGCGCTCGGCGCCGAGATCGACGTGGAGCCATAGGGGCTCCCGCGTGCTATGAGCGCCTCGTGAGCGCACGTTCGCGCGCCCGCCCCATCGTCGCAATCGACGGCCCTGCCGGGGCCGGCAAGAGCACCGTCGCACGAAGGCTCGCTGACGCGCTCGGCTTCGTCCTCGTCGACACCGGCGCTCTCTACCGAGCCGTGGCACTCGCGGCCGAGCGCGCGCAAGTGCCCTGGACCGAGGGACCTTCGCTCGGCGAGCTGACGCGCGGGATCGTCTCGCGCGGCGCGCTGGCTTTCGAGCGCGACCCGAGTCGAGGCGTCCTCGTCCTGCTCGACGGCCGCGACGTGACCGAAGAAATCCGGACGCCCGAGATGGGCATGGGCGCAAGCACGGTCTCCGCGCACAAGGAGGTCCGCGATGCGCTCCTCGACGTGCAGCGCCAGGCGGGTCGCGCGGGAGGTGTCGTGCTCGAGGGCAGAGACATCGGGACGGTGGTTTTTCCGGATGCCGAGGTGAAGTTCTTCTTGACGGCCAGGCCGGAGGTACGCGCCGAGCGCCGTCACAAGGAGCTGGCGGCCAAGGGAGTGCCCGCGACGCTTTCGCAGACGCTCGACGAGGTACGCCGTCGCGACGAACAAGACAGCACTCGACCGGTGGCGCCGCTGCGCCAGGCGCCCGATGCGATCCTGATCGACAACTCCGCGTGGAGCATCGACGAGACGGTTCGGGTGATGGCCGAGCGCGTGCGCGAGAGGACGCCGCGATGATGCGCGTGCGCGCGGCGCTGGCGATGTTGGCCGCGACGACCGCAAGCCTTCTGACGATGTCCGCTTGCGGCGGGAGCCAGCCCCGCGCGCCGAGCGGGTCCGAGCGCCTCGAGCCCCGGTGGCAGGACGTGTTCGACCGGGTGCCCGACGTCTTCGTGGTCGTTCGTCCGCGAACCCTCAGGCAGGACCGAATGTACGGGCCGCTGCTGGCGCACGCCGTCGCTGCGGCGCGCGCGAACAATCGTGTGGTAGCGGCGACCCGCGCGCTGGACGCCGTCGAGGACGCCGACGAAGTGCTGGTGGGCGTCGACGCGGGCTCCAGCGAGGGACGCGACCTCGTCGTCGTGACGCGGGGGGTGCGCGCGGATCTGGATCCCGGCAAACTGTCGGACGGCGAGGGGCGCGCCTTGTGGGAGCCGGGGCCGAGCGCAGCAGTCCGCGAGCTCGTTTGCGAACGCGACGCGCACGGCACGGACGTCGGTGCCTCGCTCTTCGAGCTCCCGGGTCGCACCTGGGTCATCGCGTCGGGTGAGGCGCGCGAGCGAGCGCGAGACGTGTTCGCGCACCCCGTCAACCGCCCGATTCCGGAGCTCGACCGAGACGCCCTCGCCATCGTCCGCCTCGATGGCCCGTCCCTCGTGCAGCACACGCGTCAGCTCCAGGGAACGGGCGCTCTCTCCGCCGCGGGTCACCACCTCCAATGGGCAGCGGCCGCGCTCACTCCCGGCGAGCAGGGCGTGCGCGCGACGCTCTCGTACGCGGACGACGACTCTGCCGGCCTCGCGGAGATCTCCGTTCGCGAGGCGCTCCTCGCCCTGGGCCGGTCGAAGTCCGAGCGGTTCGCGTGGCTCGGCAAGGCGACCGTCGAGCGGTCCGACCGGCGCGTCGTCATCCATGCGCCCCTGCCCCCCGAGCTCGTGGAGGCATTTGTGCGCGCGGCGGGCACGCGCCCGCCCGGCGAAGCCAGCCCCCCGGCGAAGCCAGCCCAGTAGGCGCTCGGTAAGCCAGCAAGGCTAGGTAGGCTAGGTCCGTAGCGGTCAGGCGAAACGCGCCCCATAGAGCTGCTCAGAATTGCAGTGGCGAGGGCGATCCCCTTTGACAGGGGGGATCCCACAAGCTATTCCCCACGGCCCGACGCTCGTCGCGAGGATTGGTCCGCCCTCTGCAAACGAGCGCCCACACCCCCCAAACGCGTGCACGCACGCACCGCGGACCGCCGAGGACTTTTCCATCCACATGTCGACGAACCCCAGTGCCCTGAGCTCCACAGGCAAAACAACGGAGCAAGCAGCGAGCAGCTCGGCCGACAGCTTCGCCGCTCTCTTCGAGGCCAGCATCAGCGCGGGCGATTTCGGCAAAGAGGGCGAAATCGTCAAGGGCACGGTCGTGGCCGTGCAGCGCGACAACGTGGTCATCGACATCGGCGGGAAGAGCGAAGGGATCATCGCTCTCAACGAATTCGCCGACGCCCAGGGGCAGACTACGGTCAAGCCCGGCGATCAGGTGGACGTCTACATCGAGAGCCGCGAGAACGACGACGGCCTCGTCATGCTTTCCAAGGAGAAAGCAGACAAGATGAAGGTCTGGGATGAGATCTCGGCCGCTTGCGAGCGGGACGAACTCATCGAAGGGACCATCAGCCAGCGCGTGAAGGGCGGGCTCTCGGTCACGATCCGCGGCGGCGTGAAGGCGTTCTTGCCCGGCTCGCAGGTCGATCTGCGCCCCATCCGGAACCTCGACAAGCTGATCGGGCAGACCTACCAGTTCAAGGTCATCAAGTTCAACAAGAAGCGCGGCAACATCGTGCTTTCGCGCCGCGTCCTCCTCGAGAAGGAGCGCGACGAGCAAAAGACGAAGACGCTCCTCACCCTGGAAGAGGGCAAGGTCGTCAAGGGCGTCATCAAGAACATCACGGAGTACGGCGCCTTCGTCGACCTGGGCGGGATCGACGGCCTGCTCCACATCACCGATATGAGCTGGGGGCGAGTCAACCATCCGTCCGAGCTCTTCCAGGTCGGTGACGAGGTGACCGTCCGGGTCCTCAAGTACAACCCGGAGACGGAGCGTGTCTCGCTCGGCTTGAAGCAGACCCAGGAAGATCCGTGGAGCCACACGGAAGAGGCGTATCCGCCCGGCAAAAAGGTCCGCGGCAAGGTGCAGTCGATTACCGATTACGGCGCGTTCATCGAGCTCGAGCCGGGCGTCGAGGGCCTTGTGCACGTCAGCGAGATGTCCTGGACGAAGAAGGTCAAGCATCCGAGCAAGCTGCTCGAGGTCGGCCAGGAGCTCGAGTGCCAGGTGCTCGAGGTCGACTCGAAGAGCAAGCGCATCTCGCTCGGTCTCAAGCAGCTCGAGCCGGATCCCTGGACGCTCTTCACCGAGAAGTACACGCCAGGCGACAAGATCAGCGGGCGGGTACGGAGCATCACGGATTACGGCGTCTTCATCGGCATCGAGGAGGGCGTCGACGGCATGGTCCACAAGAGCGACATCTCGTGGACGGCGAAGGTCAACAACCCGTCGGACCTCTACAAGAAGGGCGACGATGTCGAGGCGATCATCCTCAGCATCAACCACGACGAGAAGAAGGTTTCTCTCGGCGTGAAGCAGCTGTGGGACGATCCGTGGCCGACCATCTTCACCGAGCTGCCGCCCGGCAAGGTCGTCGCCACGAAGGTCCTGAGCATCGTCGACTACGGCGTCTTCGTTCGTATCCGCGACGGAATCGAGGGGCTCATTCCCCAGAATGACCTCGTGCTCCCCAAGGACGAGAGCGGCGACGAAAAGCAGCTCAAGCCGGGAGATGACGTCGAGGCGGAGATTGCCAACATCGACACGCAGGAGCGCCGAATCACGCTCTCGATGCGGAAAGGCGAAGCGGTCGCGAGCACGCCGTCGGGCGAGGCCAAACCGGCCCAGCGAGCGTCCAAGGCGCCGAAGAAG
>CALKVG010000300.1 GCA_937998045.1 uncultured Myxococcales bacterium
GTCGGCAGCGTCAGATGTGTATAAGAGACAGCCCCTATACGCCCGTCGCAGCGGGGCCGGCACCCGTCGAAGAAGAGCCGCCTCCTGCCTACGTGCCGCCGCGGCCTCTGCCCGTTCCACCGCCACGCCCGCTGCCCGCGCCGCCTGCAGCCACGCAGCTCCCTCCGGTAGCAGTCAACAACCTGCCTCCCGCCGGCGCAGACTCCCCGCCGCAAACGCCGCTGCCCCCCTATACACCCGTCGAAGAACAACCCCCTGTCTACGTCGGCCCGGGCCCCGGCGGGCAGATGAATCCCGGACCGGCACCCGCTCCGTTCGGACACCAGCTGCCCCCTGGACCGCCTGTGATCCCGCAGCCATTGCCTCCGCCCCAGCAAGTCACCCCGAATCGGCCGTCCGGCCCATGGCGCTTCTGGCCTTTCAGGCGTCGGCCGCAGCGACCCGCCGGCTGGGAAATCGACCCCGATCCCGGAGCGGCGCCGTTCGGGCAGCAGTTGCCTCCGCACCATCCGTGAGCTCGAGAAGCAACGTCGCGAGGGGCGGCGTTCGCTGGGTTGCTCGCCCCCGCGCACGCGGTCTACGCCCGAGCAGCTCGCATGCGCGAAGCGGTTCACGCCATCGCTTCGCCACTGCGATTGCGGTTGGGAGCGCGGCGCGCCCACCGCTGCATGCCGACGCGCTCGAGAGCCGGTGCCGCCATCAGCGTTGCGGCCCCCATGCAGAAGTAGCCCAAAGCATCAACGTCCCAGAAGAGCGAGTGCGGCGTTGCTCGAGCACCTGCAACTCGCCGAGGCCTCCGTGCAGCGCGGCCGGAATCACGGTCGCGAGCTGCACGACGTAGTTCAAGCTCACGTAGGTCGCGTACATCGACGAGAACAACAGCGCAGCGTGGGTGTAGACGCGTTTCTCCGGCGGCACGCTGTGGTGGAGCGCCACCATCGCGACGAGGAACGGGGGTGCGATGCAGAGCGAGCTCGCACAGATGAAGATCGCGTCCCGCGGAAACGCGACGAGCTTCAGGATCTGCAACAGTTGCACGACCGTGTAGACGACGGCCCGCGCCGAACGCGAGCAGGGCCGACGTGGGCAGTCGGACGACGCGCCCTTCGAGGCGTCTGGGTGCCCCGCAAAGCGCGCGAGCCGGAGACGAACCGGGCTTATTTATTGGGGCGGCTGCGGGACGGCGCAGCGCCCGCCGATGCAAAGGTCCATCGGATCGCAGCAGTCCGCAGGGGTCTTGCACGGCTCGTCGACGTTCGAGCACATGTGTACGGGCGGAGGCACGCATTCGAGAATGGGCGCCCCGCTGGAGTCGTTGCCGTTCTGGCGGCAGAAGCCATTGCAACAATCGGAGCCGGTCTGGCACATGTTGCCGTCCGGGAGACACGGGGCGAGCGCCGCGAATCCGCGCATGTTGGCTGACTCGGGCTCTTGCCCGGGGAGATAGAAAGCCGGATGGCTCGGGTCGACGTCCGCGGCGTCGCTGTGGTTCAGGTCGATGGCGGCCACCCACAGCTTCTTGCGCGGGCTCGGGCCGGCGTTGCTGCCCCAGGGATCCTGCGCGGGCTCGTCGTACTGCTGGCTCGCAATGGGAGAGCGGCCCGGTGCCACGGTGTTGCCGTACGAGCGCCGGCTGGTGAACACCACCCAGTAGTACCCGCCGACCGGGAGCGGCATGACGTTCGGCTCGTAGTCCATGTTGTTGTCGACGGCCGCGCCGTACGGCAGGGTGGAGTTCCCATTCGCGTCGCGCCCGTTGAGCGCGTTCAGCGTCTTCACCGTACCATCGAGCTCGATGAGTCGGAGCTCGGCGTATTGGGGAGGCTGTTCGAGCGTTCCGCCGCTCAGATTGAACCCGGCCGAATCGAACGAATCGCCGAGGTGGTAAACGATCCCCTTGCTGTCCGGCGTGAACGACGGCCAGGCGATGGTCTTCGGTCGCGCCGGGCAAGGCGCCGGCAAGTTGGTCGGAGTGGCCGGGGGGGGCGGACTCGGCGTCCAGCCGGCCGACGCGTTGCACGCGTTGGTCGTCATCTCCGTCTCGTTCCGGAGCGCGCGCAGGTTCGAGAAAACGGACGTACCGTCGAAGTCCATGAGGGACAGCGGACGCATCGCCGGAGCCATGTCGCCGTCGATGAATGCGACGAGCTTGCCGTCCGGCGAGAACGCTGGCGTCTGCGCGGTATGCACGAGCTGCGTGAGAGAGGGCGAATTGACCGTAGCTCCGGTGCTGGTATCGATCAGGCTCGACGGATACGCGCCATTGAATCCGTGGGGCTCGTCGGGAGGCGCCAGCGCGGGATTCCCGTTGGTGAGCGCCAAGGTCCCGTCCGGCGACAGCGCGGCAAAAGCAAATTGCTGACCTGGGCTGGAGGGACTGCGCGGAGTGGGCGTCGGCGAAGTGGGCGTGAGGTTCAGCGAGTTGCTCGACGTCGGATTGCTCAGATCGGGGCCTATCGCGGCGGACAACACGTTGCCGTTCGCGCTGATCGAGTGACAGACGATGCACCCCTTCTCCACGACCTCGGCGTTGGAACCTGGCCGGATGCGGAGAATGCCGCCGCCGGTGTTGGTCGTCGGATCGTTCGGCAGGAGCGGAGACTTGTAGGTGCTGTAGTAGATGAACCCTCTGAGCGACCCGGCGGCTATGCGCCAGTTCTCGGTCACCGGGCCAGTGACGGTGGCCCCCGTCCGTTCGGTCACGGCGGCGGTGACCTTGTCGGCTGCGCCGGCCGACAGCGTGGCGCCGTTCCAGACCGCATCGGGGATCACCACCTGCACGGGGCTGCCGCCGGCGCCGAACTGCTGGTAGCTGAAATGCGTCGTGGTCAGCTTCAAGTACGTCGCGTTCGCGGTGCCGCCAACGGTCACGCCGTCGCCGAATTGCAAGACAGGCGCCTGGAGGCCGCGCGGGAACACCGTCCCATCGAATGGATAGAGGAACTTGAAGCTCGGATTGGCCGGACCGCCGCCCGTGAGGGCCATTTGATCGGGGCCAGCCAGCATGCCCGGGTTGTCGGTGATGTCGACATCGACGGTGAGCGTGATGTCGATCTGGGACTTGCAGAGCACCAGGGTGACTACGACGGTGCCGCCGACGTACCCGTTGGCGTGGAACACGCCATCACTGCCCACCGTGCCGACCGTCGTATTGTTGGTCGTCCACGTGCCCGTGATGGGAGAACCGCCCGCCGACGCGGTGAGCGGCACGGCGACCGGCTGCCCGTGCACGACGATGTTCGGTCCCCCTGCAGCGCTGATTGTCCCACCTGAGACCCACGACAGCCCACCATCGCAGGTGCCCGAGATGGGAGGGCCGGCGTCCCCGCCGAAACCCCCGTTCCCGTTCCCGCTGTCTCCGCCGAAGCTGCTAGCGCCGTCGGGGGAGACGTTGCCTCCGTCGACGTCGAAGAACCCGGGTCCGCCGTGTGTGGAACCGCACGCCGAAGCGACTATGGACAGCGCAGATGTGAGTGCGAGCGCAAGCGTGAGAGTCAGACGTCGCATGACAAATCCTTCTCGCCCGAGCACGTGCGATGCGATCCGCCCCAGCTGACGAGTACCACGCGTCGCCGACCTTGCAACGAGAAAAGCTGGTATACTTACAAGCTTTACCATCTAGCGGACTCCAGTTGTCCGACCGCGTCAAATACCGATTACTCTCGCTCTACGTGCCCGTCCGCGCGCCCTGGACGCTCGCACGCCCGTTGAAATGGGCCACGGCAGAGCTGAAAATCGCAGGCCCCCGTCGTAGGCCGAGCATCGAGGCGGGTGACGCCCTTGCCTCGCCGCCCAATCCACAATAAGCGCCTTCCCGCGACAATCACGAGACATCGAATGCCTAATATGCAAGACGCACCTCACGCATGCACCATCGATAATGCCAATATCGATGAGTTGCGAGCTCCCTGCCCGAGCGGACCACCCCACGTTCGGGGCCAGGATCACGGCGCGCGCGCGCAGCGAACTCCCAGCTCCATTCCGTTCGTCGACGGCGGCGCACCCGAGCAGTTGGAGACCTCCAAGCCCGACGCGGGGTCGAGGAACCCGCCTCCCTGATTCCGCTGCGTCGCACCGACGCCGAGGTTCGCGCAGTCGGTGCAGGCGGAAAGCGTGCCCCACGCGTCGAGGTTCCACTCGACCGCGTTACCGGCCATGTCCGAGTGGCCCCATTTGGCGTCGCCCTTGGGCGACTCCGAACCGACGTCGTTCGGATTGGTCGGCCTGGGCGTGCAGGCGTTCCCCTGACAGACGTTGACCGTGTCGCCGCCGGTGGGCACGCAGGAGGCTCCGGCCGCGCCGCCGAAGTAGTCGGCATACGAGCAGTCGATGGTCGTCGAGCGGGTGGGGCTCGACCACGGGTACGTGCGGCCTTCGCCCCCAGACGCCGCAACTTGCCACTCCGAAGTGGCTCGTACGCGAGCCGGAACTTCACCAGCGCTCCCGCGTAGTCGCCGTCGCCGTAGAGAATCTTGCCGGATTCGTAGTCGCGTTTGGCGTCGCCCGCCAGCGACTCCGAGAGCGGCGCGATGGCAGCTTCGGTTGCGTTCCGGGCCGATGTCTGCGCGAGCACGGTCGCAGGTTTTCCAACGAAGGCTGCTGCAGTCGCGAGCACCACGAGACGGATTGCGTACTTCATTGGAGGGTAATGGTGAGGGGATTGGGCTTCGCCGTGGCCGTCGCGGATGCCACCGGCGGCTGCGAGGGCGATCGCGCTCCCGGCGCTCCCGAGAAGGCCGGCGATCGTCGTCGCAACGGGCGCGTCCGCAAGCGTCTGCGAGGGGCTCGGCGGGGCGGCGGGAATCGAGACTTCGCGAGAGGACAGACCCGCGGCCTGGACGATGCCGCCGACCCGCTCCGCCGACGCCTGGGCGTGCTTCGGCGCGAACTCGACGAGGGCGGCGGCCAGCTCCCCCACGTTGCGAAAGCGGTTGCGCCGGTCCTTCTCCAGGCATCGACCGATCGCAGCCTCCAGGCCGGGCGGTACGTCCGGTCGCAGCGAACGCAGTCCCGGCGGCGCCTGGGTGGCCACGTTCACCGCGAGGTCCGCCATCGTCTCGCCGGCGAACGGCGGTCGGCCAGCCAGGAGTTCATGAAGCACCACTCCGAGGGCCCAGATGGTCCGTGCGCGCGTCCGTGTCCTTCGAACCGCGCATCTGCTCGGGCGACATATAGAGGGGCGATCCGACGATCGCCGTGGTCTTCGTCAAAACCCCGGGGCGTCGGCCATCTTCGAGATCCCGAAGTCGAGGACCTTGATTTCCGATCTGACCGTCCGAACGGTGCGTGCAATACAGGTTCGACGGCTTGATGTCTCGATGCACGATTCCGAGCGCGTGCGCTTCCGCGATGGCCACGCACGCCTGGAGCACGAAATCGACCGCTTGTTCGACCCGCAGCGGACCGCGCTGTGCGAGCCATTGGGAAAGGTCGCTCCCCTGGAGGAACTCCATCACCATGTACGGAGCGCCCGTCTCCAGGGTGCCCACGTCGAGAACGCGGGCCACATGCTCGCTCGTGATGCGGACCGCCGCGCGCGCCTCGCGCTCGAATCGCGAGACGGTCTCGGCGTGGGCGAGCATCTCGGGCAAGAGGAACTTGATGGCGACCGTCGTCTGCAGGCCGAGGTGACGCGCTGCTACGACGACTCCCATCCCGCCCACGCCGAGCACACCCTCGACGGCGTACTTCCCGGCGATGACGTCGCCGACCTTCACTCCGGCGACGCGCGGGGCTGGGCTCGGGTCCGCGCTTTGACCTTGAGACACCGCACTACGGATGCGGCCAACGCACGGGGCGATTAAGTGTGCGCCTTTCGTCTACAGCGCGCGAACACCGGGCCGCCAGAGACATGTACGTCGGACGGAGACCCGTGGTCCCCGTCGCATATTTGATCGCGGCGTCTTCCGCCGCGTCATCGGCGGATCAAATCACGCCAATGGATTTCGGATCGAGCGCCTGCGGGCCGCTGAAGCCGAAGAAGGGCTTGTTCAGCTTCAACCCCATGACGTTCGCGATGAGCGTGAGCAGCGTGGAGTGCGCGAGGTTGGCGATCCCGGGGTCGTGCGTGCCGCCCGTGAAGGCGGGAACCGTCCCGCTGAAATTGATGGCCTGCCCCAGCTTGAATCCGAGGGCGCTGCCGCCGCAGAAGACGAAGGGGATCCGGTCGGTCTTGTGCGGCAACCCGTTCCCGAGCTCCGAGCAATGGAAGACGATGGTGTTGTCGAGCAGAGTCCCGGTCGTGTCGGGCGTCGCCTGCAACATGCCGAGGAACTGCGCGAGCTTCTCGCAGTACCACACGCGGTAGTTCTCCCACGCGGTCTGCTTGGCCGCCTGCTGAGCGGGAGTCGCTTGACCGGTGAGCATGTTCGGCGGCGCCGTGTAGTGGGATGAGTCGTGGGCGCCGAAAATGCCCAGACCCTGAACCGGGTTGTGCGCGTTGGTGTGCCCGTAAAGGAGGGTGATGACCCGCGTCCGGCCGCACGCAAGCGCCAGGCGGGCAGTCTCCATCTGCAGGTCGGCGACGACCCCTTGATAGGCGGTCTGGTTGTAGGTCGCCTGCGTCGGATCGGTGACCTGCGGTACCTGGAATCCGGTCGGATTGAAAGGCGGATTGGCGCACGAGGCGGTGACCGCGCCGCCGGCCGTAAGACGAGCCTCCAGCGCCCGGAGCGAGCTTGTGTACGCGTCGATCTTCAGCTTCTCGGAGGGAGGGAGAGAGCTCTGCAGCGACTTCAGATCGGCCGTCGCGTTGTCGAGGATGCTCTTCTGCTGCTGGGCCAGCAGCGCAGCACCGCCGGGCGTCGTCGACATGCCTTGCCCGAAGATTTGCGCGAACGCCGCCAGGGGATCGTCAATGGCGAAGACCTCTTCGGCGAGCGAGACGCGGGTGAAGTGCGGGTGCGGCACGGTCGGCGTGCCGCCCTTGCTGATGCGCGATTGAACTCCGAGTTGCACCGACGAGAAGGGGCTCGTCGCCTGGAGGAGGTCCCCGAGCTGGAGGTCCAGCGTCTTGACGTCCTGGTCGTCTCCCGCCAGCATCTGCTGCGATCCGCCCTGGTGATCATTCAGCGGATACATCGACACGCCATCCATGAAGATGCACTGGGACTTAAAGGGCTCGAGCGGTGCCGACATCTTCGGCAGCGTGAAATTCGTTCCGGTCTGCGCCGGGTGCCAGAGAGGGCACTCGACGCCGCAGGGCGTATAGAAGAAGACGACCTTGGGGACTGCGGCGGGACCCGGCGCTCCCAGGCTCGTGTGCATCTTGAACATCTGCGCGAGCGGCGCCGCAATGGCGGCCGCGGCCATCCCCCTGAGGATCCCGCGGCGCTCGATGGTCGTTCTCATGGCTTGATGACCTCCGCATTCCGGCGCTGGACGAACGAGTCTTGGAGCACGACGTCGACGAAGAGCTCGGGGAGATCCTCGTTGGTCTCGACGAAGTGCTGCTGCAATTTCTGGACGGCACCCTTGTCGAGGTCCTGCGGCGCGAATCCGCGGGCGTACCGGTAGTAGTTCGCGGCGAAGCACGCCTGGGCCGTCGGGTAGGTGCTGAGAAGGTCCGACTCCTGCCGCGCGCCGTCGAACTTGATCAAATGCCCGGAGGAGTCGTTGAAGCCGGTCAGCTGCCCCGTCGCGTCGATCGGGTAGCCGTTGTCGAGCGTGCGCTCCTGACCGGCGCCGTCGAACTTCTCGAGTCCGAAACCGATGGGGTTCATGAGGCTGTGGCAGTTGTTGCAGATGCCGGATCCCGTGAGCGCCTGGATCTGGTCGCGGCCGGTGTTGCCCGGCGCCCCTGCCGGCACGACCGGATCGACCCCGGGCGGCGGGGGCGGTACGTCCTCGCAGAGAATGTTCGCCCGGATCTGGTGCCCTCGCTGCGTCGGCGACGACTCGTTGGTTCGCGCGTGGCCGAGCAGATACATTCCGAGCGTGAGAATGCCGCCGCGAGCGGAGTTGGGCCCTATGTTTACCTTCACCGGCGTTGTCGGCGACCCCGGGGGCGTCAGGCCGTAGTAAGCGGCCAGCGTGTCGTTGGCGAAGGTGTAGTTCGCCGAAAGGAGCTCGCTGAATTTCTTGGTCGAATCGAACGCGACGTTCGTGACGAAAGCATCCGCCTCGTCGCGCATCGCCTTGACGATGGCCGGGAAGCCCCCGGGCGCCGCGTAAATCGCGGGATAGGTACCCTTGTCCGGGGTCGAGATGTTCGCTCTCGACCCTTGCATCCACTCGTAGAAGAAGCTGGCGATGCGACTTCTCCCCCGCGGATCGGCCAGGAGCCGCTGCGCCTGCGTCTGGATCTGCGCCTTGGTCGACAGCTCCCCGCTCTGGGCTGCCGCAAAGAGGGTGTCGTCCGGCATCGTGCCCCAGAAGGTGTAGGACAAGGCCGATGCGGTTTCGTAGGGAGTGAGGACGAAGACACCCTGGCCGTTGTCCTGGCCCAGCTCGCTGCGAAACAGGAAATTCGGAGAGATGAGCATCCCCTGGAGGACGAGCGAGACACCCGTCTTGAAGTCGCCCATGGTCAGGGAGGTGGCGAAGAACCCCGAGTATCGCGTGATCTCGTCGGTCGTCAGCGGCCGGCGAAACGCACGAAGCCCGAACGTGGTGATGAACTGGGTGGCGCAGGCCATGTCCTGCGTCTGGCAAGGGACGACCTGCGCATACGATTCGTTCAGCACTCGCGCGGCGAGGGCCTGCGCGACGCTCGAGTATGCATCGATGTAGTCCTGCGTCACGAAGTTGCTGGCGACGTTGGTGGTGTAGCCGTCTACCGCCTGGTCCGGAGGCACTTGGCTCGTGTCCGGC
>CALKVG010000301.1 GCA_937998045.1 uncultured Myxococcales bacterium
GACAAGCGGTCGGAGGAACCGCATCGCCCCGGCGACTTCGCACAGGCTGCCGGCGTGTTGGCCGACCCGAACGGACTCTTGCCGGCAGCACGGGCGGCGGGATGGCTTCCGCGCAATGGTGGTGCCCTGACTGTCTGGCGGAGGGTTGCCGCGGCGTATAGCGCGTCGACGTCGCCCTCGGTGCACACAGCGTGGCGGGAGTCGCCCCTAAGCTCGATTCCGTGAAGGAGGCGGCGCGCCAAGCCTGGCTTTTTCCCAGGGTGCGCGTCGAACTTCCCAGGCACCCTCGCGTCACGGTTGAGCACCAGCACCGGGTCCTTCGACCCGAGCGAGGGGCGTTGGACCGATTGCCCCCGCCTACGGGTCGATCTACGTCCGCAGGATGTCAAGTGCCCGGAAGGAGCAGCGATTGATCGTCGCCGTCTCCCCGGCGCGGTCGGCCCCGTCGCTTGCGACGTGCGCCCAAGGCCGTTGCGATTGCGGGAAGATCGAGATCGCGCGCGTGAATCTGCCAGGGCGCTTCCGGTGTCACCTGTGTGGCGGGAAGCACGCCGCCGTCGATGAGGCGCTTCACGACGTGGCGCGAGACGCCAAGCCGCTCGGCGGCCTCGATCATCGTGAGACACAGCATCCCAGACGCTGGGCCTGCGATGGCTGCCTCTCGCCGACGGCTGGCCACTCGCTTCGCGTTCCAGGTGTTCCCCTGGCCGGTCGTCATGCCGATCCGGTTGAGGGTCGTGGCGATCGCCGCGTCCGACCATCTCGTGGCCATCTCACGGATCACCCGGTCCACTTCAGGCGAGGCGCGCCTTTCGTGATGTCCGCGAGAGGTCTTGCGGGCGCGCACCTCGGAGTGCTTTCCGCCGCGCCAGTGAATGACCAAGACCACCTCCTGGGCGGCCTCGTCGACGTCGACCACGATCTCCTCGACCAGCGCCCGCACCAAGCGCTGCTTGGTCCGCATGTCCGTCATCGAGGCGTTCCAAGCAACGTTCAGGTCGGCCGCGAACGTAAGGAGGGTCTCCCTGTCGACCGGCGCGGTCACGACATTCTGAGTCTCGGCGAGACGTGCTTCGCACTCGCGCAACCGGGTGAGAGCGGCATTCCAGCGCCCTTCGAGTTCTGCGGCGACGAGGCGATTGTCTGGGTCGACCGCTTCGTAGCGCCGCGCTGCGAGCCTTACGTCGGTGCATGCCCTTCGCCTGGTAGTGGACCATCAGCATCCGCCCGCATCGGCGGCAT
Organism: uncultured Myxococcales bacterium; assembly: GCA_937998045.1. GTDB lineage: Bacteria > Myxococcota_A > Polyangia > Polyangiales > Polyangiaceae > Palsa-1150. The sequence goes on from CALKVG010000301.1 coordinate 1,243, forward strand.
CGAAGCAGTCCGGCCAGAAGCGCCTGCCCCCCGCGGCCGGACTTCGCAGCCCCGGCCGGTTTCCGGAATGAGTTACGCTCCAGGCGGCGCCGGTTCTGTTCGAATTGTTCCCAGGAGATGTAGCCGTCGTGATGATCGCGAATGAGCACTCTCCAGGACGGCATCGGCCGGGTCGCCCGTAGGTCTTCCGGATGCGACCATCGACGACCGTCGTCTCGACGCGCGATTTGCCGTAGGCGTAGGCGCCTGCGTAAAACGGGTTGCGTAGGATGGCGTTGACGCTTCGGTAAACGGGCGCACGCCACTCCAAGCGCTTGAGGGTGCGACCATCCGCCGAGCGTGGGACGGAGAGCTTCTCCCGCCAGAGATGAAGCAGTACGCGCCGCGCGCTTCCGAGCCGTTCGAACAGATGAAAGACGGTGCGGACGGCTTCCTGAACGCGGCGATCGGGATCCATCATGAGTCCCGTCTCGCGCGACCATACGTACCCAATGGGCACCAGGACCCGCAGCTCGCCGCGATGGGCCTTCGCCGACAGCGCCTCGAGCATCCGCTTGCGCAGGAGCGTGAGTTCGAACTCGCTCATCGTGCCCTTCAGGCCCAAGAGCAGCCGGTCGTTCGGGTTGCTGGGATCATAGCTGCCGTCCGTGTCGACCACGCATGCGCCGACCAGACCGCAGAGCTCGAGCAGGTGGTGCCAATCGCGGCCGTTGCGGGCGAGGCGCGAGGCCTCCAGGCAGAACACCGCGCCGACGAGACCCTCGCAGATCTGCCCGACCAGGTTCCGGAAGCCAGGTCGGTCCATCGCGCCGCTCGCGGAGCGACCGAGGTCCTCGTCGATGACGGTGACGTCGTGGAAGCCGTACGAGCGCGCGAGCTCCTGTAGCTCGTACTGCCGGCGCTGACTCTCGAGGTTCTCCTGAACCTGCGCGCCACTCGATTGTCGGACGTACACGATCGCGCGCCGGTCGAGCAGGTGCGGCGGAAGCTCACGAGGCTTCATCGGCCACCTCCGCCTTCGCGGCGACGGTCGCCTCGAGAAGCAACCGGGCGAGCAGCGCGACGATCGCGATCCGCCTTTCCCGTTCGAGCAGCAGACATGGGGGGCATGTCGAGCGCGAATTTCAGTTGCTTGGGTGCCGGTGCGAGCGGGGGTCTTCGGATCATGGGCCCTCTCCTGCGGCGCGGTTAGGACCGCCGCACGGCCATCGAACCCGAGTTCTGTCAGCAGCGCACGGAGGTCTTGGAGCGCGCGGATGGATGGCGCCCGCGGGCCGAGGACCATCCGGCCACACGTCGGCGCGTCGAACATCCACGCCGGGAACGCCGCGCGGGTACCGTCGGTCCAGATGCAGTGGAAGACATCCTCGCCCTGGTTGCTCACCTCACGCGTTTGCACGTCGAGTTCGGTTCCGTACGCGGGGTGCCAACGGTAGTGGACGCGGGCGCGAAAGGCGACATGGGCAGAATGAGACTGAGACGCTCGTCTGGGACAAAACGGAAGCATCGAGACCGACCGAGGGGCGTTTCGCGTCGCAGTGTGAGTTCGTGGTGTGGGGGAGCGCTGGGCCCATGCCCCTTGAGCGGGATATGGGTGATGGCATGCGTCGCACGCTTCCGGGTGTCATCCGCCAGCGAGTCGACCAGGACGATAAGCACCACATCACTGGCACTATGCGGAACGTCGGACTATGCGGACGAGGCGACGCACTCCCCGTTCACGGCGGGGTCCACTGGCTGCGGACGATTGGTGACGGGTCCGCATATTCACAGGCCGTCGAGGAACGAGAGAAGCCGGTCGGTCGCATGGAAGCGATGGGCCCTCGTCGAGGGCTGTTCGAGCTTTCGCAGCGTCCGCTCCTTCATCGTCAGGTCGGCCTCGACGTAGGCATGTGTCGTGCTCGGGCTCGCATGACCCAGCCAGAGCGCGATCGAATTCAGATCGACCCCCGCCTGCAAGAGATGCATCGCGGTCGTGTGGCGGAGGGTGTGCGGCGAGACCCTGCGGTTTGCGAGCTGGGGACATTTCAGCGAGGCGCGTCGAACGGCGGCGCGAAGGCGCTTCTCCACTCCGGAGCGGGTCAGGCGCTGACCGCGGCGGTTCGGAAAGACGGGATCCCGGGGTGAACCGCCGCACCGATCGAGCCATTGGCGCAGGACCTTCGCCGTACTTTTCCAGAGCGGCACCTGACGCAACTTGCGCCCCTTGCCGAGCACGCGGATCCAGCGCCCGCGTTCGGGATCCACGTCCTCGACATTGAGGCCGACGAGCTCCGAGACGCGTGCGCCGGTATTGTAGGCGACGGACATCAGCACGAAGTCGCGGTGACCGCTCCAGGTCGAGCGGTCGGGAGCGGCGAGAACGGCTTCGATTTCGCCCCGTGAGAGGAACCCCAACATGGGCTTGTTGTGGCGCTTCATCGGTATTGCAAGGCTCTGCTGCAAGGACGGCAACTCGGTCACGTCACGGCAGCTCGCGTACCGGAGGAACGATCGCAAGGCGGTGAGCCTGGCGTTGCGAGTCCGAATGCAGTTGCGCCGTTCCCGCTCGAGATGATCGAGGAATCCGAGGAGAAACGGGGCGTTGAGATCGCCGAGCACGATTTCGACGGGGGACTTCTTGAGCACCCTCTTGGCGTAAGCCAGCAGCAGGCGAAAGGTGTCGCGATACGCTTCGATCGTCCGCGGAGACGCGTTCTTCTGGTGTCCGAGGTACTGCAGAAAGAATTCCCGCAAGAGGACAGGAAAGGTCCGGGGCGCCTTCGTCGTCAAGGCGCTGCCCCGAGCCGCGCAAACCGCTCGAAACGTCGTCCCGCCATGGCCATCAGCTCTGGGACGGCGGAGAAGTACCAGTACGTCGAGGTGACGTTGACGTGGCCCAGGTACGTCGTTAGCGCGAGGATCTTCTTGTCGATGTCCTCGCCGGCCGCGCACCAGCGGAGGAGAACCCTCACGGCGAAGGTATGCCGGAGATCGTGCACGCGGGGAAGTGGCCGCGTGTGCCAGCCCACTTGGCGCCGGAGTCGTCGAAAGCTGACGGTCACGCTCTGGTACTTGAGCCTCGTCGCCCGTCGCGAGACGAAGAAGGCGTCGCTCTTGAGTCCACGGGCGAACAGGTGGTCACGGCGGGTGGCGTATGCCTTCAGCTCGCGGACGACCGAATCATGCATCGGCACGATGCGATCTCGGCCCGGCTTTCCACAGATGATCGTCAGGCGTCCCCGTACGAGGTCGACGTCATCCCGCCGCAAGGCCAGCGCTTCACCGCAGCGAAGGCCGGTCGCGGCGAGCAACCCGAAGAATACCCGGAACGTGTGCCGCGGGAGCGCGTACGCGGGCTTGATGGCCATGGTCGCGTTGAGCAGAGCGATCACCTCCGCGGACGAGTAGATGTGGGGGTGCCCCCGTCGGTAGGCCCGCCCCAGCGCGCCCGCTGCGGGCACCTCGTGGCGTGGATCCGTGCCAGCCAGGTATTTTGCGAAGCCGCGGATGGCGACCAAGCGGGCGGCGCCATACTCGCGCCGCGCACGACGCCCGCGCCGCGCCCAATCGATGGCCATATCCGCGGTCAAGGGCTCGCGGTGTCCGATAGCGTCCAGATGCCGCGCGAACAGGCGGAGCTCGTAGCCGCTCGACTGGAGCGCAAAGCCGAGATCGCGGCGGAACGCCAGGTACTCCGAAACCTTGCGTTCCCAACAGCCGATCGTGCGACCGGTGTGCCTTCTCACGACGCGCTCGCCGTCGGCCATGGAAGCGCGACCTCCTCCAGCCGGGGCCAGTCGACCTTGGCGTAAAGGTACGTCGTGTCGAGGTCTCGATGCCGCATTATGTCGGCGATGTTTTTCATTCCTGCCCCGGCGCGCGCAAGTCGACACGCGATCGTGTGTCGCAAGGCGTGCGCGCCCATGGACGGCAATTGCAGAGCGGCTCGAGCCATGGTGCTGCGCACCGTCGCGCTGATGTCCTTCGATTTGAGCGCCCCGCCGACGGGGAAAGCGTGGCGGACGAAGATCCGGTCGGAGCTGGTGATGGGGCGGCCCCGCCGCAGATAGGACGCCAGGGCGCGCCCAACGGCTCGCACCAGCGGCAGTGTTTGTGCACGCCGCACCTTGGTCCTTGGAAGGTGGATGACACCAAGCCGCCAGTCGACGTCGCGCAATCGGAGGTGGGCGATCTCGCCAGCCCGCATTCCAAGCGAGGCCGCGCATTCGATGATCGCTCGGGCGCGGAGACCCGTCGGCCGGGTCACGTCAATCGAGCCCAAGAGTCGTGCGAGCTGCTCGTCCGATAGGCCTCCCGGAACCGTCGAGTGGCGATGGGTGCGGACCATGGGAACGGCGGCTTCGAGGTGCGCCACGCCATGTCCGCGGAGCACGAAGAACCGAACCAGCCTCCTGATCGCGACGCCCGTGACTTGAGCGGTGCGCGCGGATGTCGTCCTCGCACGCGCGGCCACCCAGTGCCTCACGTCGTCCGCCGTGATGGAGGCGGGGTCAACGGGACCGGTGCCGTATTTCCTGACCAGCAGTGGCCGGAGCTCGCGGAGCGAGCGCTCCCGGCTCGACGGTGCGAGTCCTCGCGTCCCGCGTAGATGCCGGTCGAACTCCTGAAGCAGGCGGTCGATCCGCGAGGACCGTCGCCGCACCCGGCGAGGCCGAGCGCAATGGCCACGACGACGCAAGATCTCGTAGAAATGCGGTGCGACGCTGATCAAATGCGGACTGGCCCGGCGCGAGCACGGGCACCGGCACTCCTTCACATGCAGGCGCGCAAAACTTCGCAGAGTCTCCGGAGACAGCCCCTTGAGCCGAATCAGGCGATCTTCAATGCAGTAGGCCAGGTGGGCTGCGCCGAACACGTAGGCGTGGATCGTGGTGCGGCGATGCCCCCGGACCTCCAGGTATTCCACGAGCGCATCGAGCTCGGCTGCGAAGTCGCTGGAGCGAAAATGGGCGATGATGCCGGGGCGCTGGACGTAACGCTCGAATGTCACGTCGGCGCCGAACGTCGCGCGGCCGAAGGTCATTCCGCGCTCGAGGCACGTTTCGCGAAAGATCGCGACGCAGCTTGCGTGCCCGCCGGCGGACGACTATGCGGACGATACTCGGCACGGAGCCCCTGAGATCCAACCGGGAGCGCGCGCCGGTCCGCATACTCGCGAGGTCCACCTAGTGCCGGCTATGCGGAGCTCCGCATAGCCGGCAAGCCAACCGGCTTGATGCAACAGATCGTCAGAATCTGCGCGCGCGGTGGCGTCGTTCTCGACCCGTTCGCCGGGAGCGGCACGACGGGCGTCGCTGCGCTGCTTGAGGGCCGGCGCTTCGTCGGCATCGAGTTGACTGAGGAGTACACGCAGATCGCTCGCGAACGGCTCCACGCGGCGGAGCTAAACATGTCGCTGGAGGCCTTCCGCGCCGGTCAGGTGCCGATGTTCGGGGCCGGTACATGACCCTTACGATCGGCTCCCTCTTCGCGGGCGTTCGCAGCGCGGCGAAAAGTGCGCGCCCCGTTCCCCACCGACTATCATCCTGCGCCGATGATCAACGAGCGCATGTGCTGGGAGCTCGCGGTCGCGATGCGGCATCGAACGCGCGGCACAGTTGCTCGACGAGATGCGCGCCTCTCTTCAGGAGCGGTCCGACGACACCGGCATCAGCGGGGAGCTCACCGATCCGGTTCAAGTCGGCGTCTTCGTCGCCATTCGCATCGTCCACTTTCTTCTGCAACTGCAGGAGTTCGCGGAGAGTCATGGTCAGCCGCTCCGCTTGCCGCCAGGCACCGATCCGCCGAACGTCGTGGGGGTCGCGGCCGATCTCATCACCGCGACCGCGGTCGGTAGCGCCAAGGACATGCGTGCTGCGATCGAGCGCGCAAGGGCCCACGGCCTTGCCGGCGATTTCGCGACCCTTGTCGCGGAGGCGCTCGAGGCGGCCGGAAAGCCTCCGCGATCCCGCCCGGTCACAACCAAAGACGGCCAGTCGAAGCCAGCCAAACGTCGCGGCCAACGCAGTCGCCGCCTTCGGCGAGACAATTCTGGCTGAGTCGGCGCGTTGAGACGACCCGCTCGCGCCTGCGGGCCCTGCGCGTCGCTTCGCCAACTCCGTTCATCACGGTACGGCGTGGCCATCTTGGGCAGCGGCGTCCACGCCGGCAAGAGCGGGGTTGGCGCGTGGGTTCGAGGCGAATATCCTCACGCAGACGAACCCGAGACCGCACCCTGAACGCGAGGTCGTAGCGATGTGGCGCGTCACCATTGAAGCCGAGGGCGAAGAGTCCGTGGTCGTGGAGATCGAGGAGGGCGTTCATGACATCGGGCGCGCCCGGGGAAACCGCATCCGGCTGACCGAGCGCAACGTGTCGCGATCGCACGCGCGGCTTTCACTTCGACCCCGCGGCGCGGTCATCGAGGACCTTGACAGTCAGCACGGGACGTATCTCAACGGAGAGGTTATCGATCGAGAGGTCCCGCTACTGCCTGCCGACGTCGTGCAGATCGGCGCCTACCAGATCCAAGTGCAGCCAGGCGCCCCCTCCGAGGCGCGGCGAGACGCAGAGGGCCGTGCCCAGGCTCGGGTGGTTCTGCTCGAAGGAGGGACGCCTGGTGCGGCGTTCCCCTTGGCCGGGTCGCGCGTCGTCATTGGCCGAGGTGAGGGCGCGGACATCTGGATCAACGACACTTCCGTGTCGCGCGCGCACTGCGAGCTGCGCGCGCTACCGGACGGGCGCTTCGAGGCGAGGGATCTCGATTCTGCCAACGGTATCGCGCACAACGGCAAGCGGCTCAAACGAGCGATCGTCGGGCCCGGCGACGTCCTCGGGCTCGGCAGGGTCAAGGTACGCCTCGAGGCCGGGGCCCCCCCCGCCGACCGTGCGCCGCCCCGAGAGCGCCAGCCGGACGCGGATCAATGAGCTACGGGGCCCTTCGTCGGCTAGGCTTGGGGCGGCCATGGCGAAGCACTTCCAGAGCGATTCCACGGTCCTGAAGTCGGACCAGGTCTCTATCCGCGGGGGGCGGATCACCGTGGCGGGCGACGGCAGGTCGATCGACGTCGGTATCGAGCGGTTGCTCATAGGACGCGGTCCGCAATGCGCGTTGGTGCTCGACGACAAGACAATGAGCGCCGTGCACTTGGAGGTGCAGGCGACCCCGAAGGGGGTTCGTGTCGTGGACCTTGACTCCCGGAACGGCACGTTCCTTGGCGAGACTCGAATCCACGAGGTCTTCCTCAACGGCCCGTGCGAGCTCCGGTGCGGCGGCACCGCGCTCCATTTCGCCCCGACCGATCCCCAACAGGTCGCCCTCAGCCATGACACCCGGTTCGGCCCCTTGATCGGGACGACCCCGGAGATGCTGGCGCTCTTTGCGAAGCTACGCCAGTTCGCGAAGAGCGACCTCTCGGTCGTCATCACCGGCGAAACCGGCACGGGCAAGGAGTTGGCGGCTCGCGCGATCCACGAGGCGAGCCAGCGGCGAGGGAAGCCGTTCGTCGCCATCAACTGCGCAGCGTTGGCCGACTCCCTGCTCGAAGGAGAGCTCTTCGGGCACGTCAGAGGCGCCTTCACGGGAGCGGATCGTGCCCGCGACGGACTGTTCGTCGAAGCCAACGGCGGGACGCTGTTCCTCGACGAGGTCGCGGAGATGAGCTCGGCGATGCAAGCTAAGCTCCTTCGGGTCCTCCAGGAGGGCGAAGTTCGCCCGGTCGGTGCCTCGCAGCCGAAGAAAGTCGACGTTCGTGCGCTCTTCGCGACGCACGCCAACCTCGCCGAGGCGGTCAACAAATCGGCCTTCCGGCAGGACCTGTTTTTTCGCATCGCCGTCATGACCGTGGAGATCCCTCCGCTTCGCAAGCGCTTGGACGACCTGCCGTTCTTGGTCCGCCGCATTCTGGAGGACCTCGGGCGACCCGATGCAAAGATCGACGACGCGGGCATCGCTGCGTTGAAGGCGCGGACCTGGCCGGGGAACGTGCGCGAGCTGCGCAACACGGTCGCCGTCGCTCTTGCAGCGTCGGATGACGATCGGAGGCCACTCTCGTTCGACGAAGCAATCCCGCTTGTCCGCATCAAGAACGACGACACCCCGCTCGAGACGAAGAAGTACGACGAGGCGATGGCCGAAGCCCACCGGCGCTACTACACGGCCCTGCACGCGCTTTGCCGCGGGAACGTCACGCAGATATCCAGGCTCGCCGGGAAGGAGCGGGCTACGGCCAGAAATCATCTCAAGAAGGCCGGACTCCACGTCGCATCTGACCCGAATGGAGACTCGGGGTCGTCCGATGAGCAGTGAACCATTCGATCTTGAGCCGGGTCACCTCGTCGCGAACGGAGCGTTCCGCATTCTCCGACCCATTGGGCGCGGGAGCATGGGTGAAGTCTACGCTGCGGAGCTAGTCGACGATCCTGTCACGCGTGTGGCCGTGAAGTTCCTTATGCCAATGTGGGCGTGCGACCGGGACGCACTTCGCCGGTTTCAGCGTGAAGCGGAGATCGCCCAGCGCCTGAACACCGAGTACGTCGCCCAGTTTGTAAGCGCAGGCTTCGATCGCGCGGAACGACTCTGGATTGCCTTTGAGCTGCTCGAGGGCGATTCCCTTGAACGGCTACTCGGCCCTACGCCGTCGATGATCCTCACCGAGCATGACGTCGGCTGGATTGTAGACGATGTGCTCCAGGGGCTCGAGCACGCGCACGACGCGAAGATCATTCATCGCGACTTGAAGCCCAGCAACATCTTCATCGAGACCACGGCCGATGGGAAACGTCGCGCACGCATCCTGGACTTCGGGGTATCGAAGCTGCGCGAGCGCGTGGTCGCCGGCGGTCAGTCGACGTTGACGGCTATCGGCGACACCGTCGGAACCCCCTCGTACATGCCCCCAGAGCAGATCGGGGGCGCCGCGGATGTGGACGAGCGCGCAGATATCTACGCGCTCGGCGTGGTCATTTACCGCGCTCTGACTGGTGTGCTTCCTTTCGCAGAAGCCGGAGGTCCAGCGCTTGTCGAATGGAAGCGGAGCTTTGATCCGCTCACGCTCGCCGATACAACCGGCTCCGCTTGGGGTCAAGCGATTGAGGAGTTTGTGGCAACGGCGATCGCTCGCCAGCCATCAAAGAGGTTTCCCAGCGCGCGGGCAGCGCACGCGGCCTGGCAGGAGATCCGGCCGAATCTTGGAACCAGCCGCCTTGGGCCTCGCCGCGGCGCGGGCCGGTCGCTGAACGACGACTCGACCACCGAGCCGCAGCCTACCGACCCGGAGGGGGGGCGGCGAGGATCATAGTCGAGGGTCGGGCCGGTACGGCTTGAGGAGATCGTCGCCGGGCGATGTGCGAGCGGTTGCGACCGCCTTGGCCTTGGTTGCTGGCGTCGCGGTACTGCTGAGTGTCGGCGCGGCTGAGGCAGAGCCGCTCGCCGTGGTACGCGCGTCCGGAGCCCCGGACTCGACGGGAAACCAGCCTACGACATCGCTGGGCGGAGTCTCTGCGAGGGGCGGTCCGCTCGATGGCGAAACGCTCGCGCCTTGCGGAGTCACGGTCGGGCCATGATGGGGCTCTCGCTGCACCCTTGGCAGCACGAGTTCGATTACCGAGAAAGCCCCTGCGGCTGCGACAACTGCGGCAGCCAGCATCCAACCACGTCGAGACCGCCCGCGCCGAGCGGTTGGGCCTTTCGAGACGACCCCGCCGATCGAGGCGCTCACTCCATGTATGGACGAGGAACGCGGACCTCTAGGCTGAAGAGACGTGCTCGGCCGAAACGATCGATCTGCCGGTGCCTGGTGCTGCTCCGTAAGCGGCGACTCGATCCACGTCTTGCCGCCGACGGCGAGGGGACGGGAAGGGGTCGGTGCCGGCTCGCGCAGCAATGGAACGGACACGGCGCTCGGCGACGCGGCCGCCTGCTGCGAGCGCCCCTCTTGGTGCAAGTGCGCAAACGGCGACTCTCCCCATCGCTTATCTTCGACGGCGTCGCGCTCGCGAGCGCGAAGGGCCGACTCGTCAACACCCGCTTTGCTATCCCTCGTCGCTGCTGGGTTCTGCGCCCTTGCTTGCGCCGGCGGCGGTGACGCGCCCTCTGGATCATCGCCAGAACTCCGTGACGAAGCCTGCGAAGAGGGCGCCGCGGGCTCGTCAGCGGCGGCTCTCGCTGGTGGTTCGCCCGCTGGCGCGCTGAAATTCGGCGGCTGGGGGTCCGGATCGGTCCGAAAAGTGTCTGGGGTTCTCGGTTGCGACGGCAGGTTCTGTGACCGCGCTCGCGTTGTGCTCGCGGCGATCGCGAGGGGGCTCCGCGGCGGATCCGCCAGAGCGGCCGGCGGCACCGACGCCTCCTCAGCGGGGACACTGGTCCCGTGTTCCCCTGCTGGAGCGCTGAACTTGCGAGGTTCGGGATCCGGATCCGTCCGAAATGCTTTCGGAGGTCTCGACGACGAGGCCGCCTTGCGCGACGCAGAACGTGTCGCGCTCGCCGCAACGGCAAAGGCGCCGCGGGGCGGAACCGTGAGTGGGACGAGGAGCTTGGAATTTCCAGCCGTGCCGGTAGGGGGCGCGGTGATCGCCTCCGGCGGTACGCCGGCACCCGGAACATCGAGCGACAACCGTTCGCGCTGCTCGACCACCAGCGGCTTGTCGCTGCCCGGCTGGGTGGTGACCTGGGGAATGGGCGGGTCTTCCGTCAGATCAGGCGGATCCTCGGCCGGTGCTACACCCCTGGCGGCAAGGGTCCTCTTCAACATCACGTGGAGCCGCTCCGCAACTTTGAGCAGGGCAGGACGGCCGTCAGGCTCCTTGCTGAGCATCGCCAAGACCAGCGCGTCCACGTCCTCCGGGACGTCCGCGCGAAAGGTGCGCATCGGTGGAACGGTCAGTCCCAGATGCGCCGCTCGTAGCGCCGGCTCAGACAGGGGCGCGTCTACCGTGTCCCACGGGCCCCTTTGCGTGATCATCTCGTAGACGACCATCCCGAACGAATACGTGTCCGTCTCGAAGGTGGGCGCCCGAAGGAGGAACTGCTCGGGCGCCGCGTACCAAGGTGTCCCTTGGAAGCGGTCGAGCGGCGTCTGACCAGCGCGCGCCATCAGCCCAAGGTCCAACAGCTTGAGGACCGGCCCAGAGCCGCTGCGATGCAGGAACAGGTTCTGGGGCTTCAGGTCGCAATGAATGATCCCCTCCTCATGGAGGAGGAGCAGGACCTTCGCCAAATTGGTCGCGAACCGCAGCACGTAACTGATGGGGAACGGGTCCCTGGCCTCACGCCGGAACCGTATGCGCGCGTAGAGCGTGTGGCCTTGAAGCAGCTCCATCACGAAGAACGGGAGCCGATACTTGTCGTCGGTCGTCCCCACGTCCGTCACGAAGACGATGCTCTCGGCGCCCGGCCTTCCGGCGCGGGCTCGGAGCTGCGCGCCGACGCGCGCCTCCCGCTTCATGAGGGTCGTGATGTGCTCCAGAACGCCCGGATTGGCGACGTACTCGGGATGGGCGACCTTGAGCGCGAGGTGCGTGCACAGCTCCAGGTGCTCCACCTCGTAGACCTCGGCGGAGCCGCCGTAGCTGACGCGCCGGATGACGCGGTACCGGCCATTGATGACCGTCTCCGGCGGGTACAGCCACGGGCGCTCGGCACGCTGCTTCGACATCCCCGATCGGCTCCTCGGCGGCGCGAAGGATAGCACCTCGTGTGCCGCGCGCTCCGACAGGGAGCCATGTTCGACCGCAGCCTGTGGCCCGTCGCGTTCGCCTCTCTTTCGTGCACGCGGCACCGCTGCGGTCAACGCCGTTCGACCACCCCCCATGGCGGAGAATCGACCGGACCCCCGCGGCGCCCCACGAAACGCGCGTCGATCCGCACCGTTCGAAGCCTGCTGCATCAGGCACCGGGATTGCTGGGGGTCGGTCCGCCGAGCCGCGCGTAGCCGCCCGTCCTGCTGGGCACCCAGCGCGTGCCCGGCGTTGCCTTCAAACGGAGAACACACGGCCCGGCGCCACCTCGCGTCGAGGTCCACGGAGGGTACTCGCCATGAACGGTCATCTCGTTGCAGCAGCAATAGGTGCTGCCATCCTTGCTGGTGCCGCCACCGTCCACGCGGACGCTCCTGTAGCAGCGGAGGCTCCGGCTTCCGCGCCGCGCCGCGACTATCACCTGGACTTCGCTCCGGTGATGGCCGTGCCGCTCGGAAGCATGTCCGACGCGACCGGCCCGGGGATCGGCGGGCTGCTCGGACTCTCCTACAGCCTTTCAGAGCTGTGGCAACTCGTGGGTCACACGGGCTACCTCGAAGGGGCGGAGACCGGCTTTCAGGTGTCCGGGGTCTCGGTGAGCTCCCGGGTCAGCTACGCGCCAGCGCTCGTCGGCGCCAAATACTACGTCCTCGGCTCCGACCCGATCCGCCTCTACGCGATGGGCGAAGCCGGGGTTCTCGTTGTGAACACGTCGGCCAGCGCAAGTGCCGGGGCGACGAACTCGTCGGGCTCCGACACGTCCGTTCACGTCGGGAGCGCCGTATCGATGGGGCTCGAGCTGGGGCTACTCGATCTGCGTGCGGGACTTCTCACCGTCGACTTGGCGCACGCGGACCAGAGCAGCGCCGCCCTGGCGAGCCTAGGTTTCCGCTTCGCGGGCTTCTGAAGGAGAGTCGTCGTGCGCCTTGCCATCGCCGTCACACTCGCCGCCGTCGTCACGCTGCACGGTCTGACCGCTTCGGCGAGCAACGCGCTCGAGCCGACGCACATCAGCCTGCCGAGCGGTCCCGGGTCGATCGAGGGTCTCGGTCGGAACTTCGCCCCATCGCTCGCCTCGGGCACCGCGAGCTACGGCGTGGAGATTGTCGTCCCGCCGTCGGTCGGCGGCTTCGCACCGCACCTCTCGCTCGAGTACGACTCGGCGGGCGGTGTCACGGAGCTCGGCATGGGGTGGCGCCTCGCGGGCCTTCCGCGCGTGCGCCGTCGCACTGAGAACGGGCTCCCGCGGTTCGTCGATACCGACCCGATGGAGCTCGCGGGGATGGGGATCCCGTGCGACCTGCTCGAGGTCGCCGCCGGGACCTTCCGGCCGGAGTTCGAGTCGGGTGCGTTCGTCCGAGTGCAGCGAGCGGGAGGCGACACATGGCAGGCGCGCGACCAGTCGGGTACGACGTGGAACTTCGGTGGCGCTGGTTTCGAGGAGGTCGAGGGCGCGAATGTCGCGACCTACCTGCCCAGCGAGGCGCTCGACCTGCACGGCCATCGCATCGCGTACAACTGGGACACTTCCGACGGATACGCCCTCCTCCAAAGCGCTGTCTGGAACGACTTCGGCGCCGACGCCCGCAACGAGGTGGTCCTCTCGTACGAGAACCGTCCCGACCCACACGTCCTCTTCAACGACGGAATCCGCCAGGCGCTCACAAGGCGCCTGACGGCGATCGAGGTCCGCCACGGGGGCGCGCTGGTGCGTCGCTACGAGCTCGCCTACGGGCAGGACGTCCACTCACGCCTCGCTTCGGTCACGCTCGTCGGCCGCGACGGCGTTTCCCGGCTGCCCACGCTCTCGTTCGGGTACACGCCGCAGGCACTCCAGCCGAAGCTCGTCGTCATGCAGGGAGCTCCGGGGCGCACTCCGGCGGATCCCAACGTCGAAATCAGTGACCTCGACGGTGACGGGCTTCCCGATCTGCTCGTCACGCTTGCCGGGCAGTATCAAAGCTACGTCAACCAGGACGGCACGTCCTGGCAACCCAGCGTCGACTGGGACCCGTCGCAGAGCCCCTCGGTCGCCCTCGGAGCGATTGGCGTGCAGCTCGCTGACCTGGACGGAGACGGGGCCATTGACCTCGTGGCCAAGAGCGGCACGACCGACTTCCGCTACTTCCCCGGAAGCACCGCGAGGAGCTTCCGACGTCCCGTCCAGATCGCGACGGTCCCGAACTTCACGTTCGAGGATCCCGACACGAAGCTCGCCGACATGGACGGAGACCGCCGGATCGACGCCATCATCACCACCGCCGACGGCATCGCCATCGGATACAACCTCGATGGCGTCGACTGGACCGTGCCGCAGCTCGTCGGCCAGGTGGACGCGCGCCAGGCCCTGCGCTTCTCGGACGGAGGACGCACTCAGCTCTGTGACATCAACGGCGATCGCGTCGAGGACTTCTGCTACCTGACTCCGGGAAGCCTCGTGTACTGGCTCGGACGAGGGCGCGGGGCTTTCGAGCCAGCGCAGACCGCGAGCGGCGTGCCCGACTTTGACCCGTCGTCGCCCTGGGAGCTGCACGACCTGAATGGCGACGGATGGGTCGACCTCGTTCACGTCGCCGCCGCGGAGGTCGACTTTGCCCTCGCGCACTCGGCCGGGCACTTCGACCCGGTGCAGACCCTCACCTCCGTCCCCACGAAGGGGCCGAATACGACGGTCCGCTTCGTGGACATGAACGCGTCGGGAACGACCGACATCGTGTGGATCGACGTATCGGGCGACGTGCCGGCGGCGTGGCAGTATCTCGAGCTGTTTCCGGCGGGTCGCGCCGGGCTCCTTCAGCGCATCGACAACGGCCTCGGCAAGGTGACGACGGTCTCGTACGGGCCCGCTGCGCTGGACGCGGCAGCCGCGCGCGCCTCCGGGGCGCCGTGGACCTCGCGCATGAACGTCGCGATGCCGGTCGTGCGACGGATGCAGGCGGATGATTCGCTGGGCGACCCCGTCCTTGAGACCGACTACACCTATGGGAACGGGACGTGGTCTCCCATTGAACGAACCTTCGCGGGGTTCGCGGGCGGAACGGAGACAGACGTCGGCGACGCGTACACGCCGACGCTCGTCACGACGAGCACGTTTGACGTCGGCCTTGAGGACCGGACGCTTCGAGGAGTAGTGCTCACCGCCCAGACCAGCGACACAACAGGCGTCGTCTTCAAGCGCGAGACGTCGACCTGGACGACGCGACAGCTCGAGGTGGCCACCGACGGACGTACCGTCAACTACTCGTTCAAGGCCAGCGAGCAGACCGACTACATCGAGGGCACCGACCCGTCCAAGTCGCGAACGACCCTCGTCGAGTGGGACCAGGACAGCTACGGCAACGTGACCTCGGAACACAACTGGGGCGAGGTCGTCGCCGGCAACAAGCTCGCCGGCAACGACGAAGCGATCACGCTGCGCACCTTCGCGAACGACGAGGGCGACTGGATCCTTGGACGACTGGCCACCGAGGAGCTCCAGGACGCTTCCGGGCACCGTGTACGCATGAAGCGCAACTACTACGACGGGGCAGCGTTTCAGGGGCTCCCGCTGGGGCAAGTCGCGCGCGGTGACCTGACCCGCCAGGAAGAGTGGGTTGGGCCGGACCTCGGCGCGTTCGAGCTCGACGTCGCGACCGCGTATGACATGGACGGCAACCCGATCGAAACCCGCGACGCGCGCGGAGGCGGTCGCCTCTTCACGTGGGACCCCGAGGCGCGCGCGTTTGCGGCGAGCGAGTCCATTAAGCTCGAGTCGCGGCAGCTCACAGAGAGCGCGCGACACGATGCCGCCCTCGGCACTCTCCTGCAAGTTACGACGTACGATGGACAGAGCACGTCCTTTGCGTACGACCCGTTCGGCCGGCTCGCGGCGGTCATCGAGCCGGGCGACACCTCCGAGCAACCGACGCGAAGCTACGCGTACGTCGAGGCAGCCCCGCTCTCACGCGTGATCACCGAGCGGCGCGTGTGGCCCGGCCGGAGCGAAGTCGAGCACACCGAGGACCTCTACGACGGCCTTGCGCGAAAGCGCGGATCGCTCACCGCCGACGAGAACGGCCGCTGGGTGCTCGCCGGTGTCGCCCTCCTCGATGCACGCGGCGAGGAGCGACGGACTCTGCGCGCGCGCTTCGCCACGGTCGCCGAGCATGACGCACCGCCCCTGCGCGCCGACGGACCCGGCTCCGACACGTGGCACGACGCCGTCGGGCGCACGGTGCGGACCCGCTCGCAGCTCGGCCTCGAGACACGGATGGCGTTCCTCCCCCTGATTGAGCAGTCCTGGGACGGTGCGCAAAGCGATTCGACCTCGCCCTATGAGCACACGCCGACGACCAAGGCGCATGACGGGCTGGGGCGGCTGGTCGCGCGGACGGAGGTGCTCAAGGGAACGACCGTCTCGCAGGGGTACTCGTACGACGCGGCCGGACGGCTGCTGGCGCGTACAGATCCCGAAGGCACCCGCTCGCGGTATGCCTACGACGGACGCGGCCGACGCGTCATGGTCGACGACCCCGACGCGGGATCGCACCGGTTTGTGTACGACCCGACCGGGAACTTGCTTGAGCACCACAAGCCCGACGGAAGTGTGCGGCGATTCACGTACGATCTCGCGGGACGCCTGATCACCGATGACTGGGATGGTGACGGTGTACCCGAGGTGAACAAGCAGTGGGACCGAAGCGACCGGGCTCCCGGCGATCCCTTGTACCTCGGCAAGCTCGCGAAGATGACCGACCCCGCCGGATCGATCGAAAACGAATATGACGAGCGCCAGCGGGCAGTCGCCACGCACTTCACGATCGGGGGAGCGACCTTCGACATCCGCAGCGCCTACGACGATCAGGACCGCGAGTATTGGCACCAGTACCCGGACCAGTCGTCCCTCCGTATCTATCGCAACCCCCGCGGTCAGCTCTCGGGGTATGGCAACGCCGTCCAGTTCGACTACGACGGTGACGGAGTCGAGCTGCGCCGCTCGTTCAACACCGGGGTCGTCGCGCTCACGGGATACGACGACGACCGCCGACGAACCGAGCAGGTCGTGACGGCGGCCGACGGATCGACGCTTCAGCATCTCAAGTGGACGTACGACGGGGCGAACGACATCGCCTCCGTGACCGACTTGCGGCCCGGCGTGGGCGCGGACCGCGACCGCTCCGAGCGGTACGGGTACGACAATCTCTACCGGCTGGTCTCCGCGGGCGGGTCGTGGGGGAGCGCCCAGTGGAGCTACTCCTCAAGCGGCAACCTGGTCGCTCGCACGAGCGACGTTCCTGCCCTGAACGCCGGAGGCCTTACGTACGGCGCCGGGGCGGGGCCGCACGCGCTCACCGGCTTGCAGGGCCGAACGTTGGTCTACGACGCGAACGGCCGATTGACCGGCGACGGCGAGCGAACGCTCGACTGGGATGGAGCCGACCACCTCGTCGCGGTGACTGCGTCCGGCGGAGCCTCCGAGCAGAGCGTGTTTGATGGGGAGGGGACCCGACGCGTGCGCGTGCAGCGCGACGCCGACGGTACCGAGCACACGACGTACTTCCTCGACGCTACGGCCGAAGTCCGCGACGGTGCGCTCGTGCGATACGTCGTGCACAGCGGTCAGCGCATCGCCGAGCTGACCGCAAGCAACGGTGTTCCGAACGCGTCCGCCGCGGGAAAGGGGAGTGGCGGCTGCACGGTCGGGCGTTCCGGTGGGCATCGCCCCCTCGACCTCTGGCCTCTCTTTCTGTTCGGGGCGCTCGTTGGAATCCTGAAGCGACGATGGTGCGCAGCCGCGCGCCTACCGTGCGCGGCTCTCGCCGTCGTCCTCGCCGGCAGCATGCTGGCGTGTTCGGCTTCCCCGCAGGGTCCCTCCGCGATTCTTGACGGAACCATCGACCACCTCGGCGTCGACGACCGCCTCCTCTTCGACGACGCAATCGGATCGCTGAGCGAGCAAGCGAGCGGAGACGGCCACCCGCTCGCATCCTTCGCCGCATACCCGTTCGGTCTCGCGCGGTACGACTCGTCCGAAGAAACGCAGAAGTACGCACGGAGCTCCCGCGACAGCAGCGTCGGCCTCGATTCGATGGGAGCGCGCTTCTACGCTCCCAACCTTGGCGTCTGGACATCCGTCGATCCGGTCGCAGTCGGCGATCCCACGCGGTACGTCGATCAGCCCGCCGCCGCGACGAACCCGTACAGCTACGCGGGCCTGACGCCAACAGTCGCCGCCGACCGAAACGGACACTTCTGGCACATCGTGATCGGCGCGGCGATCGGCGCCGTCGTGTCCGGCGGGCTCGAGGCCTACAAGCAGTACGCCGAGACCGGCCACATCGAGGACTGGGGCAAGGTCGCCGAGCACGCCGCGGTTGGCGCCTTGGGCGGGGCAATCCTTGCGGCAGCCCCGGCTGCCGGATTGCCGGCGGTGATGGCGC
>CALKVG010000302.1 GCA_937998045.1 uncultured Myxococcales bacterium
TGGATTCTCCTTTGCCTGGGCGTTCTCCTGGTCCTCGTTCCCGCCGCGCGGCGGGCGGTGCGCGAACGCTTGGGGGGCCTCGCCCTCCTGTCGGCCTTCTTCGTCTTCGTTCAGCGACGCGAGATGACGTTCGTCTTCGACCTCGTCCCCGGAGCCTCGAAGCTTCAGTTTCCGTCGCGGCTGCTCGTCTTCATCGTGCCCATCGTCCTGTCTTGCACCGCGGTCGCCGTCGAGGCAGCCCTGCGCAGCGCGGATCCCGTTGCCCGGGCCGTCGGCCGAGCCTTGCCTTTCGTCGCCGCTGTGGGGCAGTTCAACCTCGCCATCGCCAGACAGCGATCGATCTGGGGGACCCAGATCGATGCTTTAGCCATTCAAGAAGCGATGAACAACCCTACCGACGTAACGACCGGGAAGCTCGCGATGTACGCGACCTGGGACCTTTTCCTCGGCCACACGCACGGCAGGGCCGGGCCGACACCGTTCCTTCAGGCCAGCGACGGATGCACGATATCGTCCCCCCGGCTCACGAGGGGCGCGGAGGCGCGCGCCGTGCAGGACAACGTCCAGTGTGGTGCCGTCTCCTTCGTGGTGCACGGAGCCCACTGCTCGGTCAAGGTGAACCAGTATCATTCGCCGGTCCTTCGTTTCGAGATGTCTCCGCCGGGCACCATGCACGCCGATACCGATGGAACGACCGTGCTCGACGCTCTGTCCGACGGCACGCGCGTGCGCATCCGCGAGCGCTCGATCCTCGACCTCGCCTCCAAGTGGCTGATGGAGAAAGCGAGGCGCCGCCCGTGATCTGGCGAGACGGGGTCGAGCTTGTGCGAGAGTACTTGACGCTGCGCAACACGCAGGTCGCCGCCGAACGCGCGAGCGACCCGGTCCGGAGCGCGGCGGCAGACGCGCTCTCCGAGGCCTGGCAGAAGCGCGACTCGGCGGAAGCGCTCCTCTCGCGCGGAATGCACGCGGAGGCCATTCGCCTCGGGGGCGAAAGCCTGGAGCACGTGCGGATCGGCGTGGGGCAGCTCGAGGACGCCGGACTCCCCCTGAGCGCGGGCGCGAAGCAGCGCGTCGCGGACCTCGAGTTTCTCGGCGCGGAGCTCGCCACGGCGAAGCCGCTTGAGCGGCGCATCTCTCCCGAGCAGGCGACGGCGTTGGCGGCGCTGCTGCGGACGGAGTTCGCGCTCGAGCACCGCCTCGCTCCCCTGCTCCTCGACCGGCGTGGGCTTCAGCGCCTGCGGCTGCGGCGGTGGCTGCTCTCGGCGCTGGTTGTCGCGGCCCCGTTCGGATTCGCGACGTTCTTGCGTCTCTCGTACTTCGGACTGGACACGCGCGCCTCCAGCGCGCTCGACGACGAGTACACGGCGGATCGCGTACTCGACGGCGACCCCGATACGGAATGGGTGCCGAGCGGCGGCGAAGAGTGGATCGAGATCCGGTTTCGCCCGCGCGTCGTTCACACCGTCCGCGTTCTCAACGGGGACCTCATCCCCGAGCGCGCGGCCCGCGACGTGCGCTTCGAGTTTTATCTTCACAACGACTTGAAGTCGTCCGGCACCAAGCAATTCGCTGTGGGTTATCCCGCCGAATGGATCTCGTTCGACGCGGGCGGCGTGCACACGGACCGCATTCGCCTCGTGATCACGACGCACTACGGAAACGGCGGGGCGCTCGCCGAGGTGCAGGTCGACTGAATTCCCTGCGACGGCTGGGGCCAGCGCATCCGTTCCCGCAGGAAAAATCGAAATGCAGAGTTCGCGGGCGCATGGGCGCCGCGCTTGGTAAGAGGCCGCCCAGCCTATGAACATTCGCACTTTGGGTTGGGTCCTGGGGGCCGCGTGCCTCTCCATCGGCGGCGCGTGCGCCGTGAGCGCATGCAGCAGCAGCGCCACTCCCCCAGCGGCGGGCGACCCCGTCGACTCCGGAGGAGGGCAGTCGCAGGCGGACACGGGCGCCAGCTCCGGCGTGGACAGCGGCGGCGGCAGCGATCTGGACGCGGGGGACACGAACGAGTGCGGGTCGACGCCCAGGCTCCATCCGGGGGATGGCGGCTCGCTCTATTGCCCGTTCGGCCCGGACGGCAGCGCGATCGACTGCCCGACGGCCTCGACGATCTGTTGCATCGGCGGCGAGATCTCGCGCGGCAATTACGCCGTATCGCAGTGCGGGAGCGCGGGCCAGACCTGCCCGAACCCGCTCCCCGATGCCGGAATGTACCCGGCGCGTCCGGTCGAATGCCAGGAGGCGGCCGACTGCCATGGCGGCGAGGGCGGCGCCGAGGTCTGCTGCGCGACGGGAGGGACTCCCGCCGCGGACATGTCCTGCGGCTACTACAAGGAGTCGCCGGGCTTCACCGCGACCACTTGCGTCTCCGCCGCGACCTGTCCGGCGGGCCAGTTCCAGATGTGCTCGGGCAACAACGAGTGCGGCACCGGCCACACCTGCGTTCCGTTCAAAGCCCTCGGGATTCAGCTCGGCTTTTGCCAATAGGGCAGCGAGCGTGATTCCCGTTCGAGAATCACGCCTCCCCTACGCTCCCTGATTTCGACCGCCCCCTCAAGCGTGGCTCGCGATCCAGTCGGCGATCCGCAGCGCGATGGCGCGCCATTCGGGTTCGTTGAGCACCTCATGGAAGAGCGCGGGGCGTTCGTCCCACGTCTTGTCGCGGCTTCCGACCGCCTCGAAGAAAGCACGCGCCCGGGAGAGCTTGGCGACGCGATCCTGCCCTCCCATGACGAGGTAGAGAGGCATCGTCAGCGCCGGCGCCCGGGCGATGACGCGCTCCTGCGCCGTCGTCGACTCGGTGAACCATCGGGACGTGGCGCGCTTGAAGACCAGCGGATCTTCGTCGTACGCGCGCGCACGCTCCTGGTCGTGCGTCATATCGATACCGCGTAGTCCGGTGGGAAGGGAGAGCGCGGGGACGAATCGCGACGCGACTTTCCCTGCGATGACCTTGATCGCGGGCACGTCGAGCGCAAGGCCAAAGTACGGCGCGCTGAGGACGAGGCCGCGCCAGGGCGCCGGGTGCTCGATGGCGGCCGTCGCCGCGACGAGCCCTCCGAAGCTGTGGCCGACCAGGAAGGCCGGGGCGCCGCCGCCCTTCTGCTGCGCGAGACGCGAAAGCTCCGCGGCGTCAGCCAGGTACTCGTCGAAAGCCTCGCAGTGCCCCCGCTTCCCCTCGGACCGACCGTGACCCCGCAGGTCGATGGCCACCGTCGCGATGCCCCGCTCCGCCCAGACGTCGGCGACGTGCTCGTAACGTTTCCCGTGATCGGCGTAACCGTGCAGGAGGGCGACCATCGCCCGGGGCGCGCCGTCGGGAGCGACGGCGTAGTAATGCAGCGTAGGCCCCTGGGTCGCCGTGCGCGTCAGCTGCCCTTCTTCGTGACGAGCGGCCATGGTTCAGTGGTCCTCCTCTCTGGACTCGAGCGCGGCGCGAAGCGCAGCCAGCGCGCGTGCAGCGCGCGATTTGATGGTTCCGAGCGGGACCCCTTCCCGCTCGGCGATCTCGGGGTAGCTCAAGCCTTCGAAGAACGCGACCTCGAGGGTCACACGCTGCACGTCGGGCAGGGTGGCGAGAGCGCGCCGGAGGCGCTCGCGCCGGACCGCGTCGAGGGCGGCCAGCTCGGGATCGGCCGAGATGGCGACTGAAGAGACCGTGGGGTCTCGAGCGAAGACTTCGCGGGCGATGGCGCCCCGGCGGTCCCGGCGGCGAGCCCGGTCGATGCTCAGGTTGCGGACGAGCGTGACGAGCCACGCCGCGACGCTGCCGCGCTTGGCCTCGTACTGGTGCGCCCGATCCCCGACGACGACGAACGCGTCGTGGACGACGTCCTCGGCCTCGGCGCGCTCGCGCAGGATGCGCATGGCAATGCCGAGCATCGTCGGTGCGTAGACGTCGTAAAGCGCCGCGACGGCCGAGAGGTCTCCCTCGCCGATGCGACGCAAGAGCTTCGCGTCGATGGGGGCGCGGTCGAGCTCCATGGTCCCGAGGCTCCTTTACGGAGCGCAGGCCGTCAAGGACACGCTACACTCCGTAAGTGAGCCTTCGGGCAAAGGTCGCCGCCATGATTCTCTCGTCCGCGTCGACGGCGACGCTGGCGGCGCAACCGGCGCTGCCCGAGGCGCGCATCACGCACGGATCGGGCCTGGCGACGAAGAAAGGACCACCGATCGAGGCCTCGACGGATCCTCCGCTCCTCGCGACCCTCGACCAGATCCATACCGAAGACCGCGTGGCGCTCGACGCCGAGTCGCCGACAACGCAGGCGTTCTCCGCGCTTTTGGCCGACCGGTCAACCGGGGAGAAGCACGCGCTCGACGAGCGCCTGCTGGGGCTTCTCCGTCAGCTGGCCGAGCGCCACCCCGGCGCTCGCATCGAGCTCGTCAGCGGTTACCGCAGCGCCAAATTGAACGAAATGCTGCGTAAGAAGGGACACCACGTCTCCTCCCATAGCCAGCATTCGCTGGGCAACGCGTGCGACTTTCGCATCGTGCCCGATGGCGCCGACCGGGCGCTCGACCCGCGCGCCGTGGAGCTCGAAATCCGGAGTCTCGGCTGGAGCGGCGGCGTCGGAGTCTATCCGACGCAGCTCGACTGGTTCGTGCACGCCGACGTCGGACCAAACCGCCGCTGGGAGAACTGACGGCCTCGTTGGGGGCTGACGCCGAACGACTTCGCTGCGCGAAGTCGACGAGCGCGAGCGCGAGGCCACGGTGGAGCGCGTTTGCCTGTGCGCGGCGAAGCGGAAGGTGCAAGAGCCGAGCGCGCGGGCTTACTTCTCTCGATGACCAGCGACTTTGCGCCCCTGCGGAGCTCACGCGGACGGCGTGTGCGCGGACGGCGCGGGGCCTGGCGAATCGACCGTGGCGGCCGCTCCAGCCGTCGCCGCGGACGGGGCTGCGCTCGGCGCGACCGTGGGAGCTTCTCGGCGTGCGTACGCTCGCCCGAGGAGGAGCGCGAACCCGACCCATGCGATCGACAGGACGATGTTCGCCTGCAGAAAGCCGCGCGCGGAGAGGCTGACCGTCGAACCGACCCACACCAGCGCCGCCGAGAGGACATCCCCTGCGCGGACGACGAACGTGTCGATCACCTGCTTGGCCTTGTA
This sequence comes from uncultured Myxococcales bacterium, assembly GCA_937998045.1. Lineage (GTDB taxonomy): Bacteria > Myxococcota_A > Polyangia > Polyangiales > Polyangiaceae > Palsa-1150. Next base: position 5,118 of record CALKVG010000302.1, read on the forward strand.
CTTCGCCTCGCGCGTGGTCGACAGCCACAGCGCCTGTCGGGTGGTGTTGGACAAGGAATAATCGAGGCTGCTCTCCACGACTCTCGCGACGGAGACGACACCAAGGAATGGGGCGACGAAGGCGGCGCCGTACCCCGCGAACGAAGCGATCGGCATGATCACGAGCGCGACGCGCAGCCCGAGGTACTTGATCACGCGGGAAACGGCGAAGAGCTGGAACGCCACGCCGAGCGCGTTCACCCACTCGAAGTAGCGCGCCTTGAACTGGGCCACGTACGCGTGCGCGCCGACGCCGTGCGCGTGCGCGGCCGCGAGGAGCTGGCGATCGAGGACGTAGTCGCCCGTCTTGGTGACCCAGTTGAGCACGAAGATCATCGCCGCGAAGAGCAACAGGTACCGGTCGCCCAGGACGAGCGCGAACCCATTTTCCCCGCCGATCGGCGCCTCCTTTTCGACCTCGCCCCGCCTCGCCTTAGCGCCCCCCGATTCGCGAAGGTTGACCGCGTAGGTGAGACCCAGGCAGAGGACGAGAATGCCGGCGGCGACCAGCATGAGGCGAAACGGCCCGAGGAAGAGGAGGGTGTCGGCGATCGTGGCGCCGGCGACGGCGCCGACCGAGCTACCGATGCCGATGACCGGAAAGAGCCGCTTCCCCTGCTCCTCCGAGTAGACGTCTGCGGCGAAACTCCAGAACTGCGCCACCGTCGTCAAGTTGAAGATGCCGACCCAGAGGAAGAACGGCACGCCGAGCGATGCGCCCCTCTCGCCGAGCGCCCAGAAGACGACGAGGTTGGCCGCAAAAAAGAGCGTCACCCACGTGATGAGCGCCATGCGACCGACGCGCGTCGCAAGCCACCCGTAGCCGGAGGCCACGAACACGAGGAGGATCGACTGGCCGACGGAGGCGTAGCTCTTCACCTCCGCGCCACCGCCCAGCAAGATGAGCGGCTCGCGCGCCACCTTCAGCAAGTAGTACGCGGTGAGGATCAAGAAAACGTTGACCGTGAGCAGGATCGCCGTGGGCGCTTCGCCCTCGCGAACCTCGGCGAAGAGGCCGAGCGCGAATTCGAGGGGGTGCTTCAGCGCGCGCGGACGGGACGTGGTGCTCACGAGGTCGGGGGAAGGTACGTTGTGTGCTGCTTCGATTCAATCCGCGGGCTCAAGGTTGCTATCCTCCCGGCCCGCCATGAAACGGGGACCCGCCGCACTCGTCGTATTCGCCTGGCTCCTCGCCGCGAGCGCTGCCCGCGCCGACGACGAAAAGCGCACGACTCCCGACTACGACGGACGCCCGTCGCCGCCCCCGAGCCCGGGCGAGGTCGCGCTGTGGGTGCCGCGCGTCGTCCTCTTCCCGGTCTACGTGGTGACCGAGTACCTCATCCGGCGCCCCCTCGGAGCCGTCATGACCGCTGCAGAGCGGGGCAACTGGGCGACGACGCTCGTCGACTTCTTCACGTTCGGCCCCGACCACAAGGCCGGCTTGATTCCCACCGCGTTCTTCGACTTCGGCTTCCAGCCGAGCGTCGGTGCGTATTTCTTCTGGAACGACGCGTTCGTTCGCGGCCACGATCTGCGATTGCACGCCTCGTATTTCGGGTCCGACTGGCTCGCGGTTTCGGCGAGCGATCGCTGGCACGTGGGCGCAAAAAGTAGAGTCTCCCTCGACGCGCGCTGGGTGCGGAGGCCCGATTACGTCTACTACGGCGAGGGAGCTCGAACCGTCCAGCAGAGCGAGTCGCGCTTTCTCATGGACACACTCGACGTGGGGCCCAGCGCGGATCTCGCGCTGGGAGGCGGGCTCTCCTACCGAGCCCAGGTCGGCGCGCGGAGCGTCTACTTCCGCGACAGCCAATACGGCAAGGACCCCTCGGTGTCCGACGAGGCGCGGGCCGGTGTCTTCGCGACGCCAGCCGGCTACGGCTCGGGCTACACGGATGTCTACGAGCGGCTCACTCTCGCTTTCGATTCGCGCCCGGCGTTGCCTTCGTCCCAGAGCGGCGTCCGTGCCGTCGCCCACGCCGAACATGGCAACGACGTGAGCCAGGCGCGCGGACCATCCTGGATCAAATACGGGGCCTCCCTCGGCGGAGCGGTGGATCTCTGGCGCGACCGCGTCCTCAGCCTCTCCGTCGCGGGCGAACTCGCCGACCCGATCGGGGGCGGCGCCATCCCGTTCACCGAAGAGGCGGTGTGGGGCGGCGTCGAACCTCTGAGCGGCTTCTTGCCCGGTCGCCTCCACGGGCGGAGCGCCGCGGCGGCGACGCTCGTGTACACCTGGCCCATCTGGGTCTGGCTCGAGGGGCGCATGAGCGTCGCCGTGGGAAACGCCTTCGACGTCGGTTTCCGCGACTTCGATCCCAAGCTTCTCCGTCTGTCGTCCGGGATCGGCATCCAGTCGACCGGTAGCGCCGATCACCGCCTGGAAATCATCCTGGGCCTAGGTACGGAGACCTTCGATCAACGTGCGAAGGTCGATTCGTTTCGTCTCGCCATCGGAGGCACCAATGGGTTCTGATCGACTCCTGGTCGGCGTCGGCGCGAGCGTCGCCCTCGCTGCCGGCTGCGGCGGCTTGCGCCCGTTCCCGCTGCGCCCGCCGATGACCATCGACACCGATCTCCATTCGGTGTCGGTCCCGTGCCGGCGCGAGGGCACGCCGAAGGACCCTGAGCATATCGCCTGCGCGCCCTCGGTCTATGTCTCTCCGCTCGCATGGGACGGCATCGACAACTCGATCTTCCGCCCGCTGTCCGGCGTCTTCGCGGTCCGTGCGTCGACCGAATCGGTGAACGTCAACAGCATGGACGAGGTCGCGGACTCCGCGTGGTTCACCAATCGCCTCGGCGTGCGCCGGATCACGCCCGAAGAGCTCTCCCGCGGCGCGTGCACGCCGGCGCAGTTGCTCTTGGACACGGAGAACGCGGCCCCCGGTTCGTGGATCATCGACAAGGGCAAGGACAACGGCTCCTCGCCGGGCTTCCGCGTGAAGATCCCCGGCAAGGGCAAGTACATGCTCAAGAGCGATGCCCCGGTGGTTGAACGCCCGAGCGCGGCGAGCGTCATCGGGGCGGCCGCATACCACGCAGCAGGGTACAACTTCTCCTGCGAGCAAGTCGTCTACGTCAAGCGGTCGACGCTGAAGCTCACTCCCGGACTGACGGTCACCGACAACAGCGAGCGGACGAAACCCTTCGACGAGGCTGCCCTCGACCGGGTTTTCGCAGGCGCGACGAAGAAGGGCGAGTACACCCGTTTCCAGGCGTCGGCGTGGCTCGACGGCCGGCTCATCGGGCCTTTCCGCTACGAGTCGACGCGCGACGACGACCCGAACGACACGATCCCGCACGAGGATCGGCGCGAGCTCCGTGGAGGCCGCCTGCTCGCGGCGTGGCTCGACCACTTCGACGCGCGCGAGCAGAACAGCATGGACGTGTGGATCGCGGACAACCCCAAGGAGCCCGACTCGTCGCCCGGCTTCGTCCGACACTACTACCTCGACACCAGCGACACTCTGGGGAGCACGTGGGATTGGGACGGGATCTCGCGCCGCCTCGGACACTCGTACGTCCTCGACTGGGGGGACATCGGGCTCGACTTCGTCACGTTCGGAATCCCGTCGCGCCCATGGGACCGCGCGCGGTTCGAGCCCGGCTACGAGGTGTTCAGCTACTTCTCGACGCGAGACTTCGTCCCCGATGAGTGGGTCAACGAGTACCCGAATCCGGCCTTCAGCCGGATGACCGAACGCGACGGCGCCTGGATGGCGCGCGTCCTGGCCCGCTTCACGCCGGAGCTCGTCGCCACCCTCGCGCGGATGGGTCGTTTCTCCGAGCCGAAGCTCACCGCCTACCTGGAGCGCGTTCTCGACGGGCGGCTCGAGGCGATCCTGAACCGCTACCTGATGCGCCTGTCGCCGATCACCGATCTGCACGTCGAACGCGGCGACCGTCTCTGCGGCGAGGACCTCGCAGAGATGCGGCGCCTCCGACCCGATGGCGACTTCCAGTACCACGCACGGCTCGGCGATCGGCCGCTCGCGGTCGAGCGCCCGGAGGCCGCGCGCGTGTGCGTCGCTCTCCCGCGCGTCGCCGGCGACGGCGGCGCGCCCGACGACGCCCCCGAGCGTTATTCCGTGGTCACCCTGGAGGACGGCGTCGCGCAGGGCCCGCTCGTCGCGCACCTCTACGACCTTGGCCCCGCGCGCGGCTATCGCCTCGCGGGTATCGAGCGGCCGTCACCGTGACAGCATCGACAGAAGCGCCGTCGCGAGCGCCGAGACGACGAGGCTCCCCACGACGACCGCGAGGCCCCGGCGACGAAGGGCGGCGAGCTCGCAACGATCGGCGATCGGCTCGGAGCCCGATGCCGTAAGGCGCCTGCCGGCCATCGCCGTCACCCCGCACGTGCGGCAAAGCCCCGCGCAGACGCCGTAGGCGCCGACGAAGAGAACCGGAAGGAGCAAGGCATGCACACCCCGCCCGACGCCGAGCGCGTTCATGGCCATCGCCGCGACGAGGCCCAGAGCCATCGCGCACAAGCCGAAGCGGAGCTGCATGTTTTGTGCGCGCTCGTCGAGGTTTGCGACACCACGGTGCGCCGACATCTCATCCAATATACGGTCGCCGGCGGCCCCTCGCCAACCCACACCGAACCCATCTCCCCGAGCTAGGCCCCCCGGCGTCTCCTCCATCCACGGTTTCCCCCCTCCAAGCGGCGTATGCGCTCGTTTTTCTCCCGCTTCCTCGATGTCCGCGAAGGCGAGCTCCGCGTCCTGGCTCAGGCGTTTGCGGCGCTCTTCCTCATCATCGCGGCTCACACGACGCTCGAGACGGCGCGCGACGCCATCTTTCTCACGAAGCTCCCTCCCGCTCAGCTGAACGTCGTCTACGTCGCGCTCGCAGGCCTTACGCTCGCGACCACGGCGGCGGCCGTCGGGCTGGCGCGACGCTTCGGGCGGCGCAACGCCCTCATCTGCAGCCTCGCCGTCGCCGCCTTCGCCACTACCGTCCTCTACTTCGTCGCTGCCAACGGGTACGGGGCCCTGGCCCTCTACCTGTTCAGCGGCCTGGTCGGCGCGATGCTCCCTCCGCAGTTCTGGCTTCTCGCCTCCGAGGTGTTCACCGTCGCCCAAGGCCGGCGCCTCTTCGGGGCGATCGCCTCGGGGGGCGTGGTCGGCGGAACGGTCGGAGCCAGCGTGGCGGCCGTCGCGTTGCGGGTGCTCCCGGTCACCGCTTTGCTCCCACTCGCGGCGGCGCTCTTCCTGGCGACCGCATTCTTCCTGACGACGTTCGGCGTCGATCAGCCGTTGTCGAGACCCGCGGCGACGCCAGAGCAGGCGCCTCGGATGGCCGTGCTCCGCGAGAACCCCTTCCTCGTCCGAATCGCCGGCATGGTGGTCGTCTCGACGGCCGCGGTGCTGACCGTCGACTATCTCTTCAAATCGACCGCCGCTCGACACGTGCCTCAAGCGGAGCTCGGGGAGTTCTTCGCCCGCTACTACGCGGTCGTGAACGCCATCTCGCTCGTCGTGCAGCTGCTCGTCGCGGGTCGCGTCATCCGTCGATTCGGCGTCATCGGGTCGGCCGGGATCATGCCTTTCTTGCTGCTCGGGGGAGGCGCCGCCACCGTGCTCGGCGGCGGGCTGCTCCTGCTCGTCCTCGGGCTGAAAACCGTCGACGGCGGCCTGCGGTATTCGCTGCATCGCGTGGCGACGGAGCTCTTGTACTTGCCGCTGCCCGAGCGCGCGCGCGATAGGGGCAAAGGCCTGATCGACGGGGTTCTCGGCCGCTTCGCCCAGGCGCTTATGGCGATCTTCATCTACCTGCTCGCCATGCGGTCGCTCGCGACTCCGCGGGTGCTCGCACTCGTGGTGACCGTGCTCGCGGCGATCTGGCTCGCGATGGCGGTGAGCCTTCGCCGGCCTTATCTCGACCTGTTCCGGCACGCGCTCGCTGCAGGGCACATCGGGCCGGAGGTGGAGATCCAGGAGCTGGATCTGCATTCGGCCGAAGCGCTGGTCGAGACGCTGGCGAGCCCGGACCCGGCCACCGTCGTGGCGGCGATCGATGTCCTCGTGCAGCACCGGCGCGTGAAGCTCGTGCCGGCACTCGTTCTCTATCACGACGCGGAGCGCGTCGTCGTCCACGCGCTCGAGGTGTTCAGCGACAGCGCGCGCACCGACTGGATCCAGCTGGCGACGAAGCTCCTCTCGGACCCGCGAGAACCGGTGCGCGTCGCGGCGGTGCGGGCGCTGGCGAAGCGGGGCCACGTCGAGGTGCTCGTGCAGGCATCCGCGGACGTGAGCTCGCGCGTGCAGGCCTATGCGGCGTTCCATGTGGCGCTGCGCGATGCGGACACGGACGTCGCGCAGCACCCGCTGGTCGACGTCATCATGCACATGCCCGGCGAACTCGGGCGGGAGCAACGCCGCGGGCTGCTGGCGGCCGTCTCGGACGCGCCCGACGAGCGGGCCGTCGACCTGCTCCTCGCCTTCGCCGGCCGCGCGGACCTCGCGGAAGACGAGGAGGCGACGTTCCAGCTCGCGCGCGCGTTCGGCGCCGTGAAGAGCCCACGATTCTTGCCGGTCGCTGTGGCGCACCTGGCGATACGCGGAGGGCGGGACGCCATGCGCGACGCCCTCGTCGCGATAGGGGAGCCGGCGCTCGACGCGCTCGAGCTCGCGCTGCACAGTCAGGACACGCCACGGCGCGTGCGCATCCACGTTCCCCAGAGCATCTCGCGCTTCGGATCCCAGCGCGCGGCCGACATCCTGTCCGACGCCGTCGAGAACGAGAGGGACGGCCTCATGCGCTACAAGGCGCTGCGCGCGCTCGGGCAGCTCGTCGCGTACCGCGACGTCAAGGTCGACCGGCAGCGCATGGAACTCGCGGCGACGCGGAATCTGGAGGAGTACATCCGGCTGCTATCGTTCCGGGCGGTGCTCGCCGGACGGCCGATCGTGGACGAGGCCGGGCGCCTCCTGTGCGGACTGCTCGACGACAAGCTCCGCCAGTCGATGGAGCGGGCATTCCGCCTGCTCAAGGTCGCGCACAAGCGAGAGGACATTCATCGCGTACACAGGGCGGCCTTGTCGGAGGACCCCCGCGAACGCTCGAACGCCGGTGAGTTCCTCGACGCGCTGCTCGAGCGGCGCGACCAGCAGCCGCTCCGCGAGCTCCTCCGGATCGTCGTCGACCAGCCGACGGACGCGGAGCGCGTCGCTCGCGCGGCGGCGAGCGGGCGGCGGCTGGCGCGCACGCGATCGGCGGCGCTGGAGATGCTGGTCGAGGACAGCGACGACGCCCTCGCCGCGCTCGCAGCGCAGCACGCGCTCGCCGCGGAGAGCGATCAGCAGCTGCGCGCCGCCGTGGTGCGCGCCAGCGAGCATCGACCGTCGCTTCGCGCGATGCTCGAGCGCCTCTTCGGTCCCGCGCCGGCGGTCTTCGTCCCGGAGGCAGCCCATGGCCGATGAAGAGCAAGCGGTACGCATCGCGCGAGAGGTCATCCTCTCGACGTTCGCCGGAGAGGGAGCGAGAGGGCTCACCTGGGCGTTCCGCCGGATCAGCGCCGCGATGCAGGACCTTCACGTGGACGAGGGCGCCGTCGTCTTCACCGCGGGCGAACCGGCGGCGTACCTTCACTTCGTCGTGGACGGCGAGCTGGCGTTGTCGGCCCCGGACCGCCCCCCCATCGTCTTCGGCCCGAGGTCGGCCGTGGGGATGATCGACGCCTTTCTCGGGCGTCCCTTCGCGTGGACGGCGGCGGCCACCCGGAAGTCGCACATCCTTCGCATCCGGATCGAAGACTGGGTCGACGTGCTCGAAGACAGCTTCGAGCTCGCCCGCATCATTCTCACCAACTTCGCGACCGGCGTTCACCGCCTGCGGCTGCGCCCGCCGCCGCTCGGAGGATTCGAAGAGCCTCGTCAGCTTCCGGGGCCGTCGGAGGCACCGCCGCAGCTCCATCTCGTCGATCGCGTGCTCCTCCTGCGCAGCGCGCCGGTGTTCGCGCAGGCGGGCACCCAGACGCTGGCGAGCCTTGCCGAGCTCGCGACCGAGGTCCGAGCCACGGCTGGCCAGCTCCTCGCCCCCAAGGGCGAACCGAAGCGCCAGATGTTCGTCGTTGCCTCCGGCGAGATCTCGGCGACGCGCGAGGACCCCACGCTCGTCGGGCGTTTCCGTCGCGGCTCGCTCGTCTGCGGCGCGATCAGCCTGGTGGGCGCGACCGATTACGAGCTCCGAGCCGAAACGCCGTCGCTCGTGCTCGCGATCGCGCGCGAGGACTACCTCGACGTGATGGAGGAGCACTTTGGCCTCTTCCGATCGGCGATACGCGCGCTGGTAGAAGAGCGGTCGCATCTGATGGCGCGCGGCTGAGGGGCGGCGCTGCATTCACCCCGAGCGCATCATTTGCGGAAAGGACCGCGACGCCGCGGGCCGCACGCAGGAATTGTCGCTTGCGTACGACGCCGGCAGCGTGGCGAACCTCTCACGGGAGCACCGCGAGCTCGTAGATCGACCACCAGCTCATGTACCCGGTGCCAATCTGCGCAATGCGAAGGTAGCGAGCCGACTGCCGCGGGAAGCAGATGGCGGTCGTCGGGGCGGCGCCGCTGCCGGTGGCCGCGGTCGTGAACGTCTGATTGTCGCTGGAGAGATCGAGGCGATACGCAGAGGGATAGTCCGACGTGTTGCCGCTCAGCAGGTACAGGTCCACTTCGCTGATCGTCGTCGATTGGCCCAGGTCGAGCTGAAACCACTCGCCCCCCGCCTGGGTGGCCTCGCTCCACCGCGTCGTCGCGTTGCCGTCGAACGCGCCAGCGAGCGAGTCGCCGGAGCTCGTGCTGGACGCCGTCGCCGTCCACCCGGTATTGCTCAGACCGACGGAGGAGCTCCACCCGGGAGACTGGCACGTTCCGGCGGTCGTCGTGCCTCGCGCGGACGAGCCGTTGCACATGACGCCGAGCTCGTGGATGGACCACCACGCCGTGGGGTCGCCGGCCGTGAGGGTCATCCGCAACGCGCGCACCGACGTCGCGGCGAAGGGGATGGTGACGACGGCGCCGGGATCGGTCGAGAAGGTCTGGTTCGCCAGCATGTCTGCGAAGGACGTTCCGTCGGTCGACCCGAAGACCTGAAGGCCTCGCGGGTAGTCCCCGTGCTCGGTCGGTCCGAACGAGTTGTCGAATACGATCTGGCTGGCTTGCACAAGTCCGCCGAAGTCCACCTGGAAGTACTGGCCGACCTGCTGATTGACGCCCGTAGACCAGCGCGTGGGCGACAGTCCATCGATCGCATACGAAGCGGGGTTGTTCGCGGCGGCTATCGACGCGGAGACCTGCCACTGGTCGGCGGTGCACGTACCACCGCCGCCGGCGTCCGGGAGGCCCGGGCCCGAGTCGTTGCCCTGATCCTCGGCGGCGTCCATGCCCGTCGCGTCCATCACGCCCACGTCCGGTGCGTCCATGACCGACGCGTCGGAGCCGTCCGACGTGATGTCGTCGTGGGCATCCATCGTCGTCGTCGCGTCAGCGCCGGGCCCAGCATCGGGCCTCGTCGCCGCCTCCGAAAGCGCGCCCGCGTCGTGGCTCGGACCGCTCGAGACGTCGCTCTCACCCGTGGCCACGTCGCTCGCGTCGGTGCTTGCATCGGCCGGTTCGCCTTCCTCGAGGGAGGCCTGACCGTTGGCGCACGCCAGCGGCAGCATCGCAGCCGCGCAGAGCGCGACGAAGACGAAGACGAAGACTCTTTGCATTCGGCCGCTGCGTCAGCAAGCCGCGCGCCGTGCGAGCGCGAGCAACTGGAGCGCAACATGGCGATGCTGGCGGACTCGCTGCGGCCCGCGAGACCGCAACGCGAAGGTCCTCCGCGCGGCCCATGGAGCCGCAGCCGTTTCGCCAATTCCGATTACGGGAGCCGCAGCGTCGCTTGCAGATACCCGAAATGGGCGGCCCCCGGTGGCCCCGCCGTACCCAGGGCGCCGAGGATGGCGCGGGCCCCGTCGCCCAACACGAGGAGCGAATACCCGCCCGAGAGCTCGACGGGGACCCACGGCGACCACGTCAGCATCGCGTCGAGCTCGTGCCCCAGGTCCGCCTGCGTGTTGCCGGGAAGGCTGCCGATCGTGACGAGGTACGCGGTCCGCCATGAGCCGCCGGGCTCGGCGAGGCGCACGTACCGGTACTCGACCGCGGCGATCGCGTCGGTAAAAGGAGCGACCGACAACCGCGCGCTGGCGTCGGCCTCGTTCGACCACGCGAAGAGGTCCATCGCGCCGTGCCAAGCGTGAACGTCGGGGAGCAGCGGATCGAACGCGCGGTACGTCGAGCCACCGTGGTCGCCGCTCGCGTACGACGCGCCCAGACGCACGGTCGGCAAGAGGAGCGTGTGCTGGAACGTGTGCGCGACATGACCGGCGGCTGCCCACGCGAGCCGATCGGCCGCGCTGCGCAGCACGAGCTGGTCGGCGCGTCCCAGCTGGAGGGCCCCCTCGGCGCCCCATGTCCACCCTCGGCCGTCGCCGTGCAGGCGAAGCGCCCCCGTGTACGTCTCTCCGTGCACGGAGCCCTCGAGGCTGCGGCGGGGGTTTGCCTGGGCGAGACGCGCGAGTGCGTACCCCTCCGCGGCGAAGAGCGGGTCGAAGCCCCACTCCGCGCGCGCGCCGATGAGCTCTCCGTACGCGAGCAGCGCGTCGTCGGGGTCCGACAGGCTCGCCGCCAGCAACTCGAAGACGCCGTCGGACACCACGAGACGGCCGCGAACCGCGTCGAGAGTCCGGCCCGTCGGGCTCCAGTCGGCGACGCCGAGGAGGCGCCCCTCGCCCCAAGTGACCGCCTGGCGTCCGACGCGCAAGAAGCTCGGACGCGCACCCGACGTATGCGCCTCGCCCCACGCTTCGTATACTCCGGTGGCGGCGACCGCGCCGGGGCCTCCAATGGTGTCGCTGCCCGCTCCCAGGTCCCAGAGCCGAGCGTCTTGCAGGACGACGCGTCCCTCGATGGCGCCGCGGAGCGCGTCGACACCCAGCCGCGCCCGTTCGAGGAGCACGCCGCGGTCCGTTCCGTCCAGGTCGTGCCAGTACTCCCCGCGAACGCGCGCCTCCGCCAGCGGAGCCAGCAGCCAGTCGCCGACGGCGACCGCTTCGGGCGCGGGCGGCGCGACCTGCGCGAACGCGGCCGCAGGCCACGACACGACGACGACGCCGAGCACCGCCGCGATCGCTCCGCGCCTTCTCACGCGCGCGAACCTAACACACCTCCCGCGGCTACTGGCCCTCCCCCTTCGACCTCTTCGCGAGGCCGGCCCTCGCGTGCGCGAGCAGCGCTCCTCGATCGTTCTGCGCCGGATCGGCCGTGACGATCTCGAGCAATGCGTCCAGGATTTGCCCGATGATGGGCCCCGGAGTCACGCCGAGCTCGCGGATGAGGTCGTGGCCGTTGACTTTCAGGTCTCGCGTCGACAGCGCAGCGCCCTCGGCCACCACGCGCGCGACGTGGGCCTTGAGCCGCGCCAGGGCGTCGAGATCGGCGTCGAAGTCGCGGCCCTTCGCGCGCACGTCGGCCGCGTTGAGCAGGTACAGGTCCTCGATGCGCTCCGGGCCCACGCGGCGCACCCAGCGGCGCACCGCGGCGTCCGTCCACTCGTCGGAGTAATGAAAGAGGTGAAAGCGAACGAGCGATACGATGCGCGCGCGCTCGTCGTTGGAGAAGCGGAGCCGCGCCGCGATGGGCTCGGCAATCTCGGCCCCGACGCGGTCGTGATCGTAGAACGTGTAGTCCTGGGTCTTCTCCGACCACGCGCGCGTGCGCGGCTTGCCCACGTCGTGAAGGAGCGCCGCGATGCGCAGGACCGGATCGGCGTCGCACGCGTCCATGCACTCGAGCGCGTGCCGCCAGACGTCGTACGCGTGCCACTTGTTCTGGACCATGCCGACGCCCTCGAGGAGCTCGGGGCACGTCGCCTCGAGGATCCCGGTTCGCCGCATCACCTCGAAGGCCCTCGAGGGCGCGCGCGCCTTCATCGTCTTGACCCACTCGTCGCGGACGCGTTCGGCCGCCACTTTGCGGTACGTGTCCAGCGTTGGGGCGATGGCGGCCTCGGTCGCGGGGTCGAGCTCGAGATCGAGCGTCGCGACGAACCGCGCCGCCCGCAGCACGCGCAGCCCATCCTCGGCGAACCGCTCCCGCGCATCGCCGACCGCGCGCAAGACCCCGCGCTTCAGATCGCCCAGGCCACCGAACGGGTCGAGCAGGTGACCGTCGAGCGGATCGAGCGCGATGGCGTTGACAGTGAAATCGCGTCGCGCCAGGTCCCTGGTGATGTCGTCGACGTATTCGACCCAGTCCGGGCGGCGCCCGTCGGTGTACGTGCCCTCTCCGCGCAGCGTGGTCACCTCGTAGTGGTGGCCGCCCTTCACGACGGTGACCGTGCCGTGCTCGATGCCGGTCGGGATGGCGCGCGGGAAGATGCGCAGGAGGTCGTTCGGGCGGGCGTCCGTCGCCACGTCCCAGTCGTTGGCCTCGCGCCCACGGAGGAGGTCGCGGACGCACCCTCCCACCACCCACGCCCTCTTCCCCTCCGAGCGCAGACGTTCGCACAGATCGAGGACGTTGCGCGGAACGGCGCGGAGAAGGAGAGGTCCCGCCTCGAGCTCGGGAGGGCCGGGCCGTTCGCCGTCCGTGCCGTGCGCCATACCCGCTTGGCTTACCACGGCGGTCGGACAAGGGTATCTTTCGAAGTCTCCACCGTAACCCCTCGAGCTCGCGCGTCATCGTAGAGAGCACACCGCTCGTCGGCCTGTCCCGCGACGCCGGCAGCGCGCACAGCAGGCCATGACTCAAGAATCGTCCCTCTCCGCCGTTGCCTCCCCCAACTCTCCCGCGGCAACTGCGGCCGCCGCGCGGCCCGGCCGCCGCGTGGTCGTGCTCGTCATCGGCCTGGTGCTCGCCGCCGCCGGCGTGAGCTACTGGCTATACGAGAGGCGCTTCGAGGGCACCGACGACGCGCAGATCGACGGCAACATCAGCAACGTGAGCCCTCGCACGAGCGGCAACGTGAGCGCGGTGTACGTCTCGGAGAACCAGCCGGTAAAGCAGGGGGACGTGCTGGCCGACATCGACCCATCGGACCTCCAGATTGCCGTCGCCCAGGCGCAGGCGCAGGTCGCCCAGGCCCAGGCGCAGCTCGCAGCGGAAGACCCGACCGTCCCGATCATCCTGGCCTCGAACCAGAGCGCCGTGGCCACGGCCCACTCGGATGTGGCCGCCGGCCAGGCCGCGCTCGCCGCCGCGCACAAGGACGTCGAGCAGCTCACCGCCCAGCTCGCGCAGGCGGAGGCTAACAACCGGACCGCGCAGCTCGAGAAGGATCGCTCCGAGAAGCTCGTCGCGCAGGGCGCCGTGTCGCAGTCCGATTACGACACCCGCCTGAACGCAGCCACCGCGCAGGCCGCCTCGGTCGATGCGCTGCGGCAGTCTCTCGCGGCGGCGCGGGACCGCGTGACCCAGCAGCAAGCGCAGCTTGGCGCGATCCAGAGTCGCGCCGTCGAGGTGACGACCAACGCCCCGCGCCAGGTCGCGACTCGGCAGGCCTCGGTGGCCATGCGTCAGGCTGCGCTCGACCTCGCGAAGGCTCAGCTCGCGCAGGCCGAAAAGAACCTCTCGTACGCCAAGATCCTCGCGCCGGTGACCGGCGTCGTCGCGAAGAAGGCGATCGCCGTCGGCGATCACGTCGCTCCGGGGCAGCAGGTCATCGCGATCTCGCAGTCGGACTCGCTCTGGGTCACCGCGAACTACCGGGAGACGCAGCTCGAGCGCATCCACGCAGGACAGCCGGCCGAGGTGCACATCGACGCGATCGGCCTCGACTTGCACGGCACCGTGGAGAGCATCGGCGGAGCGACCGGCTCGCGGCTCAGCGTTCTTCCGCCGGAGAACGCGTCGGGCAATTACGTGAAGGTCGTGCAGCGCATCCCGGTGCGCATAGAGCTCAATCCGGGGCAGCCGGGCCTCGATCGCCTGCGCATCGGAATGAGCGTCGAGCCCAAGGTTACGGTGCGATGAGCGGGAGGGCGCCGGCGCGATCGGGAGCGGGAGCTCCCGCCGCGGACCGGCCGCCGGAGTACTTCGCCACCGGCTGGACCGGCGGGCGCAACCCGTGGGTCATCGCGCTCGTCGTCACGATGGCGACGTTCATGGAGATACTCGACACCAGCATCGCGAACGTGTCGCTGCCGCACATCGCCGGCAACCTCTCGGTCAGCCAGGACGAGAGCACGTGGGTGCTCACGAGCTATCTCGTGTCGAACGCGGTCGTTCTGCCCATCAGCGGGTGGATCTCGAACCGCATCGGGCGCAAGCGCTTCTACATGACGTGCGTCGGGCTCTTCACGCTGTCGTCGTTCCTGTGCGGCGTGGCGCCCACGCTCGGCTGGCTCATTTTCTTCCGCGTCATGCAGGGCGTCGGCGGAGGGGGGCTCGGGCCGAGCGAGCAGGCGATTCTCGCCGACACGTTCCCCCCCGCGAAGCGCGGGATGGCCATGGCCGTGTACGGCATGGCCGTCGTCCTCGCGCCCGCGATCGGGCCCACCCTCGGCGGATTCATCACCGACAACTTCAACTGGCGCTGGGTCTTCTTCATCAACGTCCCGGTCGGGATTGCGTCGATCATCCTGTCGAGCCGCATCGTCACCGATCCCCCCCACCTGCAAGCCGCCAAGGCGCACGCGCGCTCGTCGGGCGTCGACTGGGTGGGGCTGGGCCTCATCGCGACCGGCCTCGGGTGCCTGGAGGTCGTGCTCGACAAGGGGCTAGAGGAGGACTGGTTCCACTCCTCTTTCATCACGGGCTTCTCGATCGTTGCGATGGTGACGCTCGTCTCGTTCGTCTTCTGGGAGTGGCAGCACCCCAATCCGATCGTCGACCTGCGCATGTTCAAGCGGGGGAGCTTCGCGGTGGCCAACGCGCTCATGCTGATGCTCGGCATAGCGCTGTTCGGTTCCACCGTCCTCTTGCCGCAGTACATGCAGATCCTGATGGGGTACTCGGCGCAGCAATCGGGGATGGCGCTCTCGCCGGGTGGGCTGGTCGTCATTGCGCTCCTGCCGGCGGTCGGGATCCTCGTCAGCAAGGTGGACACCCGCTACCTCGTGATGTTCGGCTTCGCGGTGCTGAGCGCGTCGATGTTCTACATGGCGCACACCATCGACATACAGATGGACTTCGCGACCGCCGTGAAGGTGCGCGCGCTCCAGTCGGTGGGCATGGCGTTCCTCTTCGTGCCCATCCAGACGATCTCGTACGCCGGCGTACCGCCGCAGAAGTTCAATCAGGTCTCCGGCATCATGAACCTGTCGCGGAACATGGGCGGGGACATCGGCATAGCGTTCGTGACGACGCTCATCGGCGTTCGCACGCAGACGCACCAGGCCAACCTCGCCGCGCACACGACGGCGTACGACCCGCAGTACCAGGCGCACGTCGACGCCATCTCGCGCGCGATGGAGCACGCCGGCTCGACGTCGTACCAGGCGGCACGCCAGGCGACCGCGGCGATGTACCGCCAGCTGGTGCAGCAGGCGACCCAGCTGGCGTATCTGGACGCGCTGTGGCTGCTCGCGGTCGCGACGGCGGTGATGGTCCCGCTGGTGCTCGTGACGCGCCGCCCGCAAGGGGGCGCGCCGGCCGGCGCGCACTAGCCGAGGGAATGGGGCCGGCGGAGCCCACGCGGGCGGCACCGCCCGCTCGCGAAGGCTCGGGCAACGAGGGAGGCTTGATTCCGCAGCGGAACTGGAGGGGCGCACGGCGTGTTCGCGACCGCAACGGCCGGGCGGGCGGAGTGCGTCCGCTCCGGAGTTGGGTTCCTCTTCTCGGCGGCTGCGCACGCGTCCGAATTGCGCGAGGCCGCCGTCGGCGATGGGCGCTACGCTCGGCTCATTCTCTAGAGCGAGGCTAACCATGAGCGAGCGGACAACCTCTTCGGAGACGAGGACGTCAGGCGCTACCGCGAGACCGGCGGCAAGGTGGGTCACCTCTGGCGAAGGGCGAGGTTTGGCTCCGACTCTTTGCAAAAGCCCGACGGGGCAAACACAAGGAGCCCATCCCACATGAAACCCACCTCGAAGCCGTTCGCCCGCACCGTGACTCCGTTCCTCTGGTTCGATAGCGCCGCGGAGGACGCGGCGAAGGCATACACATCGCTGTTCGCCGACTCGCGCATCGTCGAGGTCACGCGCGCGGGCGACCGTGTGCAGTCGGCCACGATCGTGCTCGCGGGGCAGCGCTACATCCTGCTTCAACGGCGGAGGCGCGCACTACAAGATCGACCCAGCGTTCTCGCTCATGGTCAAGGTCGCCACGCAAGAGCAGCTCGACGCGATTTGGGACTCACTCGTCGCGGGAGGCCAGCCCTCGCGCTGCGGATGGCTCGTCGATCGCTTCGGCGTGTCGCGGCAGGTCGTTCCAAGCGTCCTGCCGCGCCTCCTGAGTGATCCGGATCCGGCGAAGGCGAAGCGAGCGCTCGACGCGCCGACACGCGCGTGCGGCGTCCAAACTCACATCGGCTGCGGATTCGTCCAGGTCGTTCCGGACATCATTTCCCAGTTCGAGATGCAACTTTTCGCGTATTGCAGGTT
>CALKVG010000303.1 GCA_937998045.1 uncultured Myxococcales bacterium
GTCCTGCATGGTACCGGCGAATTGCGGCGCTGCCGGCGATCCATGAGCTCCGTGAGGCGCGGGCGACGCTGTCTCCACTGGCGACGCGAAGTCGCTCGACCCGGGTGTGCCGCACGCGATGACGCTGCAGAGCCCCGCCGAAAGGAACGCAAGACACAACCCGCCTTCGAGTGCACGCATCGGAGACTCCTCCCTCGCAGGGGCGTCGATGCAAGGTCGGTGCGCAAGGGTTCGACCGCTACGGATCTGCCGACGGAAATCCCGGCCGTGAGGGCCGAAGGATGGGGAGGGCCAAGGATGGGGCGGACTTCTAATTCGGGCCGGCGAGGTAGGGGAACTGGAGCGAGGCCGGCTTCGTCGGCCCCGCGGTTCCGTTCGCGACGAGCGGCCCTCCGTCGCGGTCGCCCGTGACGAGGAGCGTGAGCGTCGTCCCTACGACGTCATCGCCCGGCGTACGCCCGCCGCATGTCTCGTGGGGGGCGCCTCCGAGGTAGATCTCGCGCTCCATGTCGAGATAGCTGGCCGCGAATCCACCGTCGGCCTGCGTGCACGAGAGGGCAGTGTCGACCAGGAGAACGTCGGTGACGAAAAGGGGCAGGAGAGGGTGCGTGCCGCCTTCGGGAACGGGCCAGTCGACCGGATCGGGTCCCCCGTCGCCGACGGCCACCGTGTCGAAGAACTCCAGGCGAGACTCGAGGCCATCCTGCAGGACGCGCGGAAACGTGGACTCGAAGGACGGCTCGCCGTTGTAGTCGTCCTGGTGGACGCCCGGGACGAGCAGGACGTTCGCGAGCGGATGTCCCGCGCGGTCGACTCGCGTGACGGCGGACGCGACGTCCGTCCCCGCATCGGGCGGGGCTCCTTCCGCCGCGCCATCCGCCGCCGCGGCGTCGACGGGCGGCGGGGGCGGCGGAACGTACACGTCGGCGGTCTCCTCGGCGGGAGGGTTCACGTGGCAGGCCGCCGGCAGCAGCGCGACGGCGAGCAGGAGGGCACCTCTCACCTAGGGGCTCCTCCGGATCGTCTCGGCGGCAACCGCGAGGATTGGCAGAGAGCTCGCGACGCCGGCGTCGGCCGCGGCGTCGCCCGGCCCGGCGTCTCTCGTCGATGCGGCGTCGAACCCCGCGTCGACGACCGGGACGAAGGCTGCGCGTGTGTCGACGTCGACGACGATCGCGAGGATGTTCGCGCCGGCAAACGCGTTCTGGCCCGTGAAGGCCGTACGTCCGGTCGCGATGGTCGCGAGCGCCCCCTGCCGATCGAAGAACGCGGGATCGGATCGAAGGCCCGCGAAGACACGCATGCGCGGGTTGCGCCCGTCCGCGGGCGCGACCGCGCCGACCGCGGCCTCGGTGGCCAGCCCTCCCGGCGCGACGCACCGCACGTTCTGCGCGGCCGCATCGTCGAAGGTGCAAACCACGTCGAGCGACGTCGGGTCGAGCGTGAGCGGATTGGGCGCCGTGACCCGGCGAACGCGGAAAGCGTAGTCCACGGCTGACGAGAACCGCGCCGAACCCGACGCATACGGCGCGACGCCCATCGCGAGGACGACGTGGGACGGATCTTCGGGACTGGTAAACGCGAAGACGTCCGTGATGTCCGCCTGCGGATCCGCGGTGGCGCGCGGACCGTCGAGGTGGTCGGACGCTCGCCCGTTCGACATCGCGGCGAGCCCACCGCACGTCGCCAGGACAACGAAGCCGAGCGCCCGCGCGCCCTTCATGGCGCGGCCGACGACGACGGCGGGGCGTGCGGAGCGGGGGCCGCAGCGTGCTCGCGCCAGGCTAGGAAGCCGAGCATTCCGACCATCATCGCGATGCCGAGGACGAGGCCTGCGAGCAACGCAGTGCGCGGCGAGAGCGCGTTCGGAGGCGGCAGGTCGGAGAGGCTCACGGAGTCGGCGGCGGCGCTCGGCCGCATCACGTACTGCACCTGGTCCTCGTCCATCGTGGCCATTCGAATGCGCCCGATCCCGCAGACGCCGGCCAGCGCCTGCGCGAGCTCGCCCGCGCTCTGATAGCGCTTGGCGGGATCGCGCGAGCAGGCTCGAGCGAACCACGCGTCGAAGCCGCGCGGTACGTTCGGATTGACCCTCGACGGGACGGGGATGGGAGCCGCGCAGACTTTGAGGACGATGTCGCCGAGGACTTCTCCTTCGAACGGAAGACGGCCGGTCATCGCCGCGAAGGTGCAAGCGCCCAGCGACCAGAGGTCGGTGAGCGGGCCGGGGGCCCCGCCGATCGCGAGCTGCTCGGGGGCCATGAAGTTCGGGGTCCCGATGACGGTGCCTTCTCGGGTGGGCCCGCCCATCGGTCTCGGCGGCGTCCCCGGCGCCATCCCCTCTTCGAACAGCTTCGCGATGCCGAAGTCGACGAGCTTGACCACGTACGGGAGCCCGTCCACTTGCTCGTCGGAGCGCGCGAGGAAAATGTTGTCCGGCTTCAGGTCGCGGTGAACGATCCCCGCTTCGTGGGCCTTCGCAAGGGCGCGCGCAGCCTGACCGATGATCTGCGCGACCTCCGCCGGCGGAAGGACTTCTCGGGCGATGATGGCGTCGGAGAGCGACTCGCCCTCGAGGTACTCCATCACGATGTACGGCAGGCCCTCCGGCGTCACGCCGTAGTCGTAGATCTGCACGGCGTGCTTCGTCTTGAGCTTGGCCGCAGCCCGCGCCTCGATCTCGAAGCGGGCGCGCGCCTCCGGCTGCTCGGCGAACTGCGGGCGAATGAACTTGATCGCCACGCGCGTGGACAGGGTCGTGTGCACGCCCTCCCAGACCGTGCCCATGCCGCCGCTGCCGATGAGCCGCTCCACGCGATACTTGTCGCCGACGATCGCCCCCTCTAGGCCGGAGATGTCCTCGGGCGGCTCGGAGACCGAGCCGGGACCCTTGGGGCCATCCGACGAGGACGCTGCATGGCTCATCTGCCGCGCGGACAAGCGTACCGGATCGACGATGCCGAACGCCAACCGAGCGCGTACCATGCAGGCTCCATGGGATTCCCTGCAGCGAAACGCCGGCGCGACGCCGGTCACCTCGGCGGCCTGCTCTCGGTGGCGCTGGTCGCGGCGGCGTGTGGCGACCTGCTGGCCTGCGACAAGGAGCCGGCCGCCACGTCCGCCGAAGCCGCGCCGCCGCCGGCGACGACCGCGCCTCCCGCTCCGCCCGAACCACCCCGCGCGCCGGACATCCTGGTCGACGCGTCCCACGTCGCGGTGGGAAATAACCAGGTCGTGGCGGGCGAGCCCGGCCTCGCGGACAAGGTGGCGGTCTTCCTGAACGGGCGGCCGCTCATCGAGGGTCAAACGGTCGGCTTCGTGGCGATGCGCAACGCGAAGCCGTCGTACGTCGCCGCCGTCGTGGCGGCGCTGGCTCGCGCGAAGGCGACGGCCGCCAGCGTGAACACGGAGGCGCGCGACGGGACGACCGAGAAGCTGCCGCTGACCTTCGCCAAGGCGGTGCGCGACTGCACGACGGTCGCGTGGATCGCCCGGGACGCGGCGATCGACGTGTGGCCCGCAGGCGGCGGAACGGCCAAGCGCATCGTGCGCGGACTGGCAGGACCGGACATCACGCTCGGAACGGAGGCGGCGCGCAAGCAGTCGACCGGGTGCAACGCCTCGGAGCTGGTCACCGGGGCCGACGACGGCCTCACCTGGGGGCTCGTTTTCGATCTTGCGACGTCGATCCTGGGCGCCCCCGGCGCCCGCGCGAGCACGGCCATGCTGGTGACGGGCGCCGTGGCGGGACGAAAGCTGGTGCGCGAATCCCCCGAGTGAGGGAGGCTGACGCTCGGCAGCGCCGCGCTCCGCGCGTCGGCGACCCAGCCGGATCGAGGGGCTCGGCCTTTCGCAGCCCCATGCGGGCCATCGCGCCACGCTGCACGGTGCAGCGGTTCGCGCCAACGGGTCGGCAAGTGCGGCCGCCGCCCCGGACTCGCACGCGAGAGAGTCGACCCTATCCCTATTTGCTTTGCCTCATTCGGTGGGAATAGTCGCGCGCCCTCGAGCAGGCGTCGCTCGTCTGGATACGAACTCGCCGCGGCGCGCAACGCGGGCGGCGCTGCGGGGCCGCGAGCGTCGGCACTCTATCTGCACCGGTCGACCGGCGGAGGTCGAGAATGAAACGACGAATGACGCTGGGCAGCTTTGTTCTGCTCGGACTCAGCTTGCTCGGCGGCGCTTGCTCGAGCAACGACGGATATCCCACTGGCGAGAACACCAGCGCGCAGGACGTAGCGCCGTCGATTCCACCCTCGGAGACGCCGCCGCCGGCGTCGAGCAGTGCCGGAGCCATCGACGTGGCGAGCAGCTCCCGGCTCTCCCTCTCGCTGCGCGGCAGCCTGGGCCCGATCATCGAGGGGCAGACGATCACGAAGGCGATGGTCACCCTGCAGGACGTGGAGCTCGCGAGCGACAGCGGAGCGGCCTTTCCCCTCATGACCGGGAGCGTGACCGCCGATCTCTTGTCGCTGCAGGACAGTCTGCAGGAGCTCGTCCAAGGGCAGACGGTCGAAGCAGGGCGGTTCACCAATCTCCGCTTTCACCTCGTGAGCGCGTGGATCGAGACGACGGACGCCGAGAACACCACGCATGTCTTCGCGACCGATCGGGTCGATCGCAGCCAGTTCTCGTCGGTCGCCAGCGTGGGCACGCTGCAGCTCGGAGGGATCGGCTCCGACGGATTCGTGTCGGTGGCGCTCCCGCAGAGCGGCATCTCGGTGCAAGGGACCGCGTCGCTGGCGCTGCATTTCTCACTGACAGAGAGCCTGTCGGTGCAAAGCAGCGACGTCTGGGTCCTGCAGCCGAGAGTATGGGCGGTCGACGAGAGCGTCTTCTCGTCGGTCGACGTTCAGTTCGAGGTCACGAGTGAGTACTCCGAGTATTTCTCGCAGGGGTTCCAGGTCATGCTCTTCGACGCGAACCTCAGGCCGGTGTGCGAGGCGCCGCTGACCGCGACGAGCTCCACGCTGTTCGCGGCGAGCTTCCAGTACATCGAGTCCTACGAAGGTCCCTTCGTCGCGGTGCTCGTGCCGCCGTCGGGCGTCTCGCTGCAGTCCGCCGTCGCGGTCTCCATCGATGTGCGCCAGAGCGTGCGCGTCGAGGCGCGCGTCAGCGTGACCTCGGTTCAGCGGGTGAGCGGGACCACGGGCGCAGGCACGCTGGACGTGCGGACGAGCGACCGCGCGGACATCACGCAGCGAACGTCGGAAGGTCAGGTCGTCGCCCAGACACGACAGCCCGTCGGGCCCATCGAGCAGGTCGCGCCCCGTACGCGTCCCCAGGAGCCGCTGCGCCCAGGCGAGCAGCCTCTTGCCCAAGCGCCGGCGCCGCGCATCCCCGGCTTGCCGCCGCCCCACAACGCGCCCGCCGACGGAGGCGCTCCCCCGCCGTTCGCCGACGCCGGTGAAGGGCGACCGCCGTTGGCCGACGCCGGCGGCCCGCCCGTGCAGGACGCAGGCGAGCGGCCGCCGGGATACGACGCCGGTGGAGTTCCGCCGGGGCAACGCGGCGGTCCTCGACAGCCGCCCGATGCGGGACGGCAGCAGCCGCCGGCCGCGGACGCGGGCGGACCTCCGTCGCGGCCAGACGCCGGGCCACAAGTCCCGACGTTCGACGCCGGCGCGCCGCCGGTCATGACGGGCCCGGTCGGCCAGCCTCCGGAGGTGGACGCCGGGGCGCCCTCCTCTCGGCCAGGAGTGGGCAGTCAGCCGTCGATCCCGGACGCGGGTGCCCCCAGGCAACCGGCTACGCCGGGAATGCGCCAGCCGCCAGCGTCGGCTCCTACCGCCGGCGGGCCGCCGCCCGCTCCGAGCGGCGGCACGCGCGGGCCGTCGTCCTCGCCGAGCGGCGGCACGCGCGGGCCGTCGTCCTCGCCGAGTGGCGGCACGCGCGGGCCGTCCACGCCGAGCGCGGGTCGACAGGGCCCGACCGTGGACGCCGGAGCTGCGCCACCGGCGAAGCGCTCGGGACGATCGGCGTCCGCTTCGTCGGAGTCGGATTGATCCACGGAACGCAAACTACGCTTCACCGCCGGGCACGTGAGCGGCAGACCTGTCGTGCGCGTGCCCGGCGCCCGAAAGGCCGGCGCAGAGGCGACTTCGTGGGGTAGGCTGCGCGCCCATGCCTCCCCTCTTTGGACGTGCGTCTCTATGCCTCCTGGTCATCGCGCCCGTCGCGTGCGGCGGCGCGCAGAAGCCCGCCGAATCCGTCGATACGTCGTCGCTCGAGTCGAGCTCCTCCTCCGGCGAAAGCCATTCCGCCGGGGCCGCCGCTGCCTCGACGGCGGGAGCGGCGGCAGGCAGCACGTCATCCCCCGCTGCCGCCGGCGGCGCATCGCCGACGGGCTCGGCGCCGTCGGAGGCGGCGGCAGCTCCCGCGCCGATGCATCCGGTGCCCAGCGCGACGGGATCGATCGACGGAAAGCCTTTCGCCCCGAAGCTCGCGCAGATCGCGGGTCCGCTGCAGAAGGACGGCCGCGTCGCGCTCATCATCCACGAGCGCGACGATTGCGTGGCCTCGAGCGATGCGAAGCCCGGCGACGCTTCGATGATGCTCATCGTCCCCTGGAAGGACGGGTACAAGACGGACCTCGCGTCCCTCCGGCGCGCCAAGAAAGGCAGCCTGGGCGAGGCAGCGTTCGTGCGCGTGGGAGACGACGGAAAGAAGCAGGTCTCGACCACGTTCAAGCCGACGGGGCTCGTGACCGTCGTCTCCGCGTCGACGAAGACCGAGACGGTCGGAAAGGTCAAGATCGACCTTCAGAACGGCGACTATATGGTCGCGGGCGATCTCGACGTGAAGGTGTGCGGCAGCGCGAAGTGAGCGCGAAGGGTTTCGGCGCGGTGCGGTGCGCGGGACACGTCCTCCTCGCGGGAGCTCTGGCCGCTGCATGCAGCGGCTCCTCGAACCAGGGGAGCACGTGTGCCTCTGCCGGGGGAACGTGCATCCCCGGACCCGGATGCGGCGGTTCCCACCTCGCGCCGGCCAGCGCGCAGGACTGCAGCTCGGACGATCCGGGTGGGCGCGTCTGCTGCCTCGAGCTCGGCGACGCCTCGTCCGACTCGCGCGACGGAAACGACGGCCCGGGGTGAGGCGGACGCGGATTCAGTGCGTCGCTTTCTCGGCTTCGATGGCGCTCTTCACGGTGGGCCGCGCCTCGATCCGGTCGTAAAAGGCCTTCAGCCGGGGCCAACGGGCGAGGTCCAGTCCGGTGAACGCCGTCCAGCGGAGCATGTTGAAGAGGTAGCCGTCGGCGATCGTGAAATGATCTCCGATGAGATACTCGCGAGTCGCGAACTCCTTCTCGATGTAGTCGAAGCGCGTCGAGATCTTGTTCCGCTGGGTCTCCTTGAACGCATCCGGCGTGGCCGGGTTGAAGAGAGGAGAGAACTGCTTGTGGATCTCCGTTCCGATGAAGTGGAGCCACTCCTGGACCTTGATGCGCGCGAACGTACCCGCCGGCGGGGCGAGGTTGGATTGCGGTCGCTGATCGGCGATCCACTGATCGATCACTGCACCTTCGGTGAGACGGGTCCCGTCGTCGAGCTCGAGGACCGGGACGTATCCCTTCGGGTTGATCGAATAGAAATCCGTCCCGTCGGGCAGCTTGTGCGCGCGCGTGTCGACGCGCACGAGTTCGAAGGCCAGGCCCGCCTCGCGGAGGGCGATTTGCGGATGGAGCGCGCACGCGCCCGGGGAGAAGTAAAATTTCATCGGGGATTCCTCTCGACGGCCTCGGATGCACCAGCCGCGCGGACGGTTTCGTGTGGCTGACCGGCGAGGTACAGGACCTTCACCGCGACCGCAAGTTGCACCTGGACGTGGAG
>CALKVG010000304.1 GCA_937998045.1 uncultured Myxococcales bacterium
GGCTTTCTCGAGATCGCCGGCGCGACGTCGAACGGAAGCGCGCGCGGGGCGGGGGGCGTGTGGGCCGGAGGGAAGGCTCTACCGTGACCGGCCGGGCGCGGGCGTGGCTGGGCCGTGCTGGACGGTCCTGGACCGGCCCGCAGCCGCGCATCGTCTCATCTACGCCCCGACCCTCGACCCACAGTTTCTTCGTGAGTGGCCGCTCGCCTAGCGTATAGCGGCATGGTGGCCTGCCCTACCTGCACGGCTCCGTGTTCGGAGCTGCATAGCTTCTGCTTCGCTTGCGGCGCGGAGCTCGAGCGAGCCTCACGGCGGGCCGAAGATCCGTTGCTCGGCCGCACGCTGCCGGGCGGCTACCGCGTGACCCATATGGTGGGCGTCGGCGGCATGGGCCGCGTCTACTGCGCCGAGCAAGTCGCTCTCGGCAGAACCGTCGCCGTGAAGGTCGTGCACCCCCACCTCGCGGACGACGACATCGCCGCGGCGCGGTTCCTCAACGAGGCGCGCACGGCGAGCCGGTTGAGCCACCCCAACTGCGTGGCCATCTTCGACTTCGGTCGCACCGAAGAAGGTCAGCCGTACATCGTGATGGAGTACGTGCGCGGCCGCGACCTCGGCCGGATCGCCGATACGGAAGGGCCCCTTCCGCTCCACCGCGTCGTCGACGTCTTGCGCCAGACCCTCGCAGCGCTCGAGGAGGCGCATGCGCTCGGAATCATCCACAGGGACCTGAAGCCCGACAACATCGTCCTCGAGCCGATGCGCTCCGGCATGGACTTCGTCAAAGTCGTCGACTTCGGCCTCGCGAAATTCCTCGGCGGCGATACCCCCACGCTCGGCGCGGGCGGCGCGCTCACTCGCCCCGGCCTCGTCTGCGGTACGCCCGAGTACATGAGTCCCGAGCAGGGGCGCGGCGACACGCTCGACGGTCGCGCCGACATCTACTCGGTCGGCATCGTCCTCTTCGAGCTGCTCGCCGGTCGCGTGCCGTTCGCCGCCGAAACGGCCACGAGGACGCTCCTCTTGCACCTCGATGAGCCGGCGCCCGACCCGCGCAACGTGGCACCCGAACGTTCGATTCCCGCGCGCTTCGCCGAGCTCACCCGGCGCGCGCTCGCGAAGGCTCCCGAGGCGCGCTTCCAGAGCGCGCGCGCATTCTCCGACGCGCTGCTCGACGCGCTCATCGCCGTCGAGGGGCGGCCGCCCCAGGAGTCGACGCCGACGACGGCGATCCGGTGCCGCAGTTGCGGGAAGCTGAACCCCATCGGGAAGAAGTTCTGCGGCGAGTGCGGTGCTGCCATCGCCATCAGCGGCGCCCCGCTCAGCGTTCCGGCCGGCGCGCGCACGCCGGTACTGGCCGAGGCGCACGCGCCGACGCAGCTCGACCAGGCGCCGGTCGCAGCCGAGATGCACCTCTTGCCTCTCATCGCTCGCGACGATGCGATCGCCTGGCTGGAGGGCCGCCGGCACGACGCCGAAGCCATGCTCGCCGCCGCGCACGTCGTCGGCGAGGCGGGCATGGGCAAGACGCGACTCGTGCGCGAATTTCTCGGGCGATGCGCCGGGCGCGGCGACTTCGTCGTCGCCGTCGGTCCGGATCCCGCGTGGGCCAAGCTCGGCGACCGCGCCGTTCGCGACGCGATCCGGCAGCTCTGCGGACTTTCCGCCGAACGCTTCGACCCCGAGGTCGTCGCGGGCGCGCCGCCCGGTGCGCTGCGCGGGCTGACGCTGATCTTCACCGAGGGCGGCGGACCCGCCCTCGGGCCGAGCGAGCGCCGGCGCGCGGTCGCCGACGCCCTGCGCTGGGCGATCGAACGCGCCTGCTTGCGGGCGCGCGGCGCGATGGTCGTGCTCGCGGTGGACGACCTCGACTTCGTCGACGGCACGAGCCGCAACGCGTTCGCGGACGTCTTGAGCGATCCGCCGGTGTCGTCCGCGCTCCTCATCGTGACCTACGCCCCGACCTCCAACCCGGCGGGCGATCCCCTCGCCGGCGAGACCTGGCCGCTGCGCCCGCTGTCTCATCCGGAGTACGGACACCTGCTGCCCGCTCGCGTCGCGTCCCCGGCCCGCCTGCTCGTACCCCTTCACGTCGAGCAGCTGATCGCCTGGGTGCGCGAGGAGGCCGAGCCCCCGCCGGAGCGCCTCGCCGATCTCCTCGCGCGCAGAGCGGAGCACCTCCCCACCGACGCTCGCCACACGCTCTACGCGATGGCCGTATGGGGCGACGACGCGACGGCGGACGTCCTCGGCGGCATGCTTCCGGGCGTGGACGTCGCGGCGGCCCTCGACCTGCTGGACCGCGCACGCCTGATCGCCATCGACGAGCGCAGCGTTCGCATCGCGCAACCGCTCGTGCGCCGCGTCGCCTTCTCGAGCATTCCGGCCGGACGCAAGCGGGAGCTCTTCTCGCGCGCCGAGCGCCTTCGTCTCGACGCTCCGCTCGAGATCCGCGCGAAGCAGGCGATGCACAGCGGCAGCGCCTTCGAGGCGCTCTCGCTGCTGGACGCGTTGAGCAACCGCCGCGCCGCGCACGGGGACGTCGACGGCAGCGTGAGTGCCCTGCGGCACGCGCTCGACATCGCGCGCCGGGAGCTCCGCCATGACGAGCTCGACGATCCGCTCTCGGCGGTGCTCGTGTTCGCGCGAAAACTGGCCGAGGCGCTGGCCGCAGGCGATCGCTGGACCGACGCCGAGGGGGTTCTGCACGAAGCCCTCGGGATCGCGCCCCCCAACAGCGATCACAGGATCCGGCTGCTCGGGGTACTCGCGCGCGTCGCGAGCGCTCGCAAGCACGTTCAGGAGGCGCGCCGGTATCTCGACGAGGCGATGCGCGTTGCCCGCCAATCGCAGGCACGCGAGCTGCTCCCGATGCTCGAGCGGCTGGAGCAGCTCATCGCGGTCGCGTGACGCCGATGGCCGTTCTCGACGCAACCGCGCGCAGCGAGGGCGCTGCGATCCCGGCGGCGGGGAGGTCGACCCTGTCGTCGTTGCGGCGCTTCCTGCAGCTCGATCTCCTCGACAACCGCTTCGCCGCTCTCCACGGAATGCGCGTCCTCGCGATCGTGAGCGTCGTGCAGTACCACGTGACTTCGATCTTCACGTACGAGGCGAAGCTGCCCGTCGATCGCAACTGGGTGGCGACATCCATGTCCGTCTTCTTCGGCATGGACCTCTTCTTCGTCCTCAGCGGCTTTCTCATCGGGTCGATTCTTCTCCGGTCGGTGGAGACGTCCGGCTTCATCAACGTGCGACGCTTCTGGCTGCGGCGGGCCTTCCGTACCTTCCCGGCCTACTACGTCGTGCTCACGTCGCTCGCGCTCGCGTTCGGGCTCACCGCGGCGCAGCGGCGTCACCTCCCGCTCGAGTATCTCTACCTGACCAACTACGTCCCCCTGCACCGGGCGGACGTGGTCATGCTCTGGGGATGGTCGCTCGCGCTGGAGGAGCAATTTTACCTTTCGGTGCCGCTGCTCTTCTTCCTCCTGCACAAGCTCCGGAGCGACGGCGCGCGCCTGGCGGTGCTGGCCGTGTTCTGGCTGAGCGCGCTCGTCGCGCGCCTGGTGCTCTTTCGCCTCCACCCGCAGTGGTCCCCCGTGACGGTCTACGAGGAGCTCTATTTCAAGACGCACACGCGCTTCGACACGCTCATCGCGGGGATCGTCCTCGCGTACATCCAGCACCGCTGGCGCGCGCCCATCGCTCGCTGGCTGGAGCGGCCGGGCGCCAGGGCCTTGCTCGCCATGCCGTCTTTGGCGTGCCTCTGGCTGCTCATGCAGCCGTGGATGTTCGGCGAAGAGCACGTGCTGCTCGTACGCATCTTCTCCTGGGGAACGGTCACGAGCGTGATGTACCTCGGCTGGGTGCTCCTCCTCCTCAACGGCGGCGACGGCTGGATCCAGCGCGCGCTCGCCGCGCCCTTCTGGCGGAAGATCGCGACGCTCGGGTACGGCGTGTACCTCGTGCACATTCCCATGTGCGACCGCGTGATCGCGCCGCTCGCGCACCACCTGGTGCAGGTGCGCAACTGGCCGATGGTCGCCGTCTGGCCTCTCTCGGTCCTCGCGCTCGTGCTCGTATCGCTGGTGGCCTCCTACGGGCTGCACGTCCTCGTCGAGAAGCCGGCGCTGCGCCTGCGCGATCGCTTCGCGAGCTGACGTCGCAGTCGTGCGCGAGCTCACGGCATGAGCGGCGCGCCGAAGCCGACCTCGGGCGGCCGCTCGACGCGATACCCCGTCTCGCCGTCGGTGATCCAGCGAACGCTCGGGCTGTCGAAGTCCTCATCGAGGTCGAAGCGAAGGCGCGACGGGCAGTCCTCTTCGTCGGTCTTGAGGATCGTCACGTTCATCCCGGGCACCCGCACGACGTCTCCGACCTTCAGCTCGCCTGCACGACGAAACAGATCGTCGGGACCGACCGGAACGAGCGGGCGCGAGCCCGCGGCAAGCTCGAGGCTGCGCGGCCCGGTCCGCAGGAGCAAGGAGCGCCCGGAGGCGAAGCTGAGCACGCGCAAGCGGGGCGGCGGGTCCTCGTCCAGCGCCAGCCCACCCCATAGGAGCGACTCCGGGGAGTCGGCCCGCAGAACGTACACCGTCGAAACCGCCGCGCCGACGTGCTCGCGCACCCAGGCGATGCGCCCCTTGTAGCGCTGACCTGCCACCGCCAGCCCACGACTCACGAGCACGGTATCGAGCGGCGCGCGTACCAGGTGCACGAACCCCAGGGCGAGCGCGACGAGCCCGGTCAACTCGGCGAAGCCTCGCCGTGGCACAGGACTCGGCGGGAACCATGCGCGATCGAGGACGAGACCGACGACCGCGCTCACGCCGATCATCGGGATCCCGAGCACGCGCGCCGCGCTGTCGACCGCGAGCACCGGCGCCAGCGACAGGAGCGAGCCGACCAGCATGATCGCGGCAGGAGCCCGCGAGTCTTCTCCCAGTCCGCGCACGACGCGGACCACGGGGATCGCGACGACCCCACACGCGACAGCGAGCAGCGCGAGCTTCCACGCCGGCGCGTAGAACCAGGCGTCCTCGACCCCGAGCCACGCCACTCCGAGGAGGACGGCGAGGCGCCGCGGCACGCCCTGCGCGTACGCGAAGACATCGGACAGAGGGTCTCGGTAGAACCCCGCGCCGTGCGCGCCGTAGCGGAGCGCCAGGTGCACCCAGAGGTAGGCCGCAGCGGGCAACGCGAACGGGAGCACACCCAGCGCCCGGCGACCGAGGGGCTCGCGACGGCGGGCGAGCTCGGTGGCTACGACGTAGCCGCCAAGGCAGGTCGCATACTCGCCCGCGAGGAAGGCGAGCGAGAAGAGGGCGAGACTCGCCAGCGCGTCCCGCGGGCGCCGTTCGTCGCGCCAGCGCAGATACGAGAGCAGCGCGAACGTCCCGAGCGCGGGCGAGACCAGCGCGACTCGATCGGCGAGCCACGCCAGGGGCGTCGCGTGGCAAACGGCGACCGAGAAAACGGCGGTACCGAGGAAGGCGGCGCGCCGCTCGAAGGAGCGGCGCAGGAGGGCGTGCACGCCGGCGACCGCGAGTCCCCACCACAGGAGGGAGTGCACGTGATGCCAGACGACCCGGTGGCCGAACACGCGGTAGTCCGCCCACCGCAGCGCGCTCGCCAGCGGCCGGAGAAACCGCACGGTGAGCTGGCGATCGCTCCACCACGGCAGATTGCCGCTCGCCAGCAGGTCGTCGCGGTTGGCGGCGTCGATGTAGTCGTAAAAATCGAGCGGGCTGCGCGCCCCGACGAAGCGACCCTCGGCCATGGCCGCTTGCGCGTAGTCGTCGAAGAGAAGCGGCGACGACAGGGCCGGGAGGTGCACCGCGACCGCGAGGACGAGCGCGACGCGGAGGAGGTGTTTTCGCCAGGCGATCGTCATGACCCGAGGCCAAGGCCGAGGCGGCCACGCGCGCGGCCGGCGGCCGAGCGCGGCGTTTCTCGGCGACGAAGCGTACGGGAGGCTCGCTTCTACGCGAAGCGGCCCGCCCGAAGAAGCGCGCTGCGGAGCTCCCACGACGCTCTCGTCGTACCTCGCGATGGACTATCCCGATTGTCTCAATTGCGCTTCATGGGCCAAGGGACCGAGACGGGCGACGGACGGCGCGCGATAACTGCCTTTGCAGTGCGTTGCGGGGCTCACTCGCAGAGGAAGGGCGTTCCCATGAGAGTCGCGTTGCTATGCACGAGTATCGCTTTCGTTTCGACCGCGGCCGGCGTTACGGCCTGCGGCTCGGGAGACTCCACGTCGTTCGGCGACGACGGGGGCGGGAGCGGGCAATCGACGTACGACGCTGCGATCGATCAAACCGTCGGGTCGAGCAGCAGCGGCTCGGGGTCGTCGACCGGCGGGAGCGGCTCGGGGAGCGGGACGAGCGGCACCGGCACGAGCGGCAGCACCGGCTCGAGCGGCGGCACCGGCACGAGCGGTAGCACCGGCTCGAGCGGCGGCAGCGGGTCGAGCAGCGGCGCGTGGACGTGCAGCGTTCATTGCACGAGCGAACAGGATTGCCAGTCGGGGTGCAGTCCCGTGTCCGGCAGCATTCTGTGCTGCGACGTGAGCTCGGCGATCTGCTTCATGTCGCAGCAGAGCACCTGTCCCGCCGCCCCCGTCGACGCGTCGACGGACTGACGGGCGGACGCAACACCCGACGCCCGAACGACCCTCGGCCGTGGGGCGTCGCCTGCAGCACTCACGTCGTGGGGAACGGTTCGCGCTTGGCGCCCGGCGGGTTGGACGGATCGATCCCGTGGCCGAACTCCTCGGCCCCCGTCGTCTCCACGAAAGGCCCGCCGCGCTCCTCGGGGACCTCCTGATCCAGGATGTCTCCGCCCTCGTGCTCGGCGCTCGTCGCTTCGCCGATGACCTCTTCGCCCAGCTCTTCGACCAGGTCGTCGCTGGATCGAGGGCGTTCGACGAAGCTCGAGGGCTCCGCCGCGGGACGGCCGCTCTTGGCGCGCAAGTCGGCTGCGTAGTGCGGATCGAGGTGGCCAGCGCCGTCGCGACGACGGATCGGCGCGGGCGAACGCGCCTTCTTCGCGGCCGGCCGCGCCTCGCGCGTGGCGGGCTTGGTCGAGCGCGCAACGCCCCTCGTCGCGGGCTTGGCAGCGCGTGTCGCGGGCTTGGCAGCGCGTGTCGTTCGCTTCGCCGAGGACTTCCCGGCGCGCCCCGCCTTCGCGGCGGCGGCCGATTTGCGCGGACTCGCTTTGCTGACGGGCTTCTTCGCAGCCTTCGCGCGACGCTTGGCTACCGGGTTCGCCTTCTTCGTCGACCCGAGCGCCTTGGCTCGGGGCTTCTGCTTGGCCTTTTTCTTGGTCGCCATGGGAGAGGAAGTCTACGCGACATTCGGTTGGCGGCTACGTGAGCTTGTGGCCGCAATCGGCACAAAATTTCGTGTTCGGCTGGACGGCGGAGCCGCAGCCAGGGCACGCGGCGGGCCCCTTCGGGGTCCCGCACTGCGGGCAGAAGCGTGCGTTGGCGGCAACGGATGCGCCACAGCTCGCGCACCGGTCGGCGGCGGCGGTGGCCGGGGCCGTGGCCGCGGCGGTAGCCGGACCGGGAGCACGCAGGACGGAGCCCGCGCTCATGTCGATGCCCGCGACGTAGTCCTGCTTGGCCGCCTGCGCCTGAAGCTGGGCGCGGGCCGCGTCGGCCTTCGCGCGCGCATGGGCTGCCGCCATCTCCTCCTTTAGGTTGGGCGCGCACGCCTCGCACATATCCGCGTCGGCGTTCCAGCAGACCTCCGGGCACACCCACTTGCCGCAGCGCGTGCACTGGTGGAAGTACTGCTTGCCCTCGGCCACGGCCTCTTCCAGGGCCGCGTCGTGCGCCCTTCCGCCGACGGCGCGTTGCACCTCGTAGGCCGAGTTGCCGACCGTGTTGAAGATGCCCCCGAACAGGTTCCCCGCGATGTGAAGGGCCGACTCGGCCATGCCGAGCGTCGACGTCTGGAAGCGCGTCATGTAGCCGTTGCCGCACTTGTCGCAGTGGAACTTGAACTGGAAGCCCTTGTCCGTCGACAGGTCCTGGTAGTTCTGCACGAATTGGATGAGGCCGGGCATCGCGGCTCATCCTAGCGCGTTTTTTTCGCTCCGGTCGGGTCGAAGGGCTCCGGCTGGGCTGGCAGGTCGCGGTGCACGCCCGCGTGATAGGGGCCTCGCGGGTGGGCGCAGAACTCGCGCACCGCGGGGCGCTCCCACTGCGCGTTCGCGTAGTCGCGGATCCGCTTCGGCACGTCGAAGCCGGTCTTCACGAGGCGTTGAAGCATCATCGCGAGGTCGGTATCGGCGATGCACCACGACCCGAAGAGCGGGCCGGAACCCGGCGGCACGAGCTGCTCGGCCGCCCCGAGGAGCTTGCCCACGGCGCGCTGCGCGGTCGCGGAGAGCGGCGCGAGCGGCGTGAGCCGGTCGTGCGGATAAAAGACGTATTCGGAGGAGCGCTCCTCGCGGATGGGCATGAGATCGCTCCGCAACCACGCCATGATTTGCCGGGCGCGTGCCCGCTCGCGTACGCCCTTCGGCAGAAGCGGCGCGTGCGCCGGCGCGGGGTACGCCTCTTCGAGGTACTCGTCGATGGCGCTCGACTCGCTCAGGGCGAAGTCGCCGTCGACGAGCAACGGCACGCGCGACGTGACCGACTGCTTGGCGAACGCGGGCTCCCAATGCGCGCCGCGTTCGAGATCGACGTCGCGCACCTCGAAGGAGAGGCCCTTCTCGCGAAGCGCGACGAAGCACGAGAGGACGTAGGGGCTGGTCCAGTTGGAGTTGCCGTGGAGAAGGAGGGACATGACAGGGCAGAGGATGGACCAGGCGAGCCGGCATGAAAAGAGGGACCCGCCGGTTGCTGGCGCGGGCCGCGCATGTGCCTCAAGATGGGCCGAGTGTTGCGCTTTCGCAGTCGGGGGAGCGTGCTTCTTCTTGCCGCCGCGGTCTCGACGGTCGAGGGGATCGGCGCGGGATGCCGCTCCTCACCCCAGGACGACTCGCCCGTCTGCAACTTGCCCGCCCCCTCGCCCGTCCCCGACGCGAGCAACTTCGGATGCGACTCGTCGGCGGACCCGACGCCCTGCTGCGGCGTGCCCGCGCCGGCATCGATGCCCACCAGCGTCGACGTCCCCGACGCCGGGTCCAGCGGCGGGGTCCACTGGAGCTACGCGGGGAATGTCGTCACGATCGGCAACGGTGTCGTGGAGCTGCGTTTCGACGGGCCGAGCGGCGCGCTGCTCGGACTGCGCGACGTCGCGCGCAACGTCGAGATGGTGTCGGGAGCGGCGCCGATCGCGCAGCGGCCGCTCGCCGCGGTGGTCGACGCCAGGACGACCGACCTGTGGTCGGCGCAGGACACGTGCTGGCAACCGGGACCGACGGCTCGATCGATGACGCTCAGCGCTCAACCCGACGGCGCGACGCTCAGCCTCGCGTACGACGCCGGGGCCGGCGTGCACTTCGTCCAGCACGTGGAGCTGCGTACGGCCAGTCCCGTGTCGGAGTGGACCACCGACGTGACGATCGACGCCGGCGCTCAGGCGGTGGCGCTGGGCGTGCAGTCCCCTCGCGTGGTCGGCGTCGCGCTCGGTACGAGCGGCGGCGGGGAAACGCTCGCATGGCCATGGCACGAGGGGGTGCTCGTCCCGAATCCGGGAGACGCGACGTACATGATGGAGTACCCCTCGCCCGCGTCGATGCAATGGGAGGCGCTCTACGACGACGGTGGCGGCGTGTATCTCGGCGTGAAGGATACGAGCGGTGCTCCCAAGGATTTGCGCTTCGGGAGAGACCCGCACGATGGCGCCCGGGAGATGTCGGTCACTTTCTGGCCGTACGTGACGCCAGGCAAGGCGTACACGTCGCCGGTCGTCGAGCTCGGCATATCCGACGCGAGCGGCTGGCACTGGGGCGCCAATCGCTACCGCGACTGGCTTCTCGCGAGCGGCATGTACAAGACCCACGCAAGCTGGGTCGCGGAGCTCCCTGCCTACGAGAAGACCTACAACCAACAACTGAACGGCAAGCTCTTCGACTACTGCCAGGACACCACCCTGCTCGTGCCCCCGAGCTATGCCGGGCGAGGTCTGCACACGATCGCGATGTACGGCTGGAGCCGCGGCGGACTGGACACCTACTACCCCGATTACGACTGGCTCGCGGGCGACTCCGGATCCGGGGTCGAGTGTCAGCAGGAATCGGACCTCTCGCAGGCTCTTAACGTCTTTCGCGCGCGGGACCCGAGCGCGCACGTCATCTTCTACCTGAACGCGCATAGCGCCTCGACCGATTCGTCCTGGTACGCGAGGAGCGGCGCCGAGGTCCTGCCGAAGACCGTCGACGGGAGCCTCTATCCATGCGCGTGCTACGACGATCCCGACGCGTGCGCGCACGCCAACGCTTCGGTGGGCGTGTCGTGCACGGCGGACGGCGCGGCTCGCGGTCCGATGCGCTGGCTACGAACGGTCTGCCCGTTCCCGCCTGCGTGGGGCGTTCAGCTCGCGAACGTCGCCCAGAGATTGATCGCCGCGGCGCCCGGCGTGAGCGCCGGCGTCTACTGGGACCAGCTCGCAGAGGTGCCCCCCGAGCATTGCTACGACCGGAACCACGGGCACGCCACGCCACGCTCGGCGGGCGTCGAGGGAAACGGGCAGCTCATGGTCCAGATGCGCGCGCTTTTCGACGCGGCGCTCGGCTCCGACCAGTACCTGTTCGCCGCCGAGGGCGTCAGCGACTTCTACGGCCGGTTCGTCGACATCCAATCGCCGGCGCCGACCCGGCCGCTCGGCTACGACTACGCGAGTCACTGTCTCGCGTGCGACTCCACACCGGACTTCGATCGGGGGCAAGGTTTCCCCTGCGGCTCCCGGCCGGCCCCCGAGATCGCGCGCTACACGCTGCCCGGGCGCATTCTCGGACTCCAGCGCGACATTCCGCCGGCGGAGATGGCCGCCGACCCGGGCATCGACGCAGGCCCGAGAGGAGACGGGCTCGCGGACTCCTTCGCATGGGCCTTCGTCCTCGCCGAGCCGCTCCGGAGCGACGAGTATCCCGACACGCCGAACGCACGCGCATTCCCGCGTTACACGGCAGCGTACGACGCGAACAAGGATCTCTATGCGTACGGTCGGTTCCTCGATACGGACGGCCTGCAGGTTTCCCTTCCCTCCGGCCATCCCCCCGGGCAGGTGCTCGCTTCGGTCGTCGCGAACGCCGCCGGCAACCGCGCGGCCGTGCAGCTGTGGAACCGGACAGCCGCGGGGCTTCCCGTGACCGTCGCCGTGCATTTTTCTCCGCTCGGCCTGCCCGCGCACGGCGCGACCGCCGCGGTGGACCTGTTCGCCGACGTTCCCGTCCCCTTCGCCGCGACGATCGACGGCGCACGGTTCACGCTCACGGTCCCGGCGCACGACGTCGCGGCGATCGCGCTCTCCCCCTGACTGCACCGCCCGCCCGACCAAGCTCGACCGAGTGAGCTCCTTTCGCCGGTCACGGAACGACGAGAGAAGGCCACAGCCCCACCGTGCGCGCTCCCAACCTGGCGCCGTGGCCGCAAAGCCAGAAACGGTGTGCCGGGTGGAGTGCCGTTCACCTGCGCACGATCGACGCCCTCTCGCAGCCGACCATCGCGAAGGGGCTCAACCGGGCCGTGGGGTTTGGGCTTCGGTTTCGGCCCTTGCCTCGGCTGACCTCTGTGCCACTGCCAGAATCCCGACCGTTTCAGTCGGGGCGGCGGGATTCGAACCCACGACCCCTTGACCCCCAGTCAAGTGCGCTAACCAGGCTGCGCTACGCCCCGAGACCCCATCCGTGCGCCTGCTACCGAGCGCCCGGACGGACGCGTGAGCCTAGTCGACCTACGGGCCAGCGCAAGCACCCTTCGTCTCCTTCTTCGCGCAACCGCTCGCGCACAACCGCTCGGCCGACTCACCTCCCCAGCGACGCGCCGTCGCCGTCGGCGTCCACCCAGATCGCCCCTGTCATCGCCCAGGGAAGCAGGTCCGCCCCGGTCTTGCCTCCCTGGCCAAGCACCGGCGACATCGGCTTCGTGCCGCTCGCGACGACGAAGAACGCATCGTCCGCATCGAACGTCAGCACGAACTCCACGTCGGCCATCCGCGCGCCTCGCTCGGTCGTCCCCTTCGCCCCCTCGCTACGGCCCGTGTCCGCCGTCCCCGACCGCCGCCCTCCGCCGGCCTTCAGAACCACCCGCTTCACGGCTTCGTCCCGCTCGCCCCGCGTGCCTGCTGCACCCTCACCTCTTCCCTCCTTCGCGCGGACGACGCGGACGCTATCCACGTCGACCCAGGGCGCGGCCTCGACATGCACCTTGACGGTGACCACGCGCCCTCGCGCGATCCCCCCGATCGGCGCCCCGTTCGCGCTCACCCGCAGCATCGGTCCATCGGTCAAGACGACGTCGCGCAGGCCCTTGACCCCTCGCACGACGTCTTGCGTGCGCGCCGCGTCCCACGCATCCAGGTGCTCGTCGTCCGCGACGCGGACGTACGTCCGCGGGTACCCCGCTTCCTGGCCCACGATGCCGTGGGTATCCGTGTCCGCCGTCGCCGTGACCGCATGGCCGGTGCGCAAGAGGGCCCGCCAGTCGTCGATGACGCGCGCGCGCGCATCGACGTTGCGACCGTTCCATACCTCGACCGCGTCGAAAGAACCGCCGTAGCCGGCGTCCGTCCCCTCGCCTCGCGCCGGGTCGAAGCCCAAGAGATCGAAGTAGCCCGTCGCTCCACTGCGCGGATGGTTGATCTGAAGGACGAAGTCGCTCCCGGCTCGCTCCCGGCGCAGCTCCTCGAAGAGCTCGCGCGCCGTCCGTTCGCGCACGCCGGGCGCACCGCCGCGCGGCTTGGCGGGATCGAGCGGGAGGGGCCAGACGTTCGCATGCCCCCAGGGGTGCGGGTTCGCGTCGCTCGTCATCTCGTTGCCGGAGAGCGCGACGAGGTCTCGCTGGAGCCCCAGCTCGCGCACGAGCGGCTCCAGGTCCGCCACCAGGTTGTGCTCGCTCGCGACGGCGACCTCGACGCCCTCCGCCGCGTTGGCGATGACGCGGTCGCGCGTCGAGGTTGGGGCATCGGCGCCGAGGATCGTGTGCTGGTGGAAGTCGCACGCCAGATATCCGCGCGTGTCGAGAACCCGTGACGGCGAGAGCTTCACGGTGCGCGCACCACCCGGAGTCAGATCCAGCTCGACGGAGTCGAGCGCGTACTCCGGACCGCGCGACGCGGTGACGCGGTACGATCCCGGCGCGACGAGCACGCGCAGCGGGGCTCCGGCCGTCGTGGCCTGCCTTCGCGCCGGACCGGCCGCGTGCGCCGGCCCGAAGCTCGGGTCCCGCGTCCATCCCGTGCCTTCGATGGTCAACTTGCACGGCATGGCGGTCCCGTCCGAAAGCGCGCAGCTCGCCTCCAGGCTCGCCGCCGCCTCGGCCGGAAGATCCACCCGCGCGGCGGCGTCCGCGCTCACGTCGACAGGACCGACGCGCGCGCCGGGGTTCGACGACAGGCTCGCCCAATAACGACCGACGGGCACGCGAGCGGCGAAGGGAGCCGCGAGCGTGAGCGGCTCGCGCGATCCGTCCGGCAGCAACTCGACGTTCTCCCCCGTGGCAAGGGGTCCCCCCACGACGTGGAGCGCAACCTCGCCGACGGGCTTGGCCGCCGCCAGCGCGAGCTCGCCCACGAGACTCGCGGTGTCCGCGCGCTCGCCCACGAGAAGCACGCGCGCGTACGACGTCTTCCCGCCGGGCGGGACCTTAACCGATTTGCGAAGGGCGGTGTCGGTCCACGAGCCGCCGCTCACGCCGTCGACCGTGCCGTCGGTCGAGGTCATCGCGTAGCTCACGAAGCGACCGACGCCGCCCACGTACGGCCCGCTCGAGGGCCCCCGGAAGCCGTTCTGCATCCCGGGCGCGACCTTCTCCGCTCCTCCCCACTGGATCGCGTCCCCGACGGAGGGGAGCTCGACGGCGGCAGCTCCTGCGTTCACGAGCGTCGTCTCGACGAGGAGCGCACGGTCGGGAGCGCGCAGCGTGTAACGCGTCGAGACGGCGAGCTTCGGCTCGAACAGCTCGTGGCCGCGCGCCTCGACCCATGCACTGCCGTCCGGCGACGTGCCGCTCGAGATCGAGTCGTAGACGCCCTGGCGAGGGAACGTCCCGAAGTACGTGAACATCTGCCCGAGCTCGTCCTTGCGCGCGCGAGCGTCGGCGGCGTCGACGACGTTGCCGCCGCTCTCGGCGAAGCCGAGGCTCGACCCCAGCTGGTCGATGACGAACACGACCTCGTCGTTCTCGAGAATCAGGTCGCCGGGCCGACCGAGCGCGCTCGGACCGCCGAGCTGCTCGCCGTCCTTCATGACGTGCACGCGAGCGTGCGCACCACCGGTCGGGCCATCGCCGAGCATCGCTTCCCAGATTCCGCCGTGCGCGTGGACCGCGATGAGCGGCGTGGCGTCGCGGTGCGCAGGACAGGCGGACAGGCCCAGTCCCAGGGCGAGGAGCAGCGGCCGGCGCATCGCCCGTGGGACACTAGCAGAGGAGTGCGCCTTGGGGCTGGAGTCGCAGCCTCTTCACCGATCGCGCAGCGCCAGAAAGCGCGCCAGCGCCTGCGCTTTCGGCACGAGACTCCCTACTTCGATGAGCTCTTCTTTCGTGTGAAAGCCCGAGCCGCGCGGCCCCAGGCCGTCGATGGACGCGATCCCCAGCGCGCTCGACGTGCTCGCGTCGCTTCCTCCTCCGACGAGCGGCGCCTCGTCGCCACCGAGGCCGTACGCGCGCGCGCACTCCGCGTACTCGGCCATCAGGCGCGCGCTGACGTCCGTGCGCTCGAGCGGCTGACGGGCGATGCCCCCCTGCAAATCGATTCGCGTCCCGGGGACACCCGCCGCAGCTTCCTCCGCTCGCGCGCGAACGGCCGCGACGAGTTGCTCGGCGTCCGCGCGGGTGCAGAAGCGCAGATCGACCTGCGCCTCGGCGCGGTCGGGGACGGTGTTCTTGCTCTGGCCCCCGGCCACCCTGCCCACGTTGACGGTGACACCGCGCGCGTAGTCCGTCAGGCCCTGCACGCCGTCCACGAATCGTGCGATGGCCCAGACCGCGTTGGCCCCTTCCTGGTGGGCGTTGCCTGCGTGCGCGGCGCGTCCGTGCGCGACCGCCGTCATCGCGCCGGTGCCCTTGCGGCGCGTGATGATGGCGTCGCCGGCGCGCCCCGCTTCGAAGACCAGGCACGCCCCCGAACCGCTGATCGCCGCGGCGATGATGCGCTGGCCCTCGGGAGAACCGACCTCCTCGTCGCTGACGATCACGATGCGCAGCGGAGGCAGCGCCTCCAGCCCGCCGCTCGCCGCAAGCGCCTTGAGCGCGAACGCGACCACGACCAGGCCGCCTTTCATGTCGAGCACCCCGGGACCGCGCGCGAGGTCCCCGTCGCGGCGGTATCCTTCGAACGTTCCGGGCGGAAACACCGTGTCGAGGTGCCCGACGAGAGCCACGGCGCCGCGGTTGGGAACGTCCGACCGCGACCGCAGGACGAGGTGATCGGCGAACCTCTCGCTCGGTCGTACGGCGATGTCGAGGCCCGGGATCGAGAAGAGGTCGCGCAGCATGGTGCCGACCTTCCGCCCGCCCTCCGGGTTCTCGGTGTACGAGTTGGCCTCGACGAGCGGCGCGAGCGCATCCTCCATGGCGCGCTGCTTGTCGGCGAGCCAGGCGGCGGCGTTCTCGGCGTGGGGTGTGCGAGCGTCCCGGGTCGCCATCGCGCGATGCAGCGTACCACGCCGTGGCAAGCCCCCAGGATGCAGCGCGTGTGGCGAAGCAAGGCGCTTTGGGTAGTCTTGGCTCGTGGCGAGCAAACCCAAACGCTTCAAGGCCGCAGTCGTCGGAGGGAGCGGTTACGGCGGAGCCGAGCTCATTCGCCGGCTGCTCATGCATCCCGAAGTCGAGCTCGTTCGCGTGGCGTCGATCGACTACGTAGGCGAGCCGCTCGGCGCAGCGCATCCGTCGCTCGAGGGCCGCACGGAGCTGAAGTTCGAGGGCATGTCCGCGGCGGAGGCGGCGCGCGGCATGGACGTCGTGCTTCTGGGTCTGCCGCACAAGGTGAGCGCGCAGTCCGCGCTGGAAATCATGGGCACGGGCGCCCGCATCGTGGACCTATCGGGGGATTTCCGCCTGCGCGACGCGGCCGTCTACGAGAAGTATTACGGCGCGAAGCACCCGTCCCCCGGCGAGCTTTCGAGCGGCAAGTTCGTCTACGGGCTGCCGGAGCTCTCGCGCGAGGCCATCCGCGCCGCGAAATACGTCGCCTCGCCGGGGTGCTTCGCGACGACCATCGAGCTCGCCCTTCTGCCCCTGGCAAGGGCCGGGCTGCTCGCAGGACCCGTCGAGGTCGTCGGAATCACCGGGTCGAGCGGCAGCGGCGTCGCTGCGAGCGCAGGGACACACCACCCCG
Source organism: uncultured Myxococcales bacterium (assembly GCA_937998045.1). Classification (GTDB taxonomy): domain Bacteria; phylum Myxococcota_A; class Polyangia; order Polyangiales; family Polyangiaceae; genus Palsa-1150. The sequence continues at coordinate 16,455 of CALKVG010000304.1, forward strand.
TCCGCTCCAACAACCTGAAGACGTACAAGCCGCTCGAGCACCAGCACATCCCCGAGATCCTTCAGACGCTCGGAGACGCCGGCGCTCGGAACGTCTCGCTGCGCTTCGTTCCCGTGAGCGCGCCGCTGTCGCGCGGCATCTTCGCGACGTGCTTCGCGCACGTCGACGAGAGCGCCAGCGCAGACGCCCTGCGAAAGCTCTACGCCGAGGCGTACGCACGCGAGCCGTTCGTGCGCGTGCCGGCGAAGAGGCTGCCGGAGGTCGTCGCCGTCAAGGGATCGAACTACGCCGAGGTCGGGATCCAGCCTGGCGACATCCGCGACGGCAAGCGCACCGTCGCGTGCTTCGCCGCAACCGACAACCTCGTAAAGGGCGGGGCCGGCCAGGCCATCCAGTCGCTGAACCTGATGCTGGGCCTCGACGAGCGGCTCACGCTCGAAGATCCGGGCGGCTGGCCCTGAGCGGCGACGCTCATTTCGCGGGCGAGGCGGGGCGATCATGAGCGAGTACGTGGTCTGTCTCTTATACACATCTGACGCTGCCGACG